>DCGD01000067.1:320-36538 GCA_002315195.1 Prevotellaceae bacterium UBA1787 | reverse complement strand
AGAACTATTTCCGCATGTACCACAAACTTGCAGGCATGACCGGTACTGCGATTACGGAAGCCGGCGAATTTTGGGATATATACAAATTGGACGTCGTGGAAATCCCAACCAACCGACCCGTTCTCAGAAAAGACATGAACGACCGCGTTTACAAGACCAAACGCGAAAAATACAATGCCGTCATTGATGAAATTGAAAAAATGGTTAATGTCGGACGTCCCGTGCTTGTCGGTACCACCAGCGTTGAAATTTCAGAAACTCTGAGCCGCATGCTGCAAATACGCAAGATACCGCACAATGTTCTTAATGCCAAACTACACCAAAAAGAAGCGGACATCGTTGCACAAGCCGGTATGACTTCCACGGTTACCATAGCCACCAACATGGCGGGACGTGGTACCGACATCAAACTGTCCGATGATGTCAAGGCGGCAGGCGGTCTTGCCATCATCGGTACGGAACGTCACGAGAGCCGGCGCGTGGACCGTCAGTTGCGCGGACGTTCAGGACGTCAGGGCGATCCCGGTTCCTCCGTTTTCTTTGTTTCTCTTGAAGACAATCTCATGCGCCTGTTTGCCAGCGAACGCATCGCCAAGGTTATGGACAAATTCGGCATTAAAGAAGGAGAGGTCATCGAATCGCCCATCATCAACAATTCCATTGAACGCGCACAAAAGAAAGTTGAAGAAAACAATTTCGGCATCCGCAAGCACCTTTTGGAATATGACGATGTAAAGAACAAGCAGCGAACCGTTATTTACGAAAAACGCCGCCACGCAGTCATGGGTGAACGAATTGGCATGGACATCAGCAACATGATTTGGGACCGCTGCGTGGACATCATTGACAAAAACGACTGGATAGGCTGCAAGGAAGGCTTCCTGAAAATCATGGCTATGGAAGTTCCTTTCAACGAAACGGATTTCAATGGTGAAACCACTAAGGAGGAATTGTATGAAAAGGCATTCCAAGCCGCTATGGCAAACTTGAAGCGCCGCACCGAAAAGATGTCGGAAATAGCCATTCCGGTCATCCGTCAGGTGTTTGAAAATGAAGGAGACCGTTACGTTAACATTGCAGTGCCCATCAGCGATGGCAAACGCATTTACAACATCACTTGCAATTTGAAAGAGTGCTACGAAAACGACTGCAAGCCCATCATCAAGCAATTCCAGAAATCCATTCTTCTTCACATCATCGACGACGAGTGGAAAGAGAATTTGCGCGCGTTGGACGATTTGGAACATTCTGTCCGCAACGTCAGCTATGAGCAAAAAGATCCTCTTGTCATCTATAAACTTGAAAGTGTAAAGTTGTTCGACCAAATGATCGGGCGCATTTACGATCGTACAACGGCTATTCTCATGCGCGCACAAATCCCCATGCAAACACAACAGGATGTACATGAAGCCACGCCTGAACGCCCCTCACAACGCCAACAGTACCAAGAGTCACGCTCAGACTTGACGGATCCCGCACAGCGCGCTGCAGCACAACAGGATACCCGTAATCAGCAGCAGCAAAAGACACAACCTTATGTTGCCAACAAAATGCCGGGTAGAAACGATCCTTGCCCATGCGGCAGCGGTAAGAAATTCAAAAACTGCCACGGACGAGGGATTGTATAACAGGTGTTCTTCCTTTGTAAACCAATGTGCGAACCAAAATTGGTTCGCGCATTGATTGACACAAGATAGGAGATAAAGAAATCCTAAAATCTTGGTTATGGTTGAATACGCTGTTTCGGTTCAAGATAGGAAACCACAAGAAATGCAAAAACCGTGTTCTTGGATATATACATCATGGCATAAAAAAACTCTCACATTGCCTTGCCGAATATTGCAACTTATTCAATCGCATTTGTTTGGTGGTATGAATAAGGCGCTATTGATAGGAGTGGTTTTCAAGATAAGCATCGGTCCACCAAGCATAAAACAAGCATACACCACACAACAGACAAACATTGACCAATATTTATTCCAAAACCAAACAACTGAAATCTTTACATACTCACCAAATTAAATTTTCTTATAATGACTAAATTTTTCACAAATGTCTTGGCAATTATTTTGGCAAGTTTTTTTGTAGCATGCGAAAAGGACTCTTCTAATAATGAGTCTCATAAAGACAAAAAACTATCAGCTATTTTTACCGGGACGGATTTGCATGGGGTCGCAACTCCAAAGAATCTCAAGGCTCTTGTTCAGTTGGCATCCCAAAATCTCTCGGAAACTGCGCCTTCCGTATTTTTGATAGGAGGAGATTGTGCCGGGGACAATACAGACAGTCTTGTCAATAATGAGATTTTCTCGCTTTCTTCGGTGATTGACGTGGTTGAAAAAGGAAGTAGGAGCAAACGAAACAGATATTTCTTTACTTACGGTTCACACGACTCAGAGTGTACAGACGGATACTCATCGTTTTTCAGCGGTCCTGCCGCTTTGGATAACTACTATCTGTACGGCATATCCTTTTCCCAAATGTCCGTTGCGGAAGATACATTGGTGAATCAAAACAATGGGTTGAATTCGTTGGATGATTTCGGAAAGGATGCACGGTCTGCAAGCGCCAAGTTCCTGACATGGGCCAAAGCCCTGCAAGATCATGCACCTATCGTGATTATGTCGCACATGCCTATCCATGCCAACAGAGGTGATAACTTAGGTGGAAAAATATGGTGCGACGCCATAAACGAAGTGGCACAAAACCACGACATCTTTTTCTTGTATGGTCATAACCACACCATAGAACATGACCCTTACGACAGTTCACATAACAATCTGTTCAATAAATTTGAAATACCGGGGGATACAGCTGTTCCGCCCATAGGTGATGTTGTTATGGAAGATCAACCAAAGAATATGGGTGACGAAAACAGTAAAAAGAATGAAAATGCTTCACCATATAACGAACAGGACTTTTACTTGGTTCTTCCCGGCAGTATTCTTCCAGTCCAAACATCCGAGAAAAGTGTGCTTGATAGTCTCAAAATTAATTTCACTTATTTGAACGCGGGCTATTTCTGTTGCGGGTATGCTTCCAAAATCACTTTTAACGATGTGGATAATGATGGAAATTATGATAATGTCAACATCAAACGATATACCGTCCGCGATACCACAATAGCCTATTTTGGCAATACCGGTATCAAAAATCCATATACATGCAATTTGACTTTCGGAAAGAAATAGTCCATTTGGAAAGACCGCTCAATGTTTGGGTGGTCTTTCACCGAAAATGGGACATTCATTTTGGACGTCTTGCCCTAAAATAATGGTAGTTCACTGAAGATTACCAATTCAAATGCATATCACCCTGAAATACATGAGCATTCGTACCTATTACTACCATCACTTTAATTTCGTTTTTGTGATTTGATAAGTTCGTACCTATAAGGAATCGTATCTTTGTCAATAATTTCTCGTGAGATAAAACCATTTTGCATCACATAGTCCAACTTTATTCTTTCTTGATGATAGTATGTACATTCCCCTTTGGTTGTATCCGTTTCTGTAACAATATAAGAAGAAGGGAGCAGTTGCGGTCCATCGCCCATGTAACCCAATGCCGGATATTCCATATCTATCTTTTTCAACAAAGAATAGGGCCACAAGCGTTTGGGGTTGCACTGACTGCTGTATGTCAGTTCAATTGTTTTTGTTTCATCCCATTCTCCCTCATCATCGTCTGAACAATGAGCCACAATGACAATCCTGTACAAGTTGTTGCTGCTCCACTCACACTTGATTTTTACAGAAGATTCAGAACAACCACTCCAACTGTCAGAAGCCAGCTGTGACCATGTTTTCTTTTCATGGCATGTACACCCGGACCACTGTTTCTCTAAATCATAGTAAAAGACAAACAACGAACTTACATATTCATGATAAACGTCAGTATTTCTTGTGGACTGGATTTTCAATTGTTCTAACTCTCCGTCCTCGTTGAACCTGCCGTACTTCATCCCTTTTTCATCAAATTTCTTAAACAAGACACTCGATATGCTAATGGTTGATTCATGGTTTGCATCATTCCATGTATAACTCGAAATCAAATGCCGACTGTCGTATGCGAAAATGCCAGTTCCCATCTCGGTAACCACATAATCTCGCTGGCTTTGGATTACTTTGTCCACATTGCCCACACATATATCATTGCCTTCTTCGCAACATATACAAAACAATGACAACATATAAAGTATCAAGTTTTTCGCTTGACCCATTGTCCCATTCATTAGTTCCAATACGTTGGCAATGAAGCGCTGTTCTTGTTTATGGAATTCGCTCAGACGGTAATAGGCATAACGCCAGCGGTCTTTATTGTTGCTGTATAATGATTTCATGTACATATGGGTACAAAGATACAACATGATACTGAAACATACAAGCTCTTGCGCATTCCAATGGCTGAAAAAGTTTGGATATCCTGACACAACGTCCATCTCAAATCATTGCGAGGTAGGTGGCTGTTTGATGATTGCTGAATTATTCATTGCTGTATGATTGATTTGAGTAAGGGTAGCAACAACTCACGCACAAAACGCCATTTCAAATAATAAGTTGAAGCAATTCATGCAATCGTTCCGCGGCATTGCAACACAACACCATAACGGTTACCTGACATGGAACAATTTCATGAACAATGCGCAGGTAAGTTTCAATGAGGAACTTTAAATTCTAAAAGAATGGTTATCAAAATGCATTTCCCGGTTCACCCAGACTACACTGCAGACCATACCTTACGTTCCAGTTCTTGTCAAATCATAGAAAATCAATCAAAAAAAAACAACATAACCTTAAATTAGGTTAAAAGCAAGGAAAGTTTAGGTTATATAATATGAAATGTATAACTTTGCATTCGAAAAGTCTATCAAATGCGGTAAACAAGCGAAAAAACTGTTCAAATGCTCCATACATGCTCTACATATTCAGTCTTTTTGGAGACTATTTCTTTAGTATCTAAAGTTGATGATATGTATACATTCATGCGGGGGGAGTATAAACGATTGTATATCAGTATGTTATATAATATTAAAGATTGCGTTAGGCACTTTGAGTGAGTGCCTGGCGCAATCTTTTTGTGTTTATTGTACCCCTTGGGAAATTGTGGCTGAAAGTAGCAGAGACAAGTGTTGCCGAACGACTTGAATTTAATTTTAACAATGAGTATTTATGAAACATCTCTCGTTCTCTAAATATTCGATGAAGTGACAATTGTTGTTGGATTACATGATTTCGCTTCATTCTACTGGCGCAAAAAGCCAAGAACCTCGTATTCGTATTTGAGATACGAGAAGAAAATATATGGTTTGGTACATTGTATACAAAGGGAAAGCAATCCGAGGTTCACTCAAAGAGAATCTTGAAAAAGCGGGGATTGCCTATTTCTTCCCCACCCGGAAAATCAAGCACTTGGATGGAAACAGGATGGTTGAAAGAGAAGTGTCCGTCTTGCATAATCTCATCTTTATCCAAACATCAGAAGACATCACCACTGTTATCAAAGCCATTGACGGTCTCAAGGCACCTTATATAAACCGTTCAACCGGGAAACCTGCCGTTGTTACCGACTCAGAACTAATACGATTCAAGCAAGTACTGACTGCAAGAAGCCTGCATGCAGAATTCCTTCCCGATGCTTACCACCGATTTGAAAAATGTCCGAAGGTTCGCATAAAGGCAGGCGAGTTTGAAGGAGTTGAAGGACGAGTGTTCCGCATACGCCATGACAGAAAACTCATCATAAAGCTCGATGACCTGGCCATTGCTGTTTCAGGAATTCACCATACATTATTGGAAATAATTGAATAAAGCCGTCTAATCTTAAAGTTGTCTCTTTATCATTATATCTGTACTTCTTAGCAAAGTACAATGAAAAGAGGACGCGCTCAACCATAATGACATCTTATTATGCTAATATTAAATTGTTTACATGAAATTTTCATATTATTGCCAACCATAAGCAACACTTATTGCCGCACTGCCAATAATAGAGAAGTAGGCATTAAGAAAATTGATACAAGAATAATTTTATAATATAAAGGTAAATTTGATTACTTACTTAACATTTTTTTATAGAGAAATGAAAAGAATGCTATTTATCGTTCTCTGTTGCATGATGCCATTGCGTGGAGTTTGGGCACAGATGTCTGACGACCAAGTCGTGTCGTATATCAAGACACAATCGGCATCAGGAAAGGACAAAACCCAGATTGCACAGGATTTGTTGGCAAAAGGGATATCGCAAGAACAATTGCTACGCATTAAGACGAACTATGAGTCAAAAACGGACACTACACATCCTGTAAACACAATTGACAATGAAGATCGGCTACGCAAGCCCAATGGGCAGAAACAAAGCATGGAAGCCAACATCAAAGATAGGAAACTGATTTTTGGTCACGACATATTCAATTCCGACAAATTGACATTTCAGCCAAGTATGAATATTCCAGCCCCGGCAAACTACCTTTTGGGACCTGGCGATGAGGTGTTGCTTGACATCTACGGATCCTCGCAGGAAAACGCAAAGATTGTGGTGGCACCTGATGGCAGCATTGCCATTCCTGACGAACAGCCCATATTTGTTTCAGGTCTTACGCTGGAACAGGCTAAGGCAAAGGTAAGTCGCACTATTGGCATGAACTATGCGGATGCCACCATCAAACTGTCGTTGGGACAGACCCGCACCGTGTTGGTCAACGTGATGGGAGAGGTAGTCACCCCCGGGACCTATTCCCTATCCGCCTTCTCGACAGTATTCAACGCCCTTTACCTCGCCGGCGGTGTCAACGATATTGGAACCTTGCGCAACATCAAAGTCAGCAGGAAAGGAAAAGTCGTTACCGAGATTGACGTATATGACTTCATTCTTAATGGTCGTCTTCCCGGAAACATCATGTTGCAAGACGATGACGTCATCATTGTCGGTACATACAACCGACTTGTGAAGATAGAGGGCCATATCAAACGGCCTATGTACTACGAAATGAAACAGGGCGAAAGCCTGAAGACACTTCTGACATTTGCCGGTGGTTTCATGGGCGATGCCTACAAGGAGAAGATACGAGTGGAACGCAGGAGCAGCGAAGGCCTCACGGTACATAATGTTGACGAGTGGGATTACTCAACGTTCCAAAATGAGGATGAGGATGTTGTTGTGGTAGCACCAATCATAGAGCGTTACAAAAACATGGTGAGAGTGAGCGGTGCCGTGTTTCGTCCGGGAAAGTATAAACTTGACGGCGATACCCATTCCGTGAAGACACTCATCGAACAGGCTGGAGGTTTGTTGGAGCAGGCAGTGACCACAAGGGCCGTGTTGCTGCGACTGAAAGAAGACAGGACAAGTACAACGCTTACCATCTCACTGGATTCCATCCTGAATGACAACTTGCCGGACGTTCCACTCATGAATGAAGATGAACTCGTCATAGCCTCCAACAGCAAACTTGCAGGCGAGAGAAAGATGTCCATCTCGGGTGAGGTGATGAATCCCGGCACGTTTGACTATTCCGAGAACACCACCATTGGCGACCTAATCACCTTGGCAGGCGGTCTGAGCGAGGCTGCCACATTGAAAAAGGTGGAGATAGCCCGCCGCATCACTACCGCCGAGGACAACGCCGACGGCATTCAAATGGCCAAGGTTTTTACCTTTGATTTGGACAGCCAACTGCGTATCGTAGGTGACCAAACATTCCGTCTGGAGCCCTTTGACAAAGTGACGATACACCGCAGTCCAAACTACAAGGCGCAAAAATCAGTCTTCATTGGCGGCGAGGTGATGTACGAAGGTCACTACTCCATTACCTGCAAAGACGAGCGTTTGAGCAGTTTCATCAAGCGTGCCGGTGGACTGACTCCCAAAGCCTATGCGGGAGGAACAAAACTTTTACGCAAATATACCGAGGAGGAAATGAACAACCGCAGACAACTGATAGAAATAGCCCAAAACAAGACAGATTCCATCACCGCCTATAATACCAAGGACAAAAAGGAGTACACAGTCGGTATCGACCTGGTCGCCGCCTTGAACGGACAAGACGAAGAAGATGATATAATTTTGAAGGAAGGAGATGTAATCACCATACCACAGATGAGCAATGTGGTCAAAATTTCAGGCGAGGTACTGTCACCAAACACCGTCACCTTCAAGAACGGAAAGACTGCCAAGTACTACATCAATCAGGCCGGTGGCATCACCGAAACCGGTAGAAAGAGAAAGGCTTATATACAATATGCCAACGGTCAGATAAGCAAACTCAGCAAGGGAAAGATAGAACCTGGATGTGAGATTGTGGTTCCAAGCAAGAAGGAAAAGAAAATAGATACATCAAAAGTGGGCATGTGGGCAAGCCTGGCAAGCACCACGGCAACCATAGGGGCCATCATCGCTACAATTCTTAAATAAAGCCATTTATGTCCGAAACAACTGATAAAAAGATTGCATACATAAAGGTGGTTGCCCGCGCTTTGTGGGCGAAAAGGAAGACCTTTATCATCATTTGGTGCATCACGTTCATACTGTCTGCCACTTGGATTTTCTCCCAACCTCGCTATTATAAGTGTGAAGTGAAACTGGCACCGGAGACATCCAAAAACAACCCGTTAGGCAGTGCCGCCTCTTTGGCATCATCCTTTGGTATTAATATTGGAGGTTCCTCTGACGACGCCATCTACCCTTCTCTCTACCCAAACCTTTTTGAATCTCCGGAATTTCTTGTCGACATCTTAGGCATCCAGGTTGCAACGGATGACGGCAGAGTAAATACTGACTATTACACCTATTTGACCAAACACCAGAAAAAGAACAAAATCATTCAACTGATAAAGGATTTGTCCAAGCCAATAGTTTCCTTTTTCTCTGACAAAGAAGAAAAGCCGACCCTCACAGCACGTGACTTGAATTCCTTCTACCTTTCAAAGGAGGATAATTTTCTCATTGAACATGTAATTAGAAAGAAAATCCGATGCAGTGTCAGCAAACTGACAGAAGTAATCACCATACAAGTTACAGACCAAGACAAGTTGACATGCGCACTACTTGCAGACTCCATTCGCTTACGTCTGCAATCCTATATTACGGAATACAGGACAAAAAAAGCACGTCAGGATGAGCAATACTACAAACATCTTACAGACAGCGCGCTTATTGAATATGAGAAAGCCATAGGGACTTACGGCAACTATCTCGACCACAATAAAAAAGCGTCATTAAACATTGCTGTGGAAAAAGGCAAGAAACTTGGCAACGACCTTAGTACAAAACTACAGATGTATAATTCCTTCAACACTCAATACCAAGCGATGAAAGCCAAGGTGCAGGAGCAGACACCCGTCTTCAGTACCTTGAAGAGTGCCACTGTACCATCAAAGCCCGCAGGACCGAAACGCTTGTTCTTCGTATTGACGATGTTGGCGCTTTCTACTATCATCACAGCATCCTGGACAATGAGAAAGGATTTCGTGGATTGGTTTTAGGATGGTTGTACGGTTTCATGACCTGACGGTTTTTCGACATACATGACGGCAATCTATCTCATACCAATTATTCTTGCTGCCATCTGGTGCTTTCTCTACGATGACCAGAAAGAATTTGATTCTCGCAAGAGCCACAGGTTTTGGCTCTTGTGCATCATCCTGTCTCTAATTACCGGTTTCAGTTATGCCTTGGGCGGTGACAAGCAGAAATACTTGACCGAGTTTGAGGAATATCCGAACGAATTCTATGGATGGCTTGAAGAAATTGAGGAGAGGCTCATGACGAAAGGAGAGATGCCACTGTGGGTACTGCTCAATTGCTTTGCAAAAAACGTATTCAATTCCTTCTACCCCGTCCAGTTGATAGAGGCTTTTTGGATCAATATCGCCGTGTTCCATACTGTCAAGAGATATACCCAAAGAGTGTTCTTCTTTGTACTGTTGTATTGCTTCACGTTTACTTACTTTACCTTCAATACAGAGGTGATGCGCGAGGCCTTCGCCATTGGATTCTGCCTATATGGCATGGAAACCTATTTCCGCAAGAAATATGCGCACACAGTTCTGCTATTCACTATCGCCATCTTTTGGCATGTGTCATCCATCGTTATGGTACTGTTTCTGTTCACGAGATTCAAGGTTACACCAAAAAGGCTTATGTTCACGATACTGGCTTCAGCAACATTTTGGGCGTTAAGCAATTTACTTTTCTCACAAATAGTGTCAAGCTTTCTTGGAGAGAAAAATGCACTTTTTACAAGAGTGTTAATGTACAGCACGTTCAAGGTGGGACCTATTGCATACATACTATATCTGACTATTTATATCTTGGCCCCTTTCTGCATTATGCACTATGGAATACCCAAGGGTCTGAAAGACAAGGAGGTGATAGCCAGAAAGGAGCATCTCATGGCATTCTATCTGTGCATCGGAGCCATAGTACCATCATTCCTGCCTTTGGCAAGATTCCTTAACTATGCACTTATAGCATACTATTGCATGCTAACAGACACTTTATACACCCTGTTTCAAGACAAGAAGCACATCATCACAAAGGCTGTATGCTGTTTCATCGCCGTTGGTTATTATACGTTCCAATATATCACATACAATCCCAGATCTGACGCGAGATATTATGATTTATGGTTCCCATACACCAGCATCTTTGATGAAGACAGTTATAACAGAAATAGAAGGCAGCAGATACACTTCAGCGTGCTTACGAATAAAAAAGCAGAAGAAAACACACGAGAAGTAGAAGAATAAAACACACTGATGAGCATAACCAGCAATCTAATATGGGCAACTGTCGGAAAAGTCACCTCGATGCTAAGTGGACTGGTGATAGGCATCCTTGTGGCCCGATATCTTGGTCCGGAGCAGTTTGGCCTGATGAATTGGATTATCAGCTATGTATTCCTGTTTCAAACAATATCAATATTCGGACTGGATTTGATAGAGGTTCGCGAAGAAGCATCCCACCCAAAAGACTACAACGCCATCATTGGTACGTCATTTTTCATAAGGTTGTTAATGTCGGTGGTAAGCATAGCCCTCTGCATAGGCACATGCCTGGCAATGGGCAAGGATGCAGAAACAACCATGCTGGTGGCCATATACAGCATCTCAGTAATAGCGAACACCTTCAGCGTAATTCGCAACTATTTCTTTGCCATAGTACAAAACAAGCGTGTGGTACAGTCGGAGATAAGCCGAACACTGATAGGCATGCTGGTTAAGGTGGCATTGTTATACACACACGCCCCCCTCGTATGGTTTGTAGCAGCCACAATGTTTGACACCATACTGTTGGCGAGTGGTTACCTTGTGTCGTACAAAAAGGAAGTCGGCAAGGTTAGCGACTGGCAATGGTCAAGCAAGCAAGCCATATTCCTGCTTAAGGAGTCTGCTCCCCTTGTGCTGTGCCATGCGGCCGTAATGATATACCAGCGCATAGACCAAGTAATGATAGGCGAGATGATAGACGAAAAGAACGTAGGTTACTTCTCTGTTGCAACACGATTTGTCGAGATACTCATCTTCATACCAAGCGTACTGGCACAAACCATAAGTCCGGTTCTGACAAAAATAAGAACAACGAATGTGGAAGAATATTACCGCAAGAGCCAACAGTTCATGAACATATCCCTTTGGGGCTCGATGACGGCTGCCATTGCCACATCGGCCGCATCATACTGGCTTGTTCTGTACCTGTTTGGAGAAGCATATCTGCCATCAGTGGTGATACTTCAGATTATGGCATTCAAGGCGGCAAGTGTAGCACTATCAAACACGGCGGGTTCGATGATAGTAATTGAAGGCAGACAGAAATACGCCTTTGTAAGAGACGTCTTCGGCTGCATGGTATGCGTGATTCTAAACTGGTATTTCCTGCCGCGCCATGGTGTGATGGCAGCAGCCGCAATTTCAATTATAAGCAATGTTGCGGCAGGCTATCTGTCTGATGCTATTGTACCATCATATAGACATCTGTTTAAAATGCAGACTAAAGCACTCGTGTTTGGAGCGAAGGACTTGCTTAACATAAAGGAATACATAACAATGAAACGCTAACGCAATGAAAGTTCTTGTAATCATAGTCACATACAACGGCATGAAATGGTTAGACAAATGTCTCTGGTCACTTCGCCAAAGCACACACCCCGTCACGACCATTGTCATCGACAACAACTCGACGGACGGTACACCCCAATTCATTGCCGACAAATATCCCGAGGTGGTGCTTGCGGCCAAAAAGGAAAATCTGGGCTTTGGTCGGGGCAACAACGTGGGGCTGCGCTATGCTTTGGACAACGGCTATGACTACGTTCTTCTGCTCAACCAAGACGCATACTTGCAACCTACAGCAATAGAAGAAATGCTAAAGGTGTCCAACGGCAGGGACCTGTATTCCCCACTCCATCTCTCCGGCAACGGCAAGAACCTCGACTGGTTTTTCAGACTATCATTACGCCTTGCTGACAACGAGTTGCTTGACGACCTGCTGATTGTAGGAAAGACGAAGTCCAACTACGAAATAGGTGAAGTGTGTGCAGCTTGCTGGTTCATGCCCATAGACATGATAAGAACCGTAGGAGGCTTCAACCCCCTGTTCTTCCATTACGGGGAAGACACAAACTATTACACCAGACTTGAATTTCACAAGCGCAAAACCATAGTAGTTCCAACTGCGCAAGTATGGCACGATCGTGGCAAGTTCGGCAACGAGGCCGTACACGACAAGCTTCTCGTTCGCAACAGAGTATATATCGCACTATGCAATCCCGGATTGCCGTTCATGCGTCGCATTCGCAAACTCATCGGAGTGCTGACAGAAGAGTCGGCAGCAACTACTATGAAAGAATCATTGAAAGCATTCATTTCATACAAAAAAATATCCAACTCAAGAAAACTGGAGCAACAGAAAAACGCAACCTGGTTATAATGAAAGTAGCATACATTCTGCACGATACGGACGCACAAGGAGGAGCGTACAAGTCCTTCCTGCCAATGTTGTACGCACTGATGAAGAAAGGTGTGGAACCTCTGGTTGTTGTACCCAACAACAAAGGTTTGAAAAGCGATCTTGACACAAAAGGAATACCTACACTCGTACTGAACTACCGCCTCAATACATATCCTTACGAAGAAAGTGTGATGGATTACCTGCTATGGTTGCCACGCCTGATTGCACGCAGATGCGTCAACGCAATGGCAGCAAGACGGTTGGCTGACCATATAAAAGGATACGACATCATTCATTCCAATTCCAGCGTGATAGACATCGGGGCACGAGCAGGAAAACTGTCGTCCATTCCACACGTTTTCCATTTTCGTGAAAATCCGGATTTGATCGGAATGAGATACTATCCCTGCAAGAAGAGTTTCTACAATATGGTAACCCATGCCATCTGCATCACAAAAGATGTGCAGAAACACCATAGTCTGACAGGACGTTCGGAAGTGATTTACGACTGTATCATGGGCGATGACAAAACAACAGAAAACAAGACGCAGAAAACATATCTATTGTTTGCGGGACGTCTTGAATACAACAAGGGAATAGAGGAACTGATAGAAGCCTATGCAGCCTCAACGAGGTCACTTCCCCTGTTGGTCGCAGGCGCACCACTGGAAGGATCCTACCTAAACAAACTAAAACATAAAGCGGAAGCTTACGGTATTGCCGACAAAGTGCGTTTCCTTGGTGTTCGCAATGATGTACCGGAACTCATGGCAGGTGCACGTGCGACAATTGTACCGTCCTACAACGAAGGTTTCGGTCGAATCCTCCCGGAAGCAATGTTTATGAAATGCATTACCATTGGCAGAAACACATCGGGAACAAAAGAACAATTTGACAACGGTTTACAGATTACCGGAGATGAGATAGGTTTGAGATTCAACACAAAAGAAGAGCTGACAACCTTACTTAACATTGTGTCGGGTTCAAAGCAAGAGGATTGGGACGACTACAGAGAGAGAGCGCGCCGAACCGTAAATATGCTATATACCCCAAAAGCATGCTCAGATGCCGTAATGAAACTATACAATAGAATACTGAAACATGATGAACAGCCTTGACAACACAACGATGATTTACATACTATGCGCCTTGGTAGCATTATTGTACCTCAAATATGTGATACTGACGGCATTCTACATCTTCTCCGCCCTTGACGCAATTAAACACCGTCATCGCAATTTGCTGACACGTACCATAGGAGTGTGCTACACCATACTAAACTCGTGGATATTCAGAGGCGGCGGCAAGCGAGCGTTGGTAATCAAAATTGGCACTTTGCCAAGCGTTCTGCTCCGCCGTGAACTGTACCGGGGACTTGGAGCAAAGATAGGAAAGAATGTCGTATTCCACTACAAGACAGAGATACGCGAGCCCCAGTTCCTGACCGTAGGTGAAGGTTGTATCATCGGAGACAACACCATACTTGATGCACGCCGCGGACTTACACTGGGAAAGCACGTTAATATAAACTCCAACACATCAATATATACAGAACAACATGACCACAGAGATCCAAAATTCGGTTGCTTTGACGGCGAGGATTTGTCGGTTAGGATTGAGGACAGAGTATGGTTGGGAGCAAATGTCATAGTTCTGCCGAGAGTAACCATCGGCGAAGGGGCCGTTTGCTGTGCGGGATGTGTGGTGACAAAGGATGTGGAGCCTTATACCGTTGTAGCAGGCATACCGGCGAAAAAAGTCGGTGAACGCCCACGCAATCAAACATACGAGTTCAAGGGCAAAGCCTGCTGGTTCTATTAGATGATGTCGAAAACGAAAGCCAAGAATAAGCAAATATGAAAGCAAGAGTTATAGCACTATACCTGCCACAATTCCATCCTATCCCCGAGAACGACCAATGGTGGGGACCCGGCTTTACCGAGTGGACCAATGTAGCCAAGGCTAAACCCTTATACAAGGGGCATGTGCAGCCAAAAATACCCGCGGATCTTGGATTCTATGACCTTCGTGTACCCGAAGTACGTGAACAACAGGCTGAGTTGGCACGTGAAGCGGGCATTGAAGGATTCTGCTACTACCACTACTGGTTTGGTGGCAAACAACTGCTTGAACGCCCTTTCAATGAAGTAGTGGCAAGCGGCAAACCGGATTTCCCATTCTGCCTCTGCTGGGCAAACCATTCGTGGAGCAACAAAACGTGGAACAGGAAGAGCAGCATACAGGCGAACTCGATGCTGTTGGAGCAAACCTACCCTGGACATGACGACGATTACGCCCACTTCATGTCGCTACTATCCGCCTTCAAGGACGAACGCTACATAAAGGTCGATGGCAAGCCACTATTCATATTATATAATGCCTGGACGCACACACGCGTGAAGGAATGGATAGAGACATGGCGCAAACTGGCATTGGAGAACGGACTTAAGGGAATTCATTTGGTATGCATGTGCGATTCTACCCTCACACTACGCTACAATCCGGACGGTTCTACATACAGAGCAATGCCAAATGTGGACAGCAGCAAGGAACTGTTTGACACAATTCTCGACATGGGCTTTGACGCCGTTAACTCAGTGGGTATGCGCAGAGGGGAAATGCTGAACGAAGGGAAATGGATGAACCTGGCAAAGACCGTGATGCGCAAGGCAGGAATACCCATAGGTAAATTCTTTGACTACAGCAAGACAGTAAAAGGATTCTTCGCACCGGAAGACCGTTGGGACAATGTTTACCCTACAATAATGCCCAACTGGGACCGCAGCCCTCGTGCGGCGACACTCGATGGCATCTATGTCAATGCCACCCCCAAGGCATTCGAAAAGCATATTCTCGATGCCCTCAAAGTGGTAAAAGACAAAGATGCAGAACACAAAATCATTATCCTGAAATCATGGAATGAATGGGGCGAAGGAAATTACGTCGAGCCCGATATGGAGTTCGGTCACGGATGGCTTGACGCCCTAAAAAACACAATAAAGTAACGTACATAAATGGCAAAGGTTCTATTCATACTGTTCAAGGACTACAGCAAGACAAACGACGGTGGCAGCAGAGCCAACATGCGAAGCATAAACCTTGGCAAGGAAGTGCTCGGGGAAAGGAATGTAGACTGCTATTACATAAATGACATTACCCGGAAGCGAACTATCCTGTCGCTACTACATGCCGTGATTCTGTTTCCACTTGGGTACTTCAATGGACTTACACCAAAGAAACTGAAAGAAACACAAATACTCTCGGCACAATATGACTATGTGTTCATCACAAACAGCATATTCGGGATTGTAGGAAAATATCTGAAAGAAACAGGATACAAAGGCAAGATAATATCGTTCTTCCACAACGTGGAAAGCATATACTATGAAGCCCGCGTGCCAAAAGCGTTGCCCCTGCGCAACATTATTGTAGGCTGTGCCGCAAAGAACGACCGTTACGCCCTTGAGTATGCCGACATAGCCATCGGACTTTGTGAGAGAGACAACACGACCTTAAAGCAACTTTACGGGAAAGGCTTTGACCTCCTTGCTCCCATATCATTCACAGACAGATGCAAGGACATGGTAACTGACAAAGACGTGATGACCAACAACAAGCCCAAGTGTACGTTCATTGGCAGCAATTTCCCGGCAAATGCCAACGGAATACTATGGTTTGTAAAGAACGTATTGCCGCATGTTGACATTGACTTTACCGTTGTAGGACAGAACATGGACAAGCTGAAAGCGGCCAACGAATGCCTTAAGGACATCAAAGTGTACAGCAGCGTACCCGATTTGACCCCATACTTTGAGGAAGCGGACTTCATGGTATTCCCTATCTTTGACGGAAGCGGCATGAAAGTAAAGACCTGCGAAGCTTTGATGTATGGCAAGAACATTCTTGGCACAACAGAGACATTTGAAGGTTATGATGCAGACCCAAACAAGTGCGGACGACTATGCAATACGGCACAAGAATACATTGATGCAATAAACGAACTGAGCCAAAAACCAGTAAAGCGCTACAACGAGTACTGTAGGCGAATATTCATGGAGAAATACTCGGAAAACAACGCTTTATGCACCTTCAAAAAGATATTTAACAGATGATAACAGAATATTCTCCACTCACGCTCATAAGCAAATACAGGAATGCCGTAATGGGTCTGGCCATTGTTGGCGTGATGCTTGGACACTGGATGGGGCTGTCGGGAACACAAGCAGACACTTTACTGACAAACATCATCAGCATAATTCCCGCCTTGGTATCAACCCAAGGGTTTCTGTTCATATCAGGATACGGCATCTATTACAGTTTCAGCAAGAACAGCGATGTGATACCATTCTACAAAAGACGATTCTATCGCATGCTTGTGCCATATATGCTGATGGCACTGCCCTACTTCATGTTCCGCCTGATTTTTGAAGGAATCGGCATCTGGCAGTTTGTGGGCTACCTTACAACCATATCATATTGGATGGAAGGAAACTATTGCGGCATGTGGTATGTGGCAGTATCGGTGGTGTTGTATCTGCTCTCTCCAATGATATACAAGGTATATTTCGGCAACAAATCATTTTGGCACACGACATTGTGCTTGATGACCACATTGACTTTAGCAGTAACAACCAACCACCTGCTCTTCGCCCACGCTCAAGAATACTACTTATTGTTCTTTAACGGGCTCGAACGTTACTTCATGTTCTTCATAGGCATATATTGTGGATATCTATCGCGCCAGGAGAAGAAGCAAAGAATTACTGGCATCGTGATTGTTGCATGTATGCTTCCGACTGCATACATGCTTGCTTGGACAAATCCCGAATATGGATATCTGACTGCAGCCGCAAGAAGATTGGTAATCACCATACCACTGATATCCGTGGCGTTTGCCATGGTGGACAAAGTCCATATTGGAAATTCAGTGATGGCTGCATTCAACTGGCTGGGAACATACACCTTTGAACTCTACATTCTGCACCTGCTTGTCTATTGCTTTCTCATCTCCAAGGTTCTTGGATTGGAATTATCGAATAAAGCATGCATCACCATAGCAATAGTCATTGCATTTTTGCTCTGCGTTCCAGTGCAGAAAGGAATAAAGTCACTCACACCCAATAAATGAAAGAACGGCTTGACTTTATTGACAACATGCGGTTCCCTCTTATTGTAGGAGTCGTTTTGGACCATGCCTCGGTAAGCATGCCACAATGCGTAAGAGGAGACGATGCTGCATCGATGGCATTTGCAATCCTTCAAGTGATTGTCAAGATAAGTGTTCCGGTATTTTTTGTCATATCAGGATTTCTCTTCTTCAAAGACACAGAGTCGTTCGGACTGGAAAAATACATTCAAAAACTACGTTCGAGACTGCACACATTGGTTATTCCATACATACTGTGGATATTGATTTGCCTGTTGTACCTAACGCTTAAGCAAGCAAGTGCGATATTGCAAGCAAAAAACCTTGAAGCCGTAAGCGGGCTCTATACATGGAACATTTTTTGGACGTACAGTGACGGATTCCCACTGCATGTACCACTTTGGTACATAAGAGACCTGATAGTGATGTGTATATGTTCACCATTGATCTGGCTGCTTATGAGCAAGATGAAACATCTGGGAATATTGGTGATGATAAGCCTATACCTATTACATCACATCGACGGAAGCATATCACTACCAATAAGCACATTCTACTTCACCCTGGGCGCATACATTGCCATAAGCAGAGTGAATATCAGCAATATTGGCAACAGAATGAAATGGCTGACTTTAATCGTCATGCCATTGGCAATATTGTGTTCAGTACAAGACAGCCATATACCAATAAGGCGATTAGGAGACATAGCATTTGCGACAAGCTATATGGTTCTATCAGCTTTCATAACTGAAAGATATAAGGTAAAAATGCCTCAAAAACTCACGGAGAGCGTATTCTTCGTATATTCCGCGCATACCATAATGATTGTTTCAGCATGCACAATGATATTCAGCATAGTAATACATGACAATGCCATGCCAACATTACTATTCATACGCCTTTTCCTGATAGGTATATCAGCTACTGCAATATGCGTTGGGATATATCACCTAATAAAAAAAATTACACCTAAGACTATCTCTCTCATAACTGGACAACGGTAACATAATGCTATTCAACAGTCTGAACTTCTGGTTTATATTTCCCCTGGTATTTACCATATACTGGCTGATACCGGCAAAATACAATAGAATTAGAAACATATTCCTGCTTATTGTCAGTCACTTGCTGTATATGAACTGGAAACCGGCTTTTGCCATTGTCCTGATAGGAGTAAGCCTTGTAACCTACTTTGGTGCAAATATGTTAAAGGAAGGGAAAAAGAAACGCAATACAACCATTACATGGGTATTTGCCATTCTCGGAATCCTTCCATTATTGGTATTCAAGTACTATAACTTCCTGAACCAAATCCTTACAACCGTCCTTGAAATGGCAGGTTTGCATTTTGCCCTCCCGGGACTTAACTGGGCAATACCCGTAGGTATATCATTCTTTACCTTCCAAGCCGTCGGCTACCTACTGGACGCTTACCACAAGCGTATAGAAGCCGAAAATAATCTTCTCGACTATCTGCTATTTGTCAGTTTTTTCCCACAAGTAATTTCGGGCCCCATCAGCACCACAAAGAACCTTATGCCGCAGATTAAGACACCTCATGTCTTCCGTTTCAATCAGGGCATCACAGGCATGAAGATGCTCCTCTGGGGCATGTTTCTCAAGATGGTACTGGCCGACCGCATCGGCATCTACGTAGATACCGTCTATGCCAACTACACCCATTGCTCTGGTTCGGTATGTTTTCTTGCCAGCATTATGTACACACTGCAAATTTACTGTGACTTTGCCGGCTACTCACTGATGGCAATAGGCATAGCCAAGACCATGGGATTCGACCTTATCAATAACTTTGAACGGCCGTACCTTGCTGCCTCTGTTACCGAATTCTGGAAGCGTTGGCACATTTCGCTAACGAATTGGCTGACCACACATGTATATATCAACCTTGGAGGCAACAGGTGTTCCAAATGGCGTCAATACTGGAACATCTTGGCTACATTTCTTGTCAGCGGACTATGGCATGGAGCGTATTGGACTTTCATTGTTTGGGGAACCATGCATGGGCTGCTTCAGATAATAGAGAAGGCAATAATGGGACAACGTCTCAAGCATGAGATCAAGCAGACCAGTGCGAAAATTACGGCAAAGAGATTGTTACGCATGATGATTACCTTCAATCTTGTCAGTCTGGCATGGATATTCTTCCGCATGCCAACGCTTTCGGATGCAACAGCCATGGTTGGACTCTTCGTTACCGATTTCAAACCCTTCACGATTGCACCTATGGACACCCTCACTCTGACATGCCTTTCCATCGGTTTACCAATACTCTTTGCATACGACATCATGCACGAATATTTCTCTGAGAACCGCATCATGCGCAACACCCCTATGCAGTTCGTGTTCTACATCGTCATTTCCTGCCTGATCCTCTCCATCGGAGTACTCGATTCCAGTCAGTTCATCTACGTCACGTTCTAACAATGGCAAACACCAATGAAGAAATTCCTGATATACATGTTATCGTTTTTGGTTGTCGTAACTGTCCTCGACACTGTCTTCGGATGGACAAACAGGATGTTAGAGCAATATGCCCATACACAAAACTACCACTGCATGTATGAGGCAAGGGAAGATATACTGATACTCGGTTCCTCATACGCCGTAAGGGAAATAGTGCCACAAGTCTTGACCGAACACCTTGGGATGACCTGCTACAACGCAGGGGAAGCTGGAAACGGTGCCCTATGCGCATGGGTCCGCTACAACATGTTCCTACGCAACCACACTCCAAAGGTGATTGCCTATGCCCTGACCCCGGGATATGACTACATCGACATCGGCAACGACTATACAGAGTACCTCAAATCTTTCAAAGGTTACTATGGTATGGAACACACCATAAATGAGGTGTACGACGATTTGGGACATGCGAATGACGCCATAAAACTGAAATGCAACTTTGTGAAGTTCAATTCTGAGTGGATAACCACAGCTTTCTATGCAATGACTCAAAAGAACAAAGGTACGCAAGGTTATGATCCATTCTATAATGTATTCACGCCATACGAGATACCAGACAGTGCCGGAACAGAGAACGTAAAAGTTGACGAGCGAAAGTTCAAATATCTGAATCGGCTGATGCGCGATGCCACATCGCGCCACATACGGATTGTATGCTTCCTTCCACCACACTACTACAACACCTACCATGCACAGTCCCACGAGCGTGCCCTTGCGCTTTGCCGGGAATTGAACATCCCGGTCATTGACAACTACAATGCCTCCTTTTACAAGAAAAAGCCAAGCTTGTTTGGAGATAAAGACCACCTCAACCACCAAGGTGCACTCATCTATACCGCACAGCTGGCCGACAGCATAAAGAAGTATATCAAATGAAGCAACATATCCCATTCATCGACACCCTTCGTGGGATAGCCACCATAATGGTTATCTTCATACACGTGTCATCACTGTTTATATCATCGCATGATCCGGATGACGGAGATACCATCTTGTTCGCATATAAGGTAGCATACAACCTCTCTTCCTGTGCCGTAGCCTTATTCGTCATCATCAGCGGAGCCCTGCTTCTTGACAAACCACAGGCCATCACCTACACTCAGGTTGTCAGGAAATACATGCCACGCATACTGTTGGCACTAATCGTCTTCGGTCTTCCCATGTGCATCATCGAGCAGGTCATGACCAATCGCTGCACCTCCACTACATCGATACTCTCCCAAAGCCTCATAAACTTCCTTACAGGCAACTGCTGGACACACATGTGGTATCTGTATATGCTACTTGGACTATATCTCGTTACTCCACCCCTCCACACCTACATTCTTCATACAACAAAAAAGGAACACACACAATTTGCCTGGGTTCTTGCCATCATGGGAATACTGATTCCTAACATCTGCATGATAACTGGTATGAACATGAACAGTTACATGATGCTGCCAAGTTTCATTGCTACATACTATCTCGGTTTCTATATCAACAGGTATATACCCAACGATGCAAAGACATCAATGCTTTCCTTTGCCTGCCTCATTGTTTACATAGTATATTGCTTCTTGGCAGCAAGAGTCTGCAACCCTATCGTGGGACCGGAGTTTATGCTCTCTATCGCTGCATCGGCAGCATTGTTCTGCATCATGAGATTCAAATCCATAGAAAGCAGGTCGATACATAAATTGTCAAGACACTGCTTCTGTATTTACATCATACACCCAGTATTTCTGAATGTCATGTTCAAGGGATTACATGTAGAAAATATGTTAACACTCAATCCTCCTGCCAACATGGCGGTCATTGTGACAACATCATTCTTACTCTCTCTACTCGCATCATACATTCTTCATCTCATTCCATTCCTGAATAAAAAAGTATTATAATGAATACACCATTAGTTTCAATAATAACGCCCAGTTATAACTCTGCCGATTTTATTGCTGAGACCATTCAGTCTGTCAAAGCACAGACTTACCAAAACTGGGAAATGCTTATTACCGATGATGGTTCTACAGACAATACGATTGCCATCATAGAGACATACACTAAACATGACCCGCGTATCAAACTATATAGGTCAAACCTTCGTTCTGGTTCACCGGCGGCACCAAGAAACAGGAGTATCAAAGAGGCCAAAGGAAAGTATATCGCATTCTTGGACAGTGATGATCTTTGGGAACCATTCAAATTGTCAGAGCAGGTGGAATTTGCTGAAACAAACCAATACGCCGTGGTGTTCTCCCATTATGAGAAAATCATGTACGATGGACAAAGAAATGGCAGGCTTGTAATGACGGCAAACCAATACGATTATCGTGATCTTCTCAAGACAGACGGAATACCTTGGCTGACGCTGATGATAAGGAAGGATGCCATAGGTAGTCTATCATTCATAAAGGAAAAAAAAGAAGACTATATCTTTCTGTTGGCACTGTTACGAAAAGGGTTTATTGCATACAATACAGGAAAGATGCACGCCTTATATCGCATCACACCCAATTCCAGATCTGGCAACAAACTAAAAATGGTAAGAAGCCAGTGGAATATAATTAGAAAATACGAATCCGTAGGATTATTGAAATCCATATACTGCATGGCGATATATCTTTTCTGCGGATTGAGGAAATACCTAATTTAGCAATGGCAATGATAGATTCGGATCTTCGGAGTTATATGGTTTCATGATAGATTTCATATAAATCTGTTGGGTCAAAAAAACTCCCACATCGAAAATGTTCCTCAAAATGCTTCAACAACGATATGACGTTCATTGAACCCCCAAACACATAGCGATTTCGTAACCATTGGCTTTGCATACCCTCTTCGTCATGTTGCATTATCACTTATAGAAAACCATGGTAAATGTAAATACCAAAAACGGCAATGCCAAAAAAATTGAAATGGGCTTAGTTGTCAATATACATGAATGCTCGTGGATGAAGAAGAAAGAAACTTGAGGCCATACCAACACATCTGCAACATTAGAAAGGAAACGATAAGTAACGTCAGTTGCACGGCACCGTAGCGACATCGGAGACTGCGATGTATGTAAAGTAAATACCCCATCCAAGTTGCCGCCGCCCATGTTTCCTTCGGATCCCACGACCACCAATCCCCCCATGCCTGCTTGGCCCAAAACGCTCCGGTCACCATTCCAAAGGTAAGCAACGCCCATCCCATCATTACCATGGCCCGCTCATCCGAAAGTTCTGAAGCAGAAGGTACCCGAACAGGCTTTCTAACCCGCAACCACAAGGCATAGATTGTCGCTATGCTCAACAAGGAGTATGAGAAGATATACACGGCGACGTGGGGAACAAACCAAGGACTTTGCAACGCCGGCATCAAATCCGTTTCAAACAATTCCGGGCGGCACAAGGAAATCGTCACAAAAACAGTGGCGAGCAAGGAACTTACTATGGGCAACCAACGCCATTTCGTCCTCAAAAAAACCAACAGCCCGATTACTGCGAGAAACAAGGAATACCACAAACGCACCTCGCCCATCGTTCTCAGGGGCGGCCGCTCAGTTTCCACCCAAGTCCAGGCAATCAGTCCTGAAAAAACGAGTGTACCCACTGTCGAACAAACAATTGTCGCGGCAACACCTTTGTTTTTCAAGGCAACAACGGAAGCCGCCAACCAAAAAGCAACGGCCGTCAAAGCCACAAATGGAAATAGTTCTGTCAACATCATTTCTTTCTTGATTTCTTCCGTGCCTCAACAATAGCCACAGCGGTAGCCAACACCATCAGCCATAACGCTACACGCGTCATCCACGACCAACCGTCATGAACACATTCAAGTATGCTGTAATCGCTCCATTTTCCCTTTTGAACATCATATCCTTTTTGGTAGATGAGCCAATTTCCAAAAACTGCCGGATGGTTGACACTTGTGCTACATGATTCCTTGTCGCCTTTCATATCTCTCAAAAGCAATTCAGATTCATATCCTTTGGGTGACGCTGGTTTGAAAGCTATAAAATGTTTTTCATCCAATTGTAAATTAATCGGTTTGAGCAAAAAACTTTCCGCACAAACCCAACCATCCACATGGACGTCTCCCTTTGAAGCCTCTACAAAGGCGACGTGGGCCGCACCCACATGATGCATCTCTTGAAAGTTTTGCAAATTGTCTAAAGGAATGGCTTCATCATAATACCGACTTACGCTGAATGTCCATCCTGAACAGTCAAATACCTTGCCCTTATTGTCTGCTACAAAGGCAAGTTCTTCATTCACTCCGTCACTATCGGTCAAGAAACAGAGTTTCGGGGCGTACTCTTCAAAATGAAAGGCTTCCAACTGTATGGAAAAAGGCAAATGAACAATGTTCTCTTTCTTGTCAAAACCTTCGGCAATCTCATTACCCAAACTTGCCCTGACGGTAATTTGTTGCTTGTCAGCATTGCCAAAAATGGCTGCAGACAAAACCAGGAACAACGAGACATGAAAAAGCAGTGCGGATTTTGACACTTGACGGAAATTATGCCAGTCACGAATGGCAACAACACCTGTCATTGCCACCAGCCAAAGCATCAACAAGACAAACGGCCAAGAATGGCTGATGTTTTTACCCGTCACCCCCATTGCCAAAACAAGTATAAGCAATGTCACCAAAACAGCAATGCCGGCATTTTCACTGAACAGCGAACGAAAAAACTTGTGATTTTCGCATCTAAAAAACAAAAAAACAAGTATTCCCGAAAAATTGAGGAAAATGACTGCACTCCAGGGATAGGCCAAACAAGAATTGTCCACCTCACCGCAAAAAAACTGCAATACTGCACCTGTCAACAAAAGACAAATGCAGTATTGTAAAAGTTTGAACATGTTCATCAGGATGTTATTATGCCATCCTTATGCCTCCTCCCACTGTTTGCGCAAGAGTTCAACAGCGGCTGGAACAGTTACGGCACGGTCACCATTGGTTCCACACTCAAAGCTGACATAGCCTTGATAGTTCATTTCCTTGAGCGCACGCATACCATCGATGTAATTGTCAAGTTCTCCATCTTCGCCCGGCATGATGCGGTTTCCGCGACTTGCTATGTGAACATGCTGAAGATATTTTCCTGCTGAGATGAACGCCGCGTAATCGGAAGTTTCTTCTTTCATGTGCCAGAAATCACCCATGCACTTCACACCTTCGCTGTTGGCGTCACGGCAAATGGCAGCTGCATCTTCCACGAGGCGGAGATAATGCGCTTCGGCACGATTCAGAGGTTCAAGAATAACGGTAGTGTTGTTCTGGAGCGCAAATTCTCCAAGTTCATGCAACTGTTCGCAAAGGAATTGGCGGGTTTCCGTTGTATGAGGCTTGCAAGGCTGCTGTCCGTTGAACGCGGGGACCATGATAACGCCTACTGAACCCAATTCACCTGCCGCGGTGATGATTTCACGCATGGTTGTATCGAACTTCGCCTTTTCTTCTTCATTTTCGGCGAGTATGAAACCATCAAATCCTGCGCAAATGGCAGAAACCTTGATGTTGCGTCCGTTCAGTGCTTCCTTGATTTCGGCAACACGATCTTTCAATCCGCGTCCGTGCGGTTCAAAACCAACAATGCCGAGTTTTTCCATATAGTCAAACTTTTCCTTCAAATTTTCACCGGGAGCGGTTCCTTCCTGAAAAGAAATGTTCAACTTGGTATCCGCATTACTCTTATTGCACTTTTTGCCACATGCGCCTTCCTTAGCACCGCAAGAAGAAAGCGTCAAGGCAGCCGCACTGGCAGCAGCCACCTGTAAGAATTGACGTCTTTTCATAATTATTTATTTTCGCCGGTACCTGGAACTGCAACTGTATAAGCGGACATATCCATAGGACCGATCTCCAACTTAGCCGGAGTGTAATCCAACGGAGACTGTGTCATCTCGTCCCAATTTGTCATTGCGCCTGTATATGCGGATTCGCGTCCCATGACGGCTGCCATACAAGAGATTGCGGTATCGCCTGCTTCAACATGAGCAGTTCCCCTACGGATATGGTTAACCCAATCTACATGCTCAAGTACGTATGGATCGTGCTGCTTGAACTGCTGCTGTGCCGCTGCATCGTCGAATTTCCAAATCACGTTGCCTTGCAAATCCTTGATTTCATGTGTCTCGCTGTTCCATGAACCCTTTGAACCTTGGATAAATTCGCTTACGCGGTTGGCGCAACCTTCTATCTGACGGCACATGCTGTGCAAGTGAATGCCATTTTCAAATGTAAAGTCCACGCTGAACATATCAAACTGGTCGCCCGTGATACGGCGGTGACGCGCACCGAAAGCAGTGGCGGTTGACAACTTTGGATAACCTGCCATCCACAAGAATACATCAAGGTTATGAACATGCTGCTCTACGATATGGTCACCGGAAAGCCATTTCCAGTTTACCCAATCGCGAATCATCCATTCCATGTCGCTCCAACCAGCCTCGCGGGTTCTGTACCACAACATGTTTTGATTCCAATATACGTTTCCACCGGTGATTTCACCAATCATACCCTGCTGTATTTTCTGGAATGCCTCAACGTATGGACGCTGATGATGACGCTGCGTACCGGTAACAACGCTCAGACCCTTGGCCTCTGCCTGCTTTGCCGCCGCCATAATGGTACGATAGCCCTTTGGATCTACGGCAATTGGTTTCTCCAAGAATGAGTGTACACCCTTCTCGGTTGCATATTTGAAATGCTCGGGGCGGAAGAAAGGAGGCGTGGCGATGATTACCATATCCACACCTGAATCGATGACTTTTTGATAAGCGTCGAAACCGATGAAACAATTTTCAGCAGCGACTTCCTGCTGACGGTCATTCTTCAAACGATCACGCAAATTATTCAATCTGTCTTCAAAAACATCACCCAATGCAGTGACGGTAATGCCATCAGCAGCATCAAGAAGGTTGATGACTGCGCCGGAACCACGACCACCACAACCGATAACACCAACTTTCAATTCCTTGCCTTCGTCAGCCTTGTCAGGCAATTCAGGTACATAGTACTCGCCCTCCGCACGCAACGGGGTCATCTCATTCCCTTTTTTGCAACCAGACAACAATGCCGGTACTGCAACTGCAGCTCCTGCCAACGCTGTATATGAAAGGAACTGTCTTCTGTTAATCTCTTTGTTTTCCATATTGTTAATACTATGATGTATGAATCTATTTATTTTGTATTGACACCTTCCGGCACTTCGCACACAATGCGGAAACCTACGCCCTTAATGTCTGAATACCACCAAATGCTCTTTGGATTCTGAGGGTCGGTTTTAAGCCATGCGTCATGATTTGTATGTCCTCGGGAAGCACAACGCAAATTGGATGCGTCATCCGAGTAGCACCCACCGCGTACAACATGCTCAGTACCTGATGACGGACCTTTTGGATTGGCTGTCCCGTCCGAAATTTCGGAATATGCCTTGTCGCTATACCAGTCGGAGCAATACTCCATGACATTTCCCAACATGTTCTTCAATCCGTAAGGATTAGGGCTTACCTTTGACGGTTCCTGGCTGCGGTTCTTGCTGTTGTTGACATAAACGATATAGCGATTGATCACTGTCGTATCCGCTCCGAAAAGTGAGGACCAGAAACTTTCATTGCTGAAAGAAGAAGGTTTGCCTTCAAAGAAATAAGGCGTTTCCTTTCCACCGCGGGCGGCATGTTCCCATTCGGCTTCAGTCGGCAGACGATATTTCTTGCCCGTTTTCAAGGACAGCCACTGACAGAACGTCTCCGCGCCATAATGTGTCATGGTAATGGCCGGCCGTTCACCCATTCCCCAACCTTGGTCGGGTGCGCCGAATGGAGGGGTCGGTCCCGAAACCGCATCCACATCAGGACGAGTATTGTTGGCATATACCGCCTCGGGCGGAGTACGTCCTTCAGACATACATTCCACATAGAACGCCCAATACTGATTCCATGTTATCTCAGTTTCTCCCATGAAAATCGGATCAACACTCACTTTATGACGTGGATACTCGTCTTCCTTGCTGTATGCATCGCCATTCTCGCTTCCCATCATGAATTCTCCACCCGGGACTGCCACCATGTTAATGGTCACCTGCGTCCCCGGTATCTTTTCGGTAAAGTTCTTGAATTCCTTGACTATCGTCGCACTGTCAAACCCCACGCCTGTAGTATCAATGGGCGCTGACGTCATGGCTGCATGCTTGTAATTCGGATTATAGTGTCCCACGTCCAAATGGCAACTGATGCATTGAAGATCCAAAGCCTTTTCATTCTCCTCGTAATACAAATGCGCGGCTATGCCATCATCGGATAAATTCTTTGGGAAAAGGTTGACATGACATTTCTTGCAAGATTCGTTGTACACAATCTTGACGGCATATTCCAACTCTTTCTTGCTTTCAAAATCCAAGTCTTCTTTTTTCTTGGTCATGTAACTCCACACATCCTTCATGCCGGTTTTCGCTTTGGCTGTGAAATGTTCAAACGTGCCTTCAGGAGGCAAATGACAAGCTACGCAATTGGTCATCACACCACTTTCATTATTGTAATGAGAAGATTTCTTCCAAGAGTCTTCCGCCTGCGGATGCACATGGCATACCATACACGATTCATTTTCTGATGATTTATTGTAATAATAATCCAAAACTATCATCACGCTGCTACCCACAAGCAAACCTACCACGCCTGCCCAAAACCAGCCTTTTTTCTTTGTTTGCATTAAATTTTCGTTTCTATTTAAAAAAAAGTCTTACCAAAATAATTTGAAACATTCGCTATTATGTGGCAAAAATACGCAAAAAAAAAATCTTATTCAACTTTGTGCTAATTTTTATTGAAAAAAATGTAAAATTTTACTTCTCGCATTACTTTATGCATTGAAATAAAAAGAGCATACCCTTATTTCAAGTTTCATCATATTAAAGAACACAATGCATGCAAAGACAATAGACTGACAAACAAAACACATAATTACGCATACTTCGGTGCTAAAAAAGCATTTGACAACCACGAATGCGATATTTCGGTACAAAAGGTTTTTCCTTAATTCTTTTATTCGTACATTTGCATCAAGAAAAACATCATGGCAAATATAATTATCATAATAACCCTTATAGCCTTTAACGCCTTTTTCTCAATGGCAGAAGTGGCTTACATCTCCGCCCGTCGGGGGCGCTTGGTCTCCCAAGCCGACAAAGGCAGTCGCAGTGCGAGAATGGCGGTCGGCTTGATTGATGACACCAATAAATTTCTTTCTACTTGTCAGATAGGAATTACCATCGTATCCATATTGACCGGTATCTACTCCGGGGCAGCCCTTTCGGATAATTTCACGATTTGGTTGCAACAGATTGGCCTTTCAGAAGACCTGGCACCCATTGTTTCAAAAACCGTCATTCTTATTGTCGCCACCTATCTGCAGTGTGAATTGGGAGAACTGTTTCCTAAACGCATTGGCATTGACATGGCCGACTTTATGGCAAAACTCTGCGCTCCGCCGATGTTGTTCTTTGCCGCCGTCTCAAAACCTTTTGTGTGGCTGATGACCATCAATACGAACGCACTTGTGCGACTTTTCCATCTTCACAAAGAAGACACGCGCATAACAGAAGAAGAAATAAAGTCCGTCATCCGAGAGGGTACGGAAAACGGAGAAGTCGAAGAAGTAGAGCAGGACATTATGGAACGTGCCTTGATTATGGGTGACCAAAAAGTGGACCAAATCATGACGTACCGGACCGAAATCGTCGCACTTGACATAAACATGACAAGCGAGCAGGTGAAAGCCATCATTCAAGAAACACCATTTGGCAATTATCCCGTAATCGATGGCGACATTGAAAACATCCGCGGCTATATCAAACTAAAAGATCTTGTCATGCAGTTAGGAAAACCTGATTTCAACCTTCACACAAACTTGCAGAAACCGCTATACTTCCCCGAAAACATCACGGTTTACAAGGCACTCGAATATTTGAAGAAATATCGTTTCAGTTTCGCCTTTGTGTGCGATGAGTTCGGCGCATTGCAAGGCATCATCACCCTGCGCAACATTTTTGAGGGACTGGTTGGGACCATTGAAGTGGATTCTGAAAGTCCGGACATTGTGGAACGCCAACAGGGCATCAGTTGGGAAGTGTATGGTCAATGTCCATTTTATGATTTTCTCGAATATTTCGACAAGGAAAGTCTATATCAAGGCAACTACAACACCTTGGCGGGTTTGATATTGGTACTTTTGGACCATATACCCATAGTGGGGGAAAACTGTGATTGGAATGGTTTCCATCTTCACATAGCACAAATGGACGGGAACCGCATTGACAAAGTTCTTGTGACATTCAAGAACAAAAATGAAAACAAGGACGAATAGAATTTTCACGCGCCATGGATTGGATTCTATTCTTCTGAAATCAGGCGTTTGACATCTCTGTGCAACCTGAAATACAGAATGAGGAAATAAGCAATGGCCTGAACCCACAACATACCCCATTCATACAACACCTGTTGAAGTGTGGCTCCCATGGTGTTGATGCGAACAAAACCATTGATTCCGAAAGTAGTAGGCAAGAGACATGAAATGCCTTTCCAAAATGCAGGTACGGACACGCCCGGCCATGATATTCCGGAAATGAACAAAATGGGCAGGGATGTGACCACAAAGACCAAGATGCTTATCTCTCTGTTGCGTATCAAGACGGCCATTGTCTGAGCAAAAAATATGCAATCAAGTATGTAGGGAATGACAAATGCCAAAATCGTTGTTCCTTGTCCAATTTGAGTTATGCCAAAAAATCGGGGAACTATGCACAACATGTATGCAGTTGTTATGGCATAAAGCAAACAGTAAGCAAGCGTCCGACCCAAGATAACATCCAGCAAGCCGCGAAAACGACGTCCGTATGTCAAGATGCGCGTGTATTCTCCTCTTTCTGCCGCTGTGCCATCCGCCATACCTATGCCGAGGAGCAATGTCTGTTGAATTATGAGCATCAACACCGCGGGTATTAAGAAAACGGCAAACCCCTGCTGGGTATTAAACAATGCGACATCTTTGTTGGTGACTGGATATGTAATAATTTCATCATCGCTCTTTGTCATGCCGGGTATCCGCTCTATCTTGATTTTCTCGTTCATGTCCAACGATACGTCTGTGGCGGCTATAAGTATGCCTTTGTAATACAACATCCCACTCATGTCTCCGTACATTCCCACAAATGCCTGTTCTCCCCTGACTATCCTGTCTGAAAAATCTTCAGGTATTTTGATAAAGCCGTATGTATTCTGTCTTTTGATTTGCTCCTTAGCATCTTCGACATTGTCAGAATATCCGATTACCTTCACCCACGATGATGCGTCAAACTTACGGACGAATGTTCTGCTCAAGGCCGTTTTTGAATCATCTATCACGGTTACGGGAACCTCATGAATGGTTTCCGTTTGATAAATCATGGAATACAACAACGGATAAAACAAGGGCACCAGGACACAAAATATCAAGACACCCTCATCGTGCAAAATTATGTCTATTTCCTTTTGGCAGATGCGAACAATGTTCTTTATCCCTTGTATTAATTTACTGTTTGCAGCTTTCATAATAAGTATCAAGGAATGTAGAGTAAATGAATAATTTCACTTTTGAGACGCATGAGAAGTGCAAGCGCCAACAATACAAAAACCAACAAAGACGCATAACTTATCCAAGAATACGCCAAGCCGTTTCCATCCAATATCTGACTTACATAGATGAGATAGTAATGACGAAGCGGGAACAAATTGCTCAACGCCTGTATTGGAGAAGTCATCGCGAGCGTTGGAAAAGAAAAACCACTGATGGAGAAACCAACAACCCCCCAAAGGCTGCAAACGCTCAACGACAGTCGCATTACGGGTATGAGTGAATAGAATATGACACCCAAAGCCTGCGCTGACACGATCATGACAAAATCAAGTAGCATCAACGAAGCTAAATCGGTGTTACATGGATATTCCAACACACCATACATATATGCATCGCAACATAATTTAATCCCTAAGAACGCAATGGTATAAGGTAATAATTTCGCGGCAACGCCAAGCAGTATTGAATGATTGCTTCTACGCAACCAAAAGAGTGCGGTTTTTTCCTTAACCTCGCTCCCTATTGAATAAACCGTCAACAGGGAAATAAGCAACATTAATATTCCGGGAAGAATGGTATTGTTCAAATAAATGGCATAATTGAGCGTAGGATTGTAAGTGGCATGAGATTCAATGACAATGGGCTGTAGGAAACTCAGTGTCTGCTTTTCAGTCGCGCCACGTGCAAACAACTTTTTCTGCATGGCTGATGCGGACGCCAACTCTACCAACCGACGCATGTCTTTATATATCAAGGCGCCGGAAACCATTATGGAATAATTGATATAATATGTCAATTCAGGTCGTCTCATGGACTGCAAGTCTTCTGAGAAACGACTTGGAATATACAGAAAAGCATAGATTTTTCCTTCTTGCATGGCTATTCTTGCATCGGAGTAGTTGTGATATACTTGAACCACCTTGCATTGATCCATAGCATCCAAGGTTCGGATGATTTTCCTGGAAGTAGAAGAATTATCTAAATCCACAACGCCGACGGGCAAATCATGCGGTATGCCATCGTCCATCAGCGATGTGAAGAAAAAGAGACAAAATAAGGGCGCTATTACAATACAGTATAGGCAAATAGGTCGCGATGCCATACGACGTAATTCCCGGATGAATATGTCGCGGAAGCAACTATTTGAGTTGTACTCTTTTCGCATAAAAAATCTACTCTACTTGTGACAACGCGATTACCTCTTGAGGACCACCGTCATGCCGGGACGCAAGTTTTCAACCGACTCGATGGGACGCGCCTTTACTTCAAATGTTTTCAAATCAAATTGTCCGGTCGATTTGGTGGCTTTCCATGCGGCATAACTGCCTTGGTCCTTGATATAATATACTTTCAGCGTTATTTCCTTGTTTCCCAAAGCCGGTATGAAAGCAGTTGCGGTGGCATTCATCTGCAGGTCTTTCAACAAGTCTTCACGTACGTTGAATGTCACCCACATATCATCCAACATCGAAATGTTCATGATAGGTGAACCCGTACCGACCAATTCGCCCAATCGAGGAAGTATCTCGCTGACTTCCCCGTCATGACTTGCCAAAAGAACAGCCTCTTTCAAATAACTGTTGACTTCACTTACTGCACCTATCGCACGTTCGACAGTTGCCGCGGCCGCTGCCTTGTCCTCCCTTTGCGCACCGTTCAAGGCCATTTGGTATTGTGATTCGGCCGCTTTTTCCGTCGCAATGGCGGCATCGCGCTGAGCAGTTATTTCATCAAGCTTTTGCGCGGCGACAACGCCCTCGTCATATAAATTTTTGATACGGGTGTAGGTTTTCTCCATGATTTCACGTCCTGCCTGCGCTTTTTTCCACATTTCCAAGGCGCCTTGAATCTGCTCCCGGCGCGTGCCGCGATTTGCCTTGTCGCTCACCGCCTGGGCGGCTTGCTGGGCGGCATTGGCTTGAGCCAATTTTGCCTCAATGTCCGGTACGTCCAGTTTTACCAATGTATCACCCGCCTTGGTCATATCGCCTTCCTTCACATAGAATTTCGCAATACGACCCGGAACTTTTCCAGAAACGCGATATTGACTCACTTCGACTTGTCCTTGAATAACCTCTTCATCTTTTCCCAATGTCAGGCTACCAATCAGGCCCACAATGAGGACAACAACAGTGATAACAATGATTGGACGTAAAACTACACTGAGTTCTGATTTATTCTTAGCCATATATGTTATGTATTTCCTTAATAATTAATTTTTCCCTGAACTTTCTGAAGATATATCTCTGTCAGCCGCACGTCTATTTCAGCATCCAACAATTCGGTTTGCGCCTGAAGCCATGCGGTTTGGGCTTCCAACAAATCCGAAGTCACAATGACATTTTCGCGAAATCCTACGTTGGCATAACGCAAATTTTCATCGGCTTTTTCCACGTGCTTCTTCGCCGTCAAGTATTTCTTTTGTGCTTCCTCGGTCTTGAAACGAGCTTGATTGACTTGCAACGCAATTTTTTCCTTAGCCTCCTCAAACATTTGCTTCTGACTTTGGACCAAGGCTTTTGCAGCGCGAGTACGGTATTTGTTTTGTCCCCAATTCCAAATCGGAACATGCAACGCAACGCCAATGTTGAAATTGCCAGCAAACTTGTTCGCAAAACCATTATAGACATTGGGGTTCGTAATATTATACCCCCCAAAAGCGGCAATAGTAGGCATACCCGCACTGCGCACGAGTTTCACGTTCTCCTCGGCAATGGCTATGCTACTGCGCAAAGAATGTAATTCCTTACGATGTTGGAATGCTTCGTTTGTATCACTTTTTGCAATGTTTATTTGTGAGACGATTTGGTCATTGCCCTCGTCAAAAAGGGTAATCGGCAGGTCAATGTCCAATCCGCAAAGTTGGCACAATAACATCCTACTCAGACAAAGTCCATCCGTCACTTTCGTAAGAGCCATCTCTGCCTCATTAAGTTTGACGCTGACAGTCAGCGTGGCGGCTTTGGTCAAAAGACCTTCCTTATACATTTTTTGTATATCGCTATCCATGCGCTGCAACATTCCCATGTAACTTTCCGCCAATTTCTTCTTGTTTGAAAGAGACACCACTTGCCAATAAGCTTGGTCGGTACTATATATGATTTCCTGGGACAGCTTGTCATACTCTGAACCCAACAAATCGCTGACATATTGGGTTATTTTATCATACGCGCGTATACGACCACCCGTATATATAGGCTGAGTGAGGACAACAGCCCCGGCATAGATATTATAGGTACTCGTCTTGAATGCGTTGGCAATATCTTTTCCCATACCACCAATTGCCGTACTAAGCGGCGTCACCAATGAGCCTACAAGCGCACCCATTTCAGGTGATTTCGCTGACAATTGCTGCGCGAAGTTTTTAATTTGCGCAGCTGAACTTTCCTGGGCGGTATTCAAAGTGTTTAAGGTTTCATCTGAGAGCAAGTGTACAGACTTCTGATTATGTATATAACTTCCTTCCAAACTCAACGAAGGTAAATAATGCGTCTTCGCAGATTTATGCTCGTTGATGGCGGCATCAATCTTATACTTGCTTGCCAACAACGATTTATTATTTCTTAATGCAAGACTTCGCAAACTGTCCAAGGTATATGGGTTATCGGCACATGCAAACTCTACACATAAGAACATGAATGTAACAAAAAAAAATTTCTGCATCTAAAAAACAATTTTATAACGACTGCAAAATTACACATCATGAACAATATGTGCAAAAAAGAAAATATAAAAAATATTAATATTCTAATTATCTGCATGTTATAAGGATAGTCTATATTGTGACAAAATAGGAAAATTGCACAATTAATCACATTGTTGGGCAAATAGGCAAGAAACACCGTCACAAGATGCAACTTACATATAATGGCTGGTGAAGTCGGAAATGAAGAAAACAATATATAAAGACGATAAACTTTACCATGTAGTTGAAACACTCCGACACGCCATTCGTACAATGGAATCACAAATGCGAAAACATGACGCTTATGGATAATGGTTCGTAAGTATGAAATGCAAGGGGGGATGAAAAAATAGAGTAGATGTGGGGATTTCT
>DCGD01000067.1:0-170 GCA_002315195.1 Prevotellaceae bacterium UBA1787 | reverse complement strand
CAGTCCTATTCACTCGCGGCATTGCTAGTACTTTTGGGCTAAGAAGGTAGTTGAACACGGATTGACCACACTGGCGGCACCATCCGAGTCTTGTCATGGCGGCTTGATATATCTGTGTATCATCGAGATTGCTCTTGATTATACACTTTAATATCAATAGGTTCTTGTAG
>DCGD01000121.1 GCA_002315195.1 Prevotellaceae bacterium UBA1787 | reverse complement strand
CCAAAGTGGTGGTCTTACCATATTGTCTGCCTCTGTTGATACAGAAATAGTCAATATGGTAAGACCACCACTTTGGAGGCATTGGCAGGAGTGTTGAATTCAAAATACTCAGTATTCAAACTTAGTTTAGAAGGAGTATCACAGGAATCTTTTGCAAGTCTACCGGTCTTTTCTGCCTATTTTTTGAAGTCTTTGATTTTCAACGTAAAACTTGGATTGACAAGTATAGACAATAATGCTTTACGGGTACTTAAAGATGCAATTGAAGGCAAGGATAGTATTGCTGATTTGGATTTTGCCTATACTATCCCAATGATATGCAAAGCAAACAGTAAGCCGATAGTGATTCTCATAGATGAGGTCGATCAGGCAAGCAATTATGAATCATTCCTGCTTTTCCTAGGAGTGTTGAGAAAGATGTTTCTTAACCGACCAAGTCTGCCTACCTTCCAGTCAGTCATTCTTGCTGGTGTCTATGACATTAAGAATCTTAAATTGAAGGTTCGAACAGATGAGAAACATCAACACAACAGTCCTTGGAACATTGCAGTTCCATTTAATGTAGACATGAGTCTCTCGGCAGATGGCATAAAGGGAATGCTTGACGAATATGAGGCTGACCATAATAAGGGAATAGATACAAAGGAAGTTGCTTTGTGGATTCGAGAATACACTGGTGGTTATCCATTTCTTGCTTCTCGTCTGTGTCAACTGATGGACGAGCGCGATGACTGGAGTCTCGCAGGATTTCGAAATGCTGTTAAGTCGTTGATCAACGAACGCAATACGCTATTTGATGACATGACCAAGAAGATAGAGCAGTTCCCTGACCTGAAGTCTTTGCTTTTGGATATACTGTTCTCGGGTGAAACACGCAAATATAACGCTCACAATTTAACATTCCAGTTGGCAGAACAATTCAATATTATTAATGTCCGTGCTGATGGTTTATACTCAATTTCTTCTCGTATCATGGAAACGGTAATATATGAATATTTCATGTCGGAAGAAAAAGAGTCTGAGATTTATTCTGCAGGATCCATAGAAAAGAATCAGTTCATTAAGGGTGATGGATTGGATATGCCTTTGCTTTTGCGGAAGTTCTCTGAACACTTTAATGAGATTTTCCGAACAGAAGATGGAACAAAGGATGCCAAGTTTGTGGAAAAGCATGGAAGAAAACAGTTCCAACTCTACATACGTCCCATCATCAATGGAGTTGGTCATTACTATGTGGAAGCAGAAACACGTGATGAAACTCGCACAGATCTTATTATCAATTACAACAATCACGAGTATGTAATTGAGTTGAAGATATGGCGCGGTGATAGTTATAACACCAAGGGTGAAAAACAGTTGTTTGAGTATATTAAACTTAAAAAGCAAAAGATAGGCTACCTTGTTTCGTTTTGTTTTAATAAGGGCAAAACTCCAGGGTTACTTCCTACTGTTGAACAGGATGGACTAACGCTCATAGAGGTAATAGTATAAACGAAATAATTCATTCACAAATCCACCGATCTGCCTATGTAATTCTATTTTTGTCACTTTATATACTATCAATGGTTATTATTGATATACATAGGAATGACATATATTGCGCATCTATCGTTACAATCTATTGACAAATTCACGCTGGATGAGAACAACAGGTTTCATCCGAACAACAACTACCTCATGGCGTCACCTGAGGAACGCGCGAAGCTCATCTTTCCCGAGGATTGGGAACTGAGTGAAGCAGGATCACTCCCCGGTGAGCGCAAGACCGACCGGTCGACATCGCCGCAGACTGAAGACGGCAATCTTCTGTACGGAGACGTTTGGTTGCTGGAACAGGTGGCCAAAGCCACGGGGTTGAGAGACGATCTTGTGAAGGCATTCAACGGCAACCCGGAGATGGCGGATGCCATCCTCTCTGCGTATTCCGACCGATACCCATTCACCAATTCCGTTGATATCCGTTCACGATTGGTTATGTTTCAGTATCGGTGGCAAAATTAATACTTTTTTCTTTGACTATCACCCTGTAAGGTATATTCCATTGCTTTGTGAACGATTCTATATAGGCAAACTTCTGCTATCAGCTCACTTTTGATGGCGTCGTAGTTGTCATACTTGGGATATTCCTCGGGAGTGTATCGCTTGTACAAGTCCAACCACTCGTGGTGCTTCTTGTGTGGAATGTTGGTGAACCATGCGGAATTTCGAAATTTCACCAAACCTGTTTCTGCATCAAATACACCATCAGCATAATTGTCTAACTGATCAGATGGTATTTTGAAATACGCATTGCCCGTTCGGAATCCATATCCCAACCAAATTTTGTTGTCCTTCATTAGAGGAAAAATCTCCTTGTAGGTAATGTTGTTCACATTCCCTATGATGAGGAATTTCTTGTCGTACTTCACCAATTGCGAGACGTATTCACGGAAGAGGCTGAAGGGCGGATTGGTCACGACGACATCGGCTTCCTTCAGCAGTTCCACAATTCCCGGCTGCGGAAATCGCCATCGCCTTGCAGCGGTCTTGCCGTCGCCGCAATTCGGGTAAAATCGGGATTGTCATCGTCGCCTCCCCGATAATCCAGCCAAACCACCTGCTCGCACTTGTTTTCCGAAAACAAATCGGGCTGGTTGTTCTTGTAGCAGGTCGTTATCAGACGCTTCAAGCCCAATACCTTGAATTTGCGCACGAAATAGACGAAGAAATTGCTTATCTTCGGATCGTCGCAGTTGCAGAATACCGTCTTTCCGACAAAATATTCCCTATAGTGGTTCAATTCCCTTTCTATGTCGGACAATTGCGTATAGAGCTCGTCTTTCTTGGCTTTCTTGGCCTTGTCCAAATTCCTGTTTCCTGATATGGTGCCTTGGTATCTTGTTGTTTGCAAAGATAACGTAAAAAATCCGTAAACTTATAACAGCCAACTTAATAGAAATCCCTACTGGTGCTGTTCCCGGAGCAGGTCGTTGACGGTTTTCACGGGGTTGAACGTGGCAAGTGGGACTTCCACCATGATGGTGTTCCAGTTGCTCATGGCACCGTTCCACAGTCCCGGCAACTCAAGTGCCTTGAGTTCGCGTCCGTTCTTGCTTTTTTGCGATATGAATCCCGTCGCCGGGTCCGTGTAGTTGGCGAGTGGGAACTTGCCGCCCTTGTAGTCCCGGATGGCACAGCACAAATCCACGGGGTTGAAGTGGGTGCCTTCCTTGAACATTTTGACATATTCCGGGTTGGAAGGTGAAATCTGGCTGCTTTCGAGAATTTGCAAAGATACGGAACCATCGGAATTGTATGCGAGGAAAGGTCCGCCGCCGGGTTCTCCGACATTGCGTACCACACCGCAGACGCGCATGGGGCGGTTCAGTTTGGTGTACAAATATTGACTCAATTGTACATCGTCCATTTCCGCTGTCCCGGCATATAGGCAGCAGAGGTCTTTTTGGACAAACGCGGCTATTTGCGTCAGTGTTTCATGGCTGCAGGTTCCTTCATCCAACATGCGCAGGTAGGAGAAAGCCTTTTCCTGTGTCTTGACGAGTATTCCGGCGATGATTTGCTTCCACAATGTAATGGGGGCTTTAAGGCGGTCGGGTACCACATTGTCTATGTTTTTGATGAATACGATATCACTGTCCAAGTCGTTCAGGTTTTCAAGCAAGGCGCCATGGCCTCCTGGACGGAAAAGCAGTTGTCCGTTTTCATCGCGGAAAGGGGAGTTGTCCATGTTGGCCGCTATGGTGTCCGTGCTGGATTTCTGCTCACTGAAAGAAACATGGTATTGGACACCGTATTTTTGCTCATATATGGGAAGCACGTCGTTTACCAGTTTTTGAAACAGTGTTTTGTGTTCCGCACTGATGGTGAAGTGTACATCCGCTTTTCCGCGGCTGCTGGCGTAGAGGGCGGCTTCGGCGAGGTGTTCCTCCACGGGTGTGCGCATGCAGTCGTCATATTTATGGAACAGGAGCAGTCCCTTGGGAAGATGGCCGTAGTCAAGCCCCTTTTCCTTGAGAAGGTTGGCGACTATCGCCTTGTAGCGTAACTCGGCCATTAGTTGGTCAATGCCTTTTCCTTCGTTGCGCATGCAGACGGCGTCCAAGATGGGAAAAAACGCAAAGAGGTGGATATCGCCGAAGAACTTTCGTTCAAAATCGTTGGTTGGAACATCGTAGGGCGCATCCAGGAATTCAAACAGATTTTTGAACATTCGGCTGGCCGCCCCGCTGGCGGGCACGAACTTTGTGATGCGGTGTCCGAGTGCTTTGTATGCGTTCCATGCTTCAATGCAGGCTGCCGTTTCTTTTTCCGTTGGGCGCATGATCCCGTTTTCGGTGCCGGCAGCTCCGCTCAGCCGTAGATAGGGGAAACCTGTCTTATAGCTTTCCAATTGTTTTTCTATCTGCCGCTCAGTGATGTTTTTTTTCTGTATGAGTTTTTTGTCCTCATTGGTCAGGTTGTATCCCATGTGTATGCTTGATTTTAAGATGAAATGGCGAGTTTCTTTCAATGTGCGGATGCAAATTGCAAAATTATGAAAAATTCATCTTTTTCAGTAGCGTTTCATGAAAAAATCGTTATGTAACAAAAAAACATTTTTTCGTGAATGTTGGAAATGAAAAAAAGTGGTATTTTTACCCCCGATTCATCGGAAAGGGGTGAATCGTAGATTTTTCGATAGTCTTTAATATTTGTACGGAATATGTTGAGGAAAATTAGACTGATTTTGGCGGCGGTGGTGTTTGTATTGATTACCCTGCTGTTCGTGGACATTACAGGTGTTTTTCAATGGGCGGATGTCCTGTCGAAAATCCAGTTGCTCCCGGCGATTTTGGCGGGGAATTTCATTGTGATAGCACTGCTCGTGGTGTTGACCCTGGTTTTTGGGCGTATTTATTGTTCTGTCATCTGTCCATTGGGGATTTTACAGGATTTGTTGTCCTGGCTTAACAAAAAGAAAAACCGCTTTTCATTTTCCAAGGGGAAAAAGTGGTTGCGCTATGGTGTCTTGACCGTCTTCGTGGCATGTATGCTGACCGGAGCCGGTTCAATCGCCGCCTTGATTGCGCCTTACAGTGCGTTTGGAAGAATATGTCGGAGTCTGCTTCAGCCGGTTTGGCAGTGGGGATATAATTTGCTGGCTTCCGTATCTGAAAAGGCGGACAGTTATGCTTTCGGCCCCCAGGACGTATGGATGAACTCCTGGCTGGTTTTCGGGGTAGCCCTCGCTACGCTGTTGGTACTTGCCGTGTTGGCATGGAGAGGTGGTCGAACTTATTGCAACACCATCTGCCCCGTGGGAACGGTGCTTGGTTTCCTGGCGCGTTTTTCCTGGTTCAAGATACGCCTCGATGCGGCCCGGTGTACGAAGTGCCGCAAGTGCGAGCGCAACTGCAAGGCTTCGTGCATTGACGTCGCTACGCATACGGTGGATTATTCGCGCTGCGTGGCTTGTGGCAACTGCATCGGGCAGTGTCATTTGGGAGGTGTCACATACAGCGCCTGCAAGCCCTCGAAAACGAAAGTGAAAGTGGAAGAACAAAATGCCAAGTGCGATGTAGGAAGGCGTGCTTTCGTAGTGGGTGCCGCCTTGGCAAGCGTGGGTGCGGCGTGGTCACAGGAAAAGAAGAAAGTGGATGGCGGTCTCGCTCCCATCATCGACAAGGTGGCGCCGAAACGTCAGACACCGTTGCTTCCTCCCGGCGCATGGTCTGCGCGCCACATGAGCAAGCATTGCACGGCTTGCCAGTTGTGCGTGTCGCAATGTCCCGAAAAGGTGTTGCGTCCCAGTACGGAACTGACCACCTTGATGCAGCCGGTGATGAGTTACGAGCATGGCTATTGTCGTCCCGAATGCGGCAAATGTTCCGAGGTGTGCCCGACGGGTGCCATCAAACCCATCACGCTGGATCAGAAATCCAGCATTCAAATAGGTCATGCCGTGTGGGTGAAGAAGAATTGCCTCCCCGTGGCGGAGGGTGTTGCGTGCAACGCTTGTTCCGCGCATTGTCCCGCGAATGCCATCAGCATGGTGCCGTTGAATCCGGAAGATGAGAACTCATTGAAGATACCGGCAGTGAACGAGTCGCGCTGCATCGGCTGTGGTGCTTGCGAGCATCTCTGTCCGTCCCGCCCGTTCTCCGCCATATACGTAGAGGGCTACGAAATGCACAGGGAATTATAGCATTCGGCGTTGGTTCTTTGAAAAAAGCAAAAGCCAAGGTCAAGGCCAAAGTTGATGCAAAGCCAACGCCAAAGTAAAAAAGAATAAACAATAATAATTGACAAACGGTGAAACTATGAGTAAATATATTAGAAGACGTGATTTTCTGAAGGCTTTGGGAGGCGGAGTCGCCGGGGCATCAGCCATCACGATGGTGGGTTGCGGAGCCAAGAAGAACAATACGGATGAAGCCTTGCCGGCGCAGGAACCGCCAAAGGATAAGATGACCATGCGCCAGCATCCTGAAACGGGCGAAAAGGTGAGCCTGCTCGGCTACGGCATGATGCGTCTGC
>DCGD01000094.1:7669-7894 GCA_002315195.1 Prevotellaceae bacterium UBA1787 | reverse complement strand
GTTTGGTTATTCCTGAATTGAACGGCAAGTTGATTGGTTCCGCACAGCGCGTTCCGACTCCAACCGGTTCAACGACCATCTTGATCGCCGTCGTAAAGGGTCAGAATGTTACCGTTGACGGTATCAATGCTGCCATGAAGGATGCAGCTACTGAAAGTTTCGGTTATAATGAGGATCAGATTGTTTCAAGTGACGTGATTGGCATGAAGTTCGGTTCATTGTTCG
>DCGD01000094.1:1609-7571 GCA_002315195.1 Prevotellaceae bacterium UBA1787 | reverse complement strand
TGGTTCGTACAATCAAGTATTTCGCAGAGAACTAATCGTTTTTTTAGTGCATGAATAATAAGCCGGGTAGGGCAGCATGTCCTGTTCGGCTTTCTTTTTTTAGATTATAGGATGGATAAAAACAGGGTTGTTACCATTTTAGGCCCAACGGCATCGGGAAAGACGGCATTGGCCGTAGCGGTGGCCGCACGGTTGAACGCTGAAATAATCAGCGGTGACAGTCGCCAAATCTATCGCAGAATGGACATCGGGACCGGTAAGGATCTTTGTGATTATCTCTTTGAAGGGCATCAAATACCTTGTCATCTTATTGACATTGCCGATCCTGGCAGCAAATATACGGTGTATGACTTCCAACATGACTTTTTGGCGGTTTACAATGATTTGCTTCGGCGAGGCAAGACACCCGTATTCTGTGGGGGGTCTGGATTGTATTTGGAATCTGTTTTGCGTTCATATCGGCTGTCTCCCGTTCCAATCAATCCATCTCTTCGCGAGAGATTGGAAACCAAGACGTTGGATGAACTTACGCGGATCTTATCAAGTTACAAGAAATTGCACAACACGACCGATGTAGATACCAGCAAGCGTGCTATCCGCGCCATTGAAATTGAGGAGTATTACAGGAATACGACAATGCAAAATCGCGATTTTCCCGACATACCGAGCATTGTTTTTGGAGTGGATGTGTCTCGCGAAGTTCGCCGTGAACGCATTTCGAAACGGCTGCGTGCGCGTTTGAATGATGGTATGATACAGGAAGTGCGTGGTTTGTTGGAGTCGGGAATCACCGCGGAAGACTTGATATATTATGGGTTGGAATATAAATTCCTTACTTGGTATCTTTTGGGGAAATTGTCTTACTCTGAAATGACGGCCCAACTGGAGATAGCGATACATCAATTCGCAAAACGCCANNCATCAGTTTGCCAAACGCCAGATGACATGGTTTCGCGGAATGGAACGTCGTGGCGTTGCCATCCATTGGATAGACGCAAGTTTGACCACGGAAGAAAAAGTTAATTATATTTGTTCTTTTTAGAACGAATTCTCACCAACATTTAGTTTGTCCTTGTTTCATTTACATAATATGAAAAATCATTCTTTGCAGATTATTTTCACGACTGTCATATTGTTGTTCTGCCATGCCGTATTCGCATTGTCAATAGAGAAGCCCAAGGGGGTATGGGTGGATGCACATTCCAATTTGTCCCGTTTTCCGACGAAAGCGGAAGTTGATAAATATGTAGCCCGTTTGAAATCGGCTGGTTTCAATACCATTTATCTGGACGTGAAGCCATTGTGTGGAAAGACGTTGTATAAAAGCAGTATTTTGCCGCCATTGACTAAGTTTGCTGGAAAGGATTACGCGCGTAAATGGGATTACTTGTCTTATTGGATAAAATCGGCCCATAAATGCGGCGTAGATGTCTATGCTTGCGTGGCCACGCTTGGGTTCGGTTCTCCAGGCATATGCGAAGGCGTGGTGTATGAGGATGAAAGGTGGAACGGAAAGACCCAGATGAAGATGGTGGACAACAATCCAAATGAACTCTTCGACGTGCGCAATGAAAGGAAAGCGGATGCCGCCTTTCTTAACCCATCCTTGCCTGAAGTTCAGGAGTTTGTAACTTCCTATATTCAGGAATTGGTCGGACGTTATCCCAAGTTGAAGGGAATATGTCTTGATTATTGCCGTTGGTGGGACTTGGACTACGGAATGGGACCGGCCACCATACAGGCTTTTGAAGAATACATAGGTCGGAAAATCAACAATCGCAATGACATCATCACAACGACGGGCGGACGGGGATTTTTGTTTCCACAATGGATTGAGTTTCGTTCCATGGCCATAAAGAATTTGCTGGTGAAGATACGAAACGCCGTGAAGACAGAGAATCCACACATGCAGCTTCATTTGTGGGCGGGAACGGATTGGGATATCCGCTATGCCTATGGGCAGAACTGGGCAAGTCCTGATTTTGTTCCCCAGGGAGACGTTTATACGCCAAACTACCAGAAAACCGCTTATGCGCATCTTTTGGATGCATTCATCATAGGCGTTTATTCAGAGTATGCTCTGACCGCGGAATATCCGGGAACGATATGGTGGGCCGTTGAAGCCGCCATGGATCGTTACAGTCGCTACATCAAGGGTGCTTGTCCCGTTTATGGTTCAGTCCAGGCTTATTCCGATTATACGCAGACCTTGAGCGATGGGCTTCCCGAGGCTTGTTACCAGTGTTTGTCCAAATCGGATGGATTGATGGTGTTTGAACTTGGACATCTCGAAAAAAGGGGACTGTGGGACCAGGTCAAAAAGGGTATTGAGCGTGCGGAGAAAAGATAACACAAAATGTGATGAAGGAAAAAATAAATTGGTATGGTTCTTGTGGAGGTTTGTTGTCACCATTCGAATCATACCAATTTATTTTTCGGCATTACAACATGACGTTATAGAATCCTGACAGTGCGAATGCCGATTTGCATCTTTTGCGGCTTCAGGTAGTTGTACATTGTCTTTTTTTCCAAAACGACGCGTTTGTGAAGGCTTGAAGCGTTCAGCAGATGGAGGGTTCCATCCTTTTCCCATACGGCAAATCCGAGGTGACTGACGTCCAGGCCTCCGCGCTTGGTGACGAGAGCTATGATGTCACCATCCTTGATGTATTTTTTCAGTGCTTTGTTGTCCTTGAGTCCTTCGGTGGTGATGTAGCTGATGTTGTGTCCCGAAAGTTCCTTTTCCGTGATGCGTATTTCTTTCACGAGGCTGTCATTGTCCTGTAATGCCGCATAATAGTTGGGATTGCGGCTCATGAAATAGATGTCGCTTTTTTGTATGGCCGCGAGGGGGGATGATTTGAGGGGATTGTCTTGAGTCACCTCGTGGACCATCTTCTGTTTTTCTCCACCGAGGACAGTTGAAGAAAAGTAGTGGTTGCGCGAAGCGTAGCCCTGTACTTTTCCATTGCGATAACGCCATTGGCGGAGGTAGTGGAGAAAGTCGTAGAAATTGTATTTTTGGTTTCGGCGGCATAACGTGAGGGCGGTCACAACGTCGACGAATGTCGTGCAGTCCAGTTCCTTGAGAAAAAATGTGACCTGTTCTTCCTTGTTGCGTTCCAATGTGGAAGCAACGTATGGTACGCCAACGAACTTGTTGGCGAAGAAAAGTATGTCGTTGCTTTCCTTGGAAAGTTTCTTTGATTCCTGAAGCAACCGTACGATTTTTACGGAGTCATCAGTTTCATAGGATGCCTTGATGTACTGTGCCCTTGCCTGGTTGGCGCCAACCCAAAAAAGTATGGATGTGACGATTAATTTTGTTTTCATTGTGTGCGATAAGTTTGTTAGGTATGCAAAATTAATTATTTTTCTTTTGTACACATAATGACTTTCATTAATTTTGCAATATTAAAACCAAATAGATTTTATGAAACATCGTTTCAATTTTTTTCTGCTGATGGTGCTTGTTATGGAAGTGAGCGTTTCCGCGCAGCAGCATCGTCTGTTGAGTGAGAATCTGCGTACACTCCAGGTCATGGTGAATGGTGAATGGAATCGTACGCCGGTTTTGGTTTTGGGTTCAAGTGATTATTTGGATATTTCCTTTGACGATTTGACCCATGAGTATTGTCGCTACCGTTATCGCGTGGAACATTGCAACTATGACTGGACCTCTTCCGATGGCATTTTTTCGATTGATTATTTGAGTGGAGAGAGCAGTGACCAACCGTTGGAAAGCTATGACGAGAGTTTGAATACCTCTGTTTTATATACGCATTATACGTTGAGGTTTCCGAACGAACGCGTAGGGGTGCGCCTTTCAGGCAATTACAAATTAATCATCTTCAATGACGATGAAGAGAAGGATGTGTGTGAGGTGTGTTTCAGCGTCTTGGACAACAAGGCGATGGTGATGGCGTCGGTCACCACCAATACGGACATAGACATCAACCGTTCCCATCAGCAGGTGAAATTCAAGGTGGAAACAGGGAAGCTTGCCATAACGGATGCCAAGCGTGAGATAAAGACTTTGGTAATGCAGAACAATCGCATTGACAACGCCGTTTGGAATGTCGCTCCTGATTATGACATGGGAGGCAAGCTTCAGTGGGAATATGCCAAGGACTTGATATTCAAGGCAGGAAATGAATACCGTAAATTTGAAATGACCAACATGCATGTGCCAACGATGAACATTGACAACATTCGGTATTTCAAACCTTATTTCCATGCCACGCTCTATGAAGACAAGACACGTCCGAATTATTTTTATGATCAGGAGCAGAATGGAGCGTTTGTCATTCGGACGGCTGAATACCCCGACCCAACGGTTCAGTCGGATTATCTGTTGGTGCATTTTACGCTACAGCATCCGTTTGAACCCAATGGCGACATCTACATCAATGGGGCTTTCCAATCGGATGTGTTCGCCCCGGAATGTAAGATGGTGTACAATTCGGAGCGTAAGGTGTATGAAGCGACCTTGCTGCTGAAACAGGGATATTATAATTATCAGTATCTGTATGTGCCTTCCGGCAAAGAGAAACGTGGTTACACCGCCAATGTTGAAGGTGATTATTATCAGACGGAGAACAAATATTCCATATTCGTTTATTACCGTCCGCAGGGTGGGCGTTATGACCAGTTGGTAGGTTTGCGTGAATTTAGGTATTTACCCGATAAATGAGATGTATGCAAGAGGATAGGAAAATGCGCGTTGTCGTTGTTGATGCCATGTGCAACAAGGATATTTTTTGTTTGCGGAAGGATATGGGAAATGAGGAAGAGTGGGTATTCTACGATCGCACGGACCCGGAACAAGTTGTGGAACGATGTAGTGAAGCCGACATCATTTTGGACAACAAGGTGGTCTTTACGCGTGAGTTGTTTCAGCAGTTGCCTCGCTTGAAGTTTATTTGCGTTTGTGCCACGGGATACAATGTCATTGATGTTGAGGCAGCGAGGGAGTATGGTGTGATAGTCAGCAACGTGCCCGCCTATAGTACGATGTCCGTGGCTCAGTCTGTGTTCGCCCATTTGTTGAACATAACCAACAGGGTGGCGGATTATGCACGCCAGAACAGGGAGGGCATGTGGAGTCAATGTCAAGATTTCTCATATCGCAACCTGCCCGTGAACGAACTGGATGGCAAGACTTTTTGTGTAATCGGCATGGGAAGCATTGGACTCAAGGTTGCCCGCATCGCCGCGGCTTTCGGAATGAAGGTGGTAGCGGTCTCATCAAAAAGCAAGGAAGTTTTGCCATTCGGTGTCACCAAGATGGAGTTGGAAGAAGCCCTGTCGTGTGCAGATGTTGTAAGTCTTCATTGTCCCCTGACACCCCATAACAAGGAGATGATGAATGCTGATCGTCTGGGAATGATGAAGCCTGGCGGTATTCTTGTCAATACGGCGCGCGGAGGTTTGGTAGATGAATGTGCGGTCGCCAAGGCCTTGGAAGCCGGGCGGTTGTCGGCCTATGCAGCTGACGTTCTGTCCAAGGAGCCCCCATCGCCTGACAATGTCCTGCTGTCCGCGCCTAATGTGTACCTGACCCCTCACATCGCATGGGCGACCGATGAGGCACGGAAGCGCTTGATAACTGTCTGCATAGAAAACGTCAAGACTTTTATCAAAGGACAACCTCAGAATGTGGTATCGTAATTTTTTTTATTATTTATAGTGTTCTTTTAGCGTTAATCCGAAGAAAAACATTACCTTTGCAGTTGTATTAAAGATGCCGCACCTGTAGTTTAAAGGATAAAATAAAGGATTCCGGTTCCTTAGCTCTGGGTTCGATTCCCAGCAGGTGTACTGTTTTTCATGTGAGGGACAATTTTTTTTTGCCCATATAATGATTTTATTATCAAGAGTTTAACATTTTCTAATTTTTCGATTATGAGAGAGTACATGACAAGATTTGCTGAATACATGGTTTACAAGGACTTGAACGAAC
>DCGD01000094.1:0-1562 GCA_002315195.1 Prevotellaceae bacterium UBA1787 | reverse complement strand
TGTCTCAGGCGAGGGCCGGGAAGAGCGACTTGGGGAAGAAAACCATTGACAAGTTGTTGAGAAAATATCGTGACTTGAACAGAACGTGGTTTTTGATCGGGGAAGGGAATATGCTGAACGAGGATCCCGACAATGGTAACGTCGCTGACCGGGGATGTCCTTATTACGGCGCGGATTTTCTCGGCGGTTCTGATGTCATGCGTAATGACAAAACTATCGTCCCTGAATACCGCATTAATTTCCCTCCGCTCAATGCGGAAGGCGTGGTGTGGTGCAGCGTGACCGGACACGGAATGGAGCCGGACATCAACCATGGCGACGTCATGGCGCTGAAGGAGGTTGTTGATTGGAGGCAGTTCATCGAGTATGGTGGAGTTTACGTCATTGAGTGCGCCAACGGCTTGCGCATGATGAGGATTGTGCGCAAGGGTGGCGGCGATACCCTGAGGCTCGTGCCGGTGAACACCCGTGATTACGACGAGCAGGAACTGGCTTTGGATAGCATCGCAAGGATGTACAAGGTGCTGGCCGTCATAAAGCGTTTCTGACTTTTTCCGCCTTGTTTCCGCAAGGAAGGATGCGCTCTGCGTATTGAAGCCAACGGGCCGCTTGCATAAGGCGGTGTCGTAGTTTTGGGCTGCCATGGTCTTTCGTTTGTTTCCCGATGGATGTAGTGGATATGCTACATGTTTCTTCAAGTGGTGTCCAACAATTTTCTTGACCTGCGGATACATATCGTTTTAGTTTTTTTATCATCTCTTTGACATTGAACAGTCCCAAATGATTAAGTTTACAAAGATGCATGGTCTCGGAAATGATTATGTTTATATCAATACCGATTTGTATCCCATACCCAATCCTAAGGAGTTTTCCATCCGTTGGAGCAAGCCTCATACGGGCATTGGCTCGGATGGTGTCATTCTCATCAGCCGCAGCGAAGTCGCTGATTTCCGTATGCGCGTGTTCAATGCCGATGGAACGGAGGCGCTCATGTGCGGGAATGGGGCGCGCTGTGTGGGGAAATATGTTTACGACCACCATCTTACGGAGAATACGAAGATTGTCCTCGAAACGCTTTCAGGTATCAGGCACATTTCGCTCATTTTGGGCGTCGACGGAGAGGTGAACAGCGCTACGGTTGATATGGGAAAGCCTTTGCTGAGTCATCCGCAGCAGGTGAACACTCCCGGAGGCGATCTTAAGGGGAAGGTCATATCCGTCGATGGGTGGGACATCCAGGCCACCTACGTCTGCATGGGTAATCCTCATGTGGTGATTTTCGTAAAGGACATCAGCCGGGTGGCGGTTGAAAAAATCGGTCCGCAGATTGAATTTCATCCTCTTTTCCCGGAGCGCACCAATGTGGAGTTTGTAGAGGTCCAGGCGGATGGCGTTCTGCGCATGCGCGTATGGGAACGGGGTTCGGGCATCACGCAGGCTTGCGGGACGGGTGCCTGCGCTTCCGCCGTCGCGGCTTTTCTGACCGGACGGGCCAAACGTTCTTCCAAGGTCCTAATGGACGGAGGCTTGCTTGAAATCGGCATCGACGAGGTGAGCGGCCA
>DCGD01000070.1:2612-5217 GCA_002315195.1 Prevotellaceae bacterium UBA1787 | reverse complement strand
AAGATGGCGAAAACCCCTCAGGCGGCATACGACATGCTGATGAAAATATGGCGGCCCGCTTTGGAAAAGGCCAAAGGCGAGAGGGAGGATTTGCAAACATTGATGAACGAAAGCGGAGTGGAAGGCAAGTTGGAGGCCTGGGACTGGTTCTATTACGCGGAGAAACTGCGTCAGAAACGTTATGCATTGGACGAGAACGAACTGAAACCCTATTTTTCTCTTGAAAATGTGTGGAATGGAGCATCCATGGTGGCAAGGAAATTGTATGGCTTGAAGTTCAAACCATTGTCTGTGAAAGGAAAACAGGAAGGGGAAGCCGTGAATAATCCGGAGGCATTGGATGTATATTATCCTGAGGTGAATTGTTTCGAGGTATTGGACGAGGACGGCAGTCATTTGTCCTTGTATTATACGGACTATTTCCCCCGAAAGACAAAACGCGCCGGTGCTTGGATGAGCAACATACAACCATATTTTCATTTGAATATTTCGAAAGAAAGTGTAGAAGACGTGGGTGTCTCTCAAGGCCAGGATACAATTCAATATTCCATGGTGGTCAACGTGTGCAACTTTACAAAGCCGACAGGCGATACACCCTCTCAGCTCAATATAGATGAAACAAGGACGCTCTTTCATGAGTTTGGTCATGCCATACACGGCTTTGTGACCAAGTGCCATTATCCTATTGTAAGCGGTGCTGAGGTAGCGCGGGATTTTGTGGAACTCCCTTCTCAAATTATGGAACATTGGGCTGTTGAACCGGAAGTAATGAAACAATATGCGTTCCATTACAAGACGGGTGAAGTCATACCGGACTCCTTGATAGCAAAGATGCAGGCCGCATCGACTTTCAATTCAGGATTTGAAACAACGGAATTGGTGGCTGCCGCCTTGCTTGACTTGGCATACTATATGGAAGACAATTACGAAAATTTCGACGCGGTAGCGTTTGAGAAGGAATATGCAGAAAAGATAGGACTCATACCTGAAATAGCGTTCCGCTATCGAGGCCCATATTTCAACCACATTTTCTGCAATGGTTATTCGGCAGGATATTACAGCTACCTTTGGGCGGAGGTATTGGATGCGGATGGTTTCAATGCGTATAAGGAAAGTGGCAATATACTGAATGAGGAACTCGGTCGCAGTTTCCGAAAAAACATACTCGAAATGGGAGGCAGTGAAGAACCGATGACGCTTTACAAGCGTTTCCGCGGAGCCGAGCCGAATCCGGAAGCACTCCTGCAAAACAGGGGCTTGAAGTGAGTTGTTCTTGGTTAATCTGTTGTGTCAAATAACTTTAAAGAAAGATGATCTGTTTTCCGAATGCAAAGATAAATTTGGGCTTGTATGTGACGGAGAGGCGTCCTGATGGGTATCATAATCTTGAAACCGTTTTTTTACCCATACCATTGCAGGATGTACTTGAAATCAAGCCTCTTGATTTTTATGACCAGGAATATGAACTACAAGTTGCGGGCAACAAGATAGAAGGGCGACCCGAGGACAATCTTGTGGTGCGTGTTTTTTTGGACATGAAACACGAGTTCGGTCTTCCTGCCCAAAGCATCTATTTGTATAAGCGTATTCCAACCGGTGCGGGTCTTGGAGGAGGAAGCAGCGATGCGGCGTTCATGATGCGAATGTTGAACGAGCGCTTTAAGATAGGCTTGACCAAAGCGCAGATGGCGGACCGTTTGAGCAATTATGGCGCCGATTGTCCTTTCTTTGTGTACAATACCCCTTCAATGGCAAAAGGTATAGGTGATATTCTCAGTCCGATGAAACTCGACTTGAGCCAATGGACACTCCTGTTGGTAAAACCCTCGACATTCATTTCCACTAAGGAAGCGTATGCCGGCATTGTGCCTTGTCGTCCAAAACATTCCTTGGAAGACTCGTTGAACTTGCCGATTGATCAATGGAGAGGAAGGATAGAAAATCATTTTGAGAAGAGTGTATTTCCCCTCCATCCTGAAATAGAGGCCATCAAACAGACACTCTACGACATGCATGCGGTTTATGCTTCCATGAGTGGCAGTGGCAGTACGGTATTCGCCTTGATGCCCCATACTTTTGAAGAAGCGGCGGAGGTTTTTCCCGATTGCTTTGTGTTCCAGAAGCGTCTTGTGGTAGCTGCGGAAACATTCAGTTAAACGATACGTTCTCAACGACAAACTATGGTATTCTTTTTTTCAGGTACAGGCAATTCGCGTTGGGCGGCGGAGGAGATTGCAAAAAAATTATCAGACCACCGCATCGTAAACATGGGGGAAGCGTTGCTTCATGGTGCTCTTCAGTATCAAATTGAGTCTGATGAACGAGTTGGTTTTGTGTTCCCGGTCCATGCTTGGGATGTGCCGGAATTGGTGGCTCGTTTCATTTCCGAATTGCAGTTTGAAGGAGGTGTTGTTCCGTCGTATCTCTATTTGTTGGTAACTTGCGGCGATGACACGGGTCGTACCTTGGAACAGTTCGTGAAACTGGTGTCAGGTCGCGGTTGGACCTTGCATGCAGCGTGTGCCGTGCGCCTGCCCAACACTTATGTTTGTCTCCCGGGATTCGATGTAGATAAAATTAGGGTTGCATATCATAAACTCCGTTC
>DCGD01000070.1:1953-2590 GCA_002315195.1 Prevotellaceae bacterium UBA1787 | reverse complement strand
TCGAAATGAAGAATTTCGGCGAAAAAGTCCAATTCAAGCAGGTGGATAGGATTTTTCAGAACATGATTCCCGGTGCGTTTGCGAATTTCAAGACATACATGCTTGGACCCTTGTTCAGACGTTTCCTGTTGACGGACAAACCATTCCATGTTGATGAGGTAAGATGTACGGGTTGCAGGAGATGCGTAAAAACGTGCATTGTCGGTAATATTAGTTTTGAACGGAATCATCCGGCTTGGCATGGAAAGTGTACATCTTGTCTGGCTTGTTACCATTCATGCCCGCAACATGCCGTTCAGTATGGACGTTTCACTCAAAACAAGGGACAGTATGTCTTCTCCCAAACTTTGTTGAAAGAGGCGATGAATATGGGTTGTGAAGAAGATACAAAAGACTGATTCAGCGACAAAATGATAGATTATCAGACAGTAGAAAGAATAAAGGGTGCGGCTGACATAGTAGGTGTCATTTCCGATTTCGTGACATTGTCCAAGAGTGGGACCAACTACAAGTGCCTGTGTCCTTTCCACCAAGAAAAAACGCCTTCGTTCATGGTGTCGCCTTCAAAGGGACTCTTCAAGTGTTTCTCTTGTGGGAAGGGCGGTGATGCGGTTCGTTTTCTTATGCTCCATGAACA
>DCGD01000070.1:640-1932 GCA_002315195.1 Prevotellaceae bacterium UBA1787 | reverse complement strand
TCATTGCGTTGGTTGGCGAAAAAATACGGAATTGAGATAAAGGAAAAGGAATTGTCACCTGAAGAACTTATGGATCGCAACCTGCGCTCAAGTCTCTTCATAATCAACCAGTGGGCTTCCGAATATTTCCAAAGCAATCTCAAAAACACTCCCGAAGGACAGGCCATAGGTATGGGTTATTTCCGAAAAAGGGGCTTTCGCGACGACATCATCGAAAAGTTCCAACTGGGCTATTCACCGTCTTTCCCCGATGCTCTTTCGTCGGCCGCCGTCAAGGGGGGGTATAACCTTGACTATTTGGAAAAGACGGGCTTGTGTTACAAGTCAAGCAACGGCAGGCTGCGCGACCGCTTCCAGGGTAGGGTTATGTTCCCCGTCCATTCCCTCGACGGAAGGACGGTGGCTTTTGGTGGCAGGGTGCTGAGTACGGAGAACAAGAACATTGCCAAGTATGTCAATTCCCCTGAATCAGAAATCTATCTGAAGCGCAATGAACTCTACGGAATCTATCTTGCCAAGAAAGCCATTCAGAAACTTGACCAGTGTTTTTTGGTGGAAGGCTACACCGATGTCATTTCCATGCATCAGTGCGGCATAGAGAACGTGGTGGCTTCGTCAGGCACCTCCCTCACATACGAGCAGATACGTCTAATCCAGCGTTTCACGAAAAATCTCACCGTTCTCTACGATGGTGACATGGCGGGCATAAAGGCTTCGCTTCGCGGCATCAACATGCTGTTGGAAGAAGGAATGAACATCAAGGTATTGCTCCTGCCCGATGGCGATGACCCCGACAGTTTCGCACGCAAGCACAACGCTGAGGAATACATAGCCTACATCAACCGCCATCAGGTGGATTTCATACATTTCAAGATAGACATATTGATGAAGGACTGCGGCAACGATGTATATAAGCGGGCGCAGGTGGTGAATGACATAGTAGAAAGCATTTCCCTTATTCCCGATGTCGTGGTACGGTCTTATTACATCAAGGAGTGTTGGAGTCTGCTCGGTGTGGGTGAAGGTGATTTGCTTCACAAAATCGATTTCGCACGGAAAAAGCATCGTGAAGAATTGGCGAAGCAAAGGGAACAGGCGGAAAGAAGACAGCAGGTTGTTTCGCAAAGTGCGGAGGCAAAGTTAGAAACCGCCACGGCTTCCGAACCGGAAGTGGCATCCAACCAACCGATGGAAAAACAGAAGCCTCAGCAGTCAAAGCTTATTTATGAGCGTGAGTATGCATTGCTGAAAGCCATTATGCGCTATGGTGAAAGAATTATGTGCTATGAAGG
>DCGD01000070.1:0-629 GCA_002315195.1 Prevotellaceae bacterium UBA1787 | reverse complement strand
TTCGGTTCTTCAGTTCATCAAGAACGAAATGGAGTTGGATGAACTTTCTTTCTCGGAACCTTTGTTCCACCGCATCATGCAGGAATGCATCGTGCAGTTGGGAATGCATTCGGATTTTGTGCCTTCCAGTTATTTCTCCCATCACCAGGATACCAAATATGTGGAGTTGGCGGCCACCATGTTGTCAGACCGTTATTCCATAGGGCAGAATGTGGAGGATAACAGTGTTCACACGGCGGACATGGGCGACCTCAACCATACCATTCCCATCTTGTTGGTAGATTTGAAATGGGCGATTTTGACCACGAGGATACAGGATATATTGACACAGTTGCGAACACCGGATAAATCAGAAGAAGAGCAGAAACGACTGTTGAAGGAATACATGGAACTGAAAGAAATTCAAGGCAAGTTGAATGAATTTTTGAAGAAAAGCTAAGCAAAGACAAGAGTGGGGGGTGGCTTTGGCTTTGATTCCATGTACTTGTTTGCCGTCCGTCCGGTCAAGAACCGATTCACAAGCGTCGTTCATTTTGAACTTGGGGAAGAATGCGCGGAGAAATTTCCAAAGTTTGGGTTCAATTCAGTATTTGTTGAGAAGTGGTGCAGAATAAGCCGACATCCCATGC
>DCGD01000102.1:12781-16012 GCA_002315195.1 Prevotellaceae bacterium UBA1787 | reverse complement strand
AAAGGGATGCATGGACCTCATTCACCACCCAGACGGGGGATGCCGGTACGCCAGCGAGAAGTACATCGCCATGCTGAAGGAGCATGGCATCCAGACAAGCATGACCGAGAGTGGAGATCCAAAGGACAACGCCCAGGCGGAGCGACTGAACAATACGATAAAGAACGAACTGCTGAAGGGAATGACATTCATTTTTTTGTTGAAATAAAGTCATCGACATACGAACCTATATGCAATGGCGCTTGTGCGTACTTTTGCCATTGTCAAAGTGCCAACGCCAAAGCCCCTCACGGCACTGCGGTCATGAAGACCAAGCAACCAACTATTTCACCTGATAGATACGGATTGTGGAGTTAAGGCCGGAAGGCACCGGGAGCCAGTCGGCGTAAAGGGAACTGTCATAGTGAATGTCCACGATATTGATGTCGTCGAACTTTCGCCAAGGCACCTTTTTTCGGTCAAGGTCCGCGATGCGATTGGCGGGAAGGTTGGTGATTTCTATGCGGATGATGTTCTTACCCAGTTTGAGGACGGAACCATCAAATGTAAGAATGAACGGAACCGCCCATGCACATCCGATGTACTGGTTGTTGATATAGACACGGGCGGATTCACGGACATCACCGAGGTCTATTTGATATGTGCCATCTGTCAATCCACCAGTCGCAGGCATGGGAATTTCCTTGTTTTCCGCCTTGCTTTTCCTGCAATCTTTCTTCATGGATTTTTCTTCTCCGACAAAGAAGGTGGTTTCATAGATGCCGGTACCCATGGTGATTTTGGCCTTTGCGTCATCAAGTCGTTCCCAAGTAGCAAGGGAATCCAAATGGAAAGTCCAGTCCACTTTCGGTGCTTCTTCCGTGAATGAGAGAGTCCAGTCCCTATCCAAGTTAAAGGAAGTGCCCGGAATTTCCGTCATTGCCAAGGCGGGGTCTTTTTGTTGGCGGTCGCCTTCGTTGGTGTAGGCAAAAAGGAACATGGACTGCCCGGACTTCAATCTGATGCGCATGCCGTCCGCAGACGATTCCGTGGAATAAAACTTGTCCGTCATAGGGTCGTACCAACGTGCCGTCTTGTAGTCACGGGCAAGTTTCGTCGTTTTGTCGATGTCGCATGGCGTGAGGTTGGCGATAAAATAAATGAACCCCTTGTCTGTGGTGCGGCGAATCATCTTCAATCCCAATTGAGTACGCAACATTTCAGGCCTGGCTGTCTTTTCCATTGCCTTGGTGTCAACACCTGTTATGATGTTTGCGCCTTGTGAATGAAGGGTTGTAATGTGTCGGCGTACAGCATCTGTCATGATGGTCTTGTCGTCGGGCACAATGAGACCTTTGTACTTTTGTCCGGCGGCGGTGACCAGCATGCCGTTCTTGCATGAGGTGGTGAGCAGGTATTTCTCGCTGATATAGTCACAGTCAAATCCAGAACTGTCAACATTGCAGATGGTCTTTATGAATTCCGGTGCCAATTCATTCATAGTATGTATGGCAAACTGCATGAGTCGTTTTTCCTTGGTGCGCTTGGTCCACATGTCGCGAACGGGTAGCAATACAAGGAAATCGTTGTCGGGCTTGCCTTGCTGCAGGAGTGTCTGGCAGTTTTGGATGTACCGCATGAGATATGGTGCGTCACGCCAAATGGTGTTCGTCGGACTCATGTCAATGGAAGCGTAGAATTTGTACCCGGGCCAAGCGTCATCCTTGGGTGAGTAGCATGAACCATGGAAGAAAACGTGGTTCACGCCGGCGCAAAACATCAGGTCGAGGTCAGGCTTCATTTGTGACAGAGAAGTACGGAAATGCTCCGTCAGCCAAGTAAACGTCTCGCTGCTGGTGTATGGCTTTCCAAGGATGTGCGCGGCGGAAGGGGCGTATTTCAACATGGAGAAATCGGAGTCGTTTTTTCGGGTATAGCCGGAGTCCTTGCGAAGTCCCCTGATGCCGAAATCGGTAAGTCCGAAACCTTCAATCTCAGGAATATCGACAGCGGAATAACAATCTATGAGGTTGGCGGGAGAGCCGTGCGCCTGGTTGCGGGTCAAGGCGCCGTGTCTGTGCGCCCAGTCCGTCCAAGTTTCAGTGAAATTCTCAAGAATGAGGTCACCGAGGGTTTCGCGGTAGTCGGAAACCGTTTTCGCGTCGCCATCCACCAACTTGTCGAGGTTTTCCTCAAGTGAATATCGCCTTCGTTTTTGGAACTCGGGGAAGAGGTCAGTGGTATAGTCCCCCTCGCTCACCTCGTAGGAGTCGTTGAAGAAAGCATGGGGAAAGGGGGTTCGGGTTTTCTCGAATGAATCGCTGATATATTTGAGGTAATGTTCCACGCATTGTTTGTTGAAATGGTCAATGACATATCCCTGACTCCCCGGGGCGGCTCGCTTCACCATCATTACGCCCAATTTCTGCCACAGGGCGATGATGCGCCATTCACCCTTGCCCAACTTTTGCTTCTTGTCGGTGGGGACAAGTTGTTTGCGCTCGTCATAAGTAAGTCTCACCATGCGAGAACCATAATTTTTCATTTTAAACCTTGGGAAGGCATATATGCCCACAAGTCTCGCGTGCTTCGATTTCTTGGCGGGAGGATTCAAGGAAAGCGTTGGGATGGTCTTTTGGTTGACGATGGTGTCAACGATAACCATTTGGGAGGCGCTTTCCTCCAGGGGCACCCAAGGTCCGCCGAAAGGCCATCCCGTACCCGTGGCCATGTCAATCTCAATGCCGTGTTTTTTGCCAAGTGCTTCAACGTAACGCAGCATTTCCATCCACTTGGGGGACAGATACGCTATGTTGTTCCTCTCATTGTGCTGCACGCCGTAGATGGGCGTGATTTCAACCGCACCTATGCCATGTGAGGCGAATTGTTCCATGCTCCACCTTAAATTGGCCGTATCGACAGCGGAACCCGGCCACCACCACCTAACCCCCGCCTTCGATGGTGACAAAGGTGTCTGCGCTGACAGACTCAACGATGCCAGCATGGTGACCAAAGAGATGAAATGTGATTTCTTAAAAGTCTTTTGCATTGATTATGGTTGAAATTATTGAATGTACGTGACAACATGTATGGATAGTCGCAAAGAGTACTTGAGAAGGCAATCCGCTGTCTGCTTGGATCATGCGGCGAGCAGAACCTCATTTTTTCAAGAATAGAGAAAGTCGGTATACTGTCACATGTTTGGATAAGTCACGGCATTGACATCTCGTGCTTGGCGTGTCCACTTCATAG
>DCGD01000102.1:0-12747 GCA_002315195.1 Prevotellaceae bacterium UBA1787 | reverse complement strand
TTTGGTTTATTTGCGGCAAACATGACTTTTTTGTAATTTTGCAGATTGTTAAGTGAAAGTAGGGTCACGGAGGCACACAGGGAAAATGTTGCCATCAAACGGCATACTTTCAATTGGCAAAGTTCGTTTTTCATTATCACCGACCACGGCGTGTTCAGCAGAACGTCTTTGGTTATCAAAAAAACAGTCAAGATGAAGAAACTCTATATTGAGACGTACGGATGCCAGATGAATGTGGCAGACAGTGAAACCATAGCCGGCATTATGACAATGGCGGGTTATGACATCTGTGAACGAATAGAAGAAGCGGATGCGGTCTTTCTGAATACGTGTGCCGTCAGGGACAATGCGGAACAGAAAATCATACATCGTTTGGAAGCCCTGAACGCGATGCGCAGAAAGGGGCGTCATGTCATCATAGGTGTTTTGGGCTGCAAGGCGGAACGCACGAAAGACGAATTGATGCAGAAATGCAATGTGGACATCATCGCCGGTCCCGACTCATATCTCCAACTGCCCAAACTCATGAATTCCGCCGAAATGGGTGGCAAAGCCATGGACGTGGAACTCTCTTTGACCGAAACGTACCAGAACATCGTTCCGCTGCGATTGGGCGGCAACCGCATCAACGGCTTTGTCAGCATAACCCGGGGCTGCAACAATTTCTGTCATTATTGCATCGTACCATATACAAGGGGAAGGGAGCGCAGCCGCAGCATCGAAAGTATTTTGGCGGAAATCAATGACTTGAAAGATCGCGGTTACAGTGAGGTAACGCTGTTGGGGCAGAACGTCAATTCCTACTTATGTGAAAACGGCGACGAAAGCGTCAATTTTTCCCGTCTTCTCCGTGTGGTAAGCAAGGCGGCCGGAAACATGCGCGTGCGTTTCACCACCTCCCATCCAAAAGACATGAGCGACGACACGTTACGCGGCATAGCGGAAATGCCCAATCTTTGCCACCATATTCATCTGCCCGTCCAAAGTGGCAGCAACCGCATATTGAAAATGATGAACAGGAAATACACAAGGGAATGGTATTTGGAACGCGTGGCGGCTATACGCCATTTCATTCCGGACTGTGGACTAAGCACCGACTTGTTCTGCGGTTTCTGCACGGAAACGGAAGAAGATCACCTGATGTCGTTGTCATTGATGAGGGAATGTAAATTTGATAGCGCTTTCATGTTCAAGTACAGCGAGCGTCCAGGCACGTTTGCCGCGCGACATTTTGAAGATGACGTGCCCGAAGCGGTCAAGGTCAAGCGTTTGGAAGAGATGATAGCCTTGCAGAACCAGTTGAGCGCAGAACGAAACGCCGCGGATGTAGGCAAGACATTTGAAGTGCTGGTGGAGGGGCGCAGCAAACGCTCGGCGGAGCAGGTGTTCGGTCGCACAAGCCAAAACAAGGTGGTCATTTTCGACTGCAACGGCCATCAGCCGGGCGACCTCGTCAAGGTGAAGATCACATCGGCTACGTCGGCGACTTTGAAGGGTACAGAACTTTAGGCTTAAAAAGCAACATAAATTGTTTTCGTCGGAACTGGAACATAAAACTCAAAATATTCGTTTGGAATACTATTTTTCATTAATTTTGCATCAAATTAGCATATTGGCTTAATTTGCTTTTGATACACAAAAGGTAATATGGCGAACAACAAGAGAAAATACAAACGATTTCTACGGGGTACAAAGGTATTTACCTCATGTATCAGTACTACTTTGGTGTTGCTGTTGTTGGGTACCGTGGTGTTTTTCGTCACGTTGGCCCACAGTTTGTCAAGGAGCATCAAAGAGAACTTCACAATCACGCTTCTATTGAACGATGACCTTTCAGAGAAGCAAATAAAGGAAGTCCAAACGAAACTAAAAGTATTTCCATGCAGCAAGCAAGTGGATTTCATTTCCAAGCAAAAAGCCCTGGAAGAACAAACGAAGGCATTGGGCATGGACCCTTCCGTATTTGTGGAAAATCCAATTCCCGCATCGTTTGAAATACGTTTGAAAGCGGAGTATGCCAACAATGACAGTTTGGAGAAATTTATTCCGATGTTGGAAAAAGAAAATGTTTTTCTTGAAATATCCTATCCTGAGCATCTCATGGAAAACTTGAACGATAACATCCGGAAAATCAGTTTTGTCATGCTGATAGTAGCCCTTCTGTTGATGCTTGTTTCCATAGAACTCATCAACAACACCATTCGTTGGTGGGTGCGCGAAAGAAGGTTCATGATACAAACCATGACGCTTGTAGGCGCCAGTTGGAGTTACATCCGACATCCGTTTCTCGTAAAGGCTTTTTGGATAGGTTTCATTTCTTCCCTGCTGGCTTCCGCCACACTGTTGGGGGGAGTTTATATGATAATAGAATATGAGCCAAAAATGCAGAGTCTCATAACTTATGAAATGTTGGCTATTACGGTCGGCGTTACGTTTGCGGCCGGCATCATTCTTACATTGCTTTGCGCGCATCTTTCCGTAAACAGCAATCTTAACTTGAGTTACAACAAACTGTACCGCTATTAACACAGTGGAAACTTGCACTTTTATCGAACATAAATTCAAATTCAATGAACAAACAAAATTTTGCTCTCGAAAAAATTAATTTCATATTGCTTGCCATTGGAATGGCAATCGTACTCGTTGGTTTCATCCTCATGTCCGGTTCCGGCTCAAATGAAGAGGCATTCAATCCGGACATTTTCAGCACTTGCAGAATCAAAGTCGCACCTTGGGTTTGTGTCGTTGGTTTTCTTTCCATGATTTTCGCCATTTTGTATCAGCCTAAAAAGAGAGATTGAACAAACTTGGAAGTGGGTCATGTTGAGGTTGTCGTCCAGGGAAGCAGCAACCTCGAAGCGTGGAGCGATGCGGGTTTCATGTTGGGTGAACGCTCGCTGTTGCAGTAATATTTCAGCATGATGACAACTCCACCCTTGCACAATCATACCACCCCGTTGTTTATCCATAATTTATTGTACACATACATCATTCCATGGATTTAATTGATACCATCATCATTGCCATTGTAGAGGGATTGACAGAGTTTCTTCCCGTTTCTTCAACCGGTCACATGATCATCGCCCAAAACATGCTGGGCGTAGAAAGTACGTCTTTTGTCAAGGCATTTACCATCATCATACAGTTTGGCGCCATTCTGTCGGTAGTATGTTTGTATTGGAAGCGTTTTTTCCGTTTGAACACCTCACCTGCGCCCGCGGGTTCGGGAAAATGGAAAAACTTTATTCATAAATGGGATTTTTATTGGAAACTGCTTGTAGCATTCATCCCTGCGATTGTCATCGGACTGATTGGGAAAAAGAGCGGTGTCATAGACGAATTGCTTGAGAACGTGCAGGTAGTGGCCGTCATGCTGGTGGCGGGTGGAATATTCATGCTTTTCTGCGACAAAATATTCAACAAGGGAAGCGAGCAGACCGAATTGACGGAGAAACGTGCCGTTTGGATAGGCGTTTACCAGTGTATTGCCATGATACCCGGCGTATCGCGTTCAATGGCAACCATAGTAGGCGGCATGTCCCAAAAACTAACCCGCAAGGCGGCGGCGGAGTTTTCATTTTTCCTGGCGGTACCCACAATGGCGGCGGCGACGTGCCTGGACTTGCTGGAGTTGTTCTTTGGGGATGAGACGGACGATTCATGGGCGACAAGCGAGAACATCTTTCTTCTGTCAGTAGGCTGCATCATCGCTTTCGTCGTCGCATTGTTGGCCATCAAGGGGTTTGTCAGTTTCCTGACAAAATACGGTTTCAAGGCGTTTGGCATTTATCGCATCATTGTAGGCGCCATTATTTTATTACTCCTAGCCAGTGGCTACAGTTTACAAATGGTTGATTAATGGATTTTCTCCAAGGCGAAATAATACCCATCTACAAACCCTATAAGTGGACTTCATTCAGCGTGGTGGCCAAGGTGCGCTATTTGCTGACGCAAAAATTGGGGCAAAAAGTGAAAACCGGACATGCCGGCACATTGGATCCGCTTGCAACGGGAGTTTTGATACTTTGCACCGGCAGGGCCACCAAGCGCATAGAGGAATTGCAATCTCATACGAAAGAATACATCGCCGACTTGAAATTGGGAGCCACCACCGCCAGTTACGACCGTGAGCATCCCGAAAACGCCACTTTTCCAACCGAACATATCACGCGCGGACTTTTGGAAGAAACCTTGCAGAAATTTGTCGGTGAAATAGAACAGATACCGCCCGAATATTCCGCTTGCAAAATTGGTGGGGAACATGCCTATAAACTGGTGAGGAAAGGCAAGGAAGTGGAACTTAAACCGAAAAAACTGGTGGTTGAGGAGATAGAACTTTTGAGTTTCGACATGCCGTCCGCCCAAATACGCGTGGTATGCAGCAAGGGCACCTATATCCGTGCCTTGGCAAGAGACATCGGCTTGGCGCTACACAGTGGTGCATATTTGACGGGATTAAAACGTATTCGTGTCGGCGATGTACGCATAGAAGATTGTCGCACCTTGGAGACGTTCCCCCAATGGCTGGATCAAATCAATGTAATAACAAACAAATAAGGAAGTCATCGACTTTGAATTTCCATTAAATCATAGCACATGAAATTATCACAGTTTAAAATCAAGTTGCCCGAAGAGAGAATTGCGCTCTATCCTGCTCTTCACCGTGACGAGTGCCTCATGTTGGTGCTGCATAGGAAGAGTGGCGACATAGAACACAAATTGTTCAAGGACTTTTTGGGATATTTTTCCAAAGATGACGTATTGGTGTTCAATGATTCCAAGGTCATACCGGCGCGTCTTTATGGGAACAAAGAAAAGACAGGGGCTCGCATAGAAGTATTTCTTCGCAGGGAACTGAATCGAAATTTCCGCTTGTGGGACGTTTTGGTAGATCCCGCACGCAAAATCCGCATAGGCAACAAACTCTATTTTGGAGAAGACGGTTTGATAGTAGCGGAGGTCATTGACAACACGACCAGTCGCGGAAGAACTTTGCGCTTCCTCTTTGACGGTTCTCACGATGAGTTCAGGGAACAATTGTTCGCCTTGGGAGAAGCGCCGCTTCCTCGTTTCATCAAGCGTCCCACCGAGCCGGAGGATCTTGAACGCTTCCAATGCTATTTCGCCAAGAACGAAGGCGCCGTGACAGCCCCGGCCACCGGTCTTCATTTTAGCAGGGAAATGCTGAAGAGAATGGAAATATACGACATACGTTCCGCGTTCGTTACGTTGCATTGCGGCTTGAGCAATTTCAGAAACACGGATGTGGAAGACCTCACCAAACACAAGATGGATTCAGAGGAAATGTTCGTCACCAAGGAAAACTGCGACATCATCAACAAGGCGAAGGACGGAGGACATCAGGTTGTCGCCGTAGGCAATACCGTTCAACGTTGTCTTGAAACCGCTTGCGACACCCGGGGTCATGTCAAGGCTTATGAAGGATGGACGAACAAATTCATTTTCCCACCTTACGGATTCAACGTCGCCACTGCCATGTTCTCGAATTTCCAGTTGTCGGAAAGTACCTTGCTGATGCTGACCGCCGCTTTCGGAGGTTACGAAAATACCATGAGAGCATACGATGTGGCACTCAAGGAGAACTATCGTTTTGGTCCGTTTGGTGATGTCATGCTTATAGTCGATTGACAAAACACCGAAACTTTGGCAAAGGCATACTTGAGCATCGGCTCCAACCTCGGTTGCAGGGAAGATTATCTTAAAAAAGCCATAGAACTACTTGAACAGAGCGTCGGGACTCTGTTCAAGTGTTCTGATTATTTCGAGACGAAGCCATGGGGCTTTGCATCGTGCCATGCTTTTCTCAATGCGGCTTTGATTATGGAAACGAAATTGCCGCCTATGGACTTATGGTCCAAGACTCAGGAAATAGAAAGGCGGATGGGGAGGCAGGAGAAATCCACCGAAGGAAATTACGCTGACCGGTGCATCGATATAGACATCCTGTTTTACGACCAAGCCATCATCAAGCATCCCCTGCTTGAAATCCCCCACCCCAAGTTGCATCTGCGTACATTCGTGCTGCAACCGCTTGACCAAATCGCGGCAGACTTTGTTCATCCATGCATGCATAAAACCATTCATCAGTTGTACCATGAATGTATGCTTGACAACATTTCATGACACTTTCTTGTTTTTTTTAAGATTTCAAATACGTCATGATAACATGGTTTGTGTTACCTTTGCAACGATTAACAAAAAATAAATATGGCATTAACAAAATGTATGGAATGTGGCGGGCTGCTGTCCGATACCGCCAAGAACTGCCCTCATTGTGGCGCCCCTGTGGTAAAGTGTCATGATTGCGGCAAACCGCTCCCTGCCGAGACGGAAATCTGTCCCAACTGTGGGGCGCGTCAGCAAACCGTCTATGAGGAAATAAAAGTCCCATCCAAGTTGCAAAGTCCAGTCGAGTCTGTTTCCAAAAGCAATGGAAACGCTTCATCAATGAAGACCAAGATATGGCTGGGTGTCATCATCGTCATCATGTTGTTCTTGGTATCCACCAATCCAGACAAAGTCAAACACGAGCGGGTCATACGGCATGAAATCAGTGGCGTTGTGGATGAATTGCGCGATTCTATGGGTTTGAATTCGGGTGTCGCTTTTTTCGGTGGCATGATTTTTGACGAGATAACAAAATCCATCATCGGTCAACAACTCGAAGTGGACAATTATTGGCTTTGTTCCATTGGCAAAATAGAGTTTCAGGACAAGAAACACATCGTCACCATAGGCTTGGTCAACAACGTATTCAGTTTGTTTTCCAAGGAGGATCTTAAGGACATGGTGCTGCAATGGCAGCGTAACAGGCGCAACGACGTGTCGGACTTTTTTGGAAGCATTAAGGATATGTTCGGATTTGGGGATGATGCGCCTGCGTCCGATGCAGAAGAGAACGGTACAAGTGGCGATGATAACGGAGAGGAAGAGGAAAGCAAAAGCATATTTGATAGAATCTTCAAATAGACCGTTTTTTCGCGCATAGCGCAGATACAGTTGTATTTCGCCCAAGCGATGGGTTGTTTCCGCTCCTCAATGCCCTTTGCTTTATTGTCTTAACATCGTATGAGGTGTCAAAGCAATGTTGCGGCTATTCCGTCGCGACGAAAGCGTGGTACATGGCCGAAAGCACCCGTTTCAAAATAGAATCCGCACCTTTGGCCACCGGCATGGAACCGTTGCAAGCCATTACGAAACCGAATTTTTTCACCGGGTCAAAGAACATGGCACTGCTCAGTCCGTAAGCTCCGCCCGTGTGCCCCACAAGCCATACTTCCGGAATGTAGAAACTGCTTTTCTGCAAGCCAAAACCCACCTTACGTCCGAACGAGTGGTCTGACTGCATGTTTTTGGAACTTTCTTCACTTATGATGCGCGCTCCATTCAAGGGAGATTTGCCATAGTTCATGTGCATCAGCATGTATTTGGCCAAGTCAGGAATGGAAATCTTCATGCCGGCCCCCGGTGAGAATCTCCTTGTGTGGATGCCCAGTTGATATTCATCCAATACGCTGATATGTGTATAGGCCTCTTCCCTTTCCACGTATTTGTTGTCCCTGAAAGTGTAAAGTGAAGCGAAATTGGAGCGTTCAAGCGAATCGCAGCAGTAGCTGCCGTGCAAGTCCAGCGGTTGCAGAATGTGGTGCTTGATGTAATTGTCGAATCTTTCACCGCTGAGTTTTTCAATGCACATACCCAAAATGGAATAGTTCATGCCACAGTAGGTATAGCCTCCTCCCTTTCCCGGCTTGTAATCTTGGTAGTTTTTTTCCCAATCGGGGTTCTTTTCCTGATTGATGGCGTCAAAGTCAGGTATGTTTTCCTGGCTGTCGTTCAGACTGCTTGTGTGTGAAAGCAGCATCTCGATGGTGATGGGAATGTCCGGGAATTTGGGATTGCGGATGGGAAATCCCACAATGTCGCTGACATCGGTATCGAGTGTCAGTTTCCCTTGTTCAATCAGCTGCATGATGGCCGTTGCCGTGAAAGATTTGGAAATGGAGGCAATGCGGAAAAGGGTGCTGTCTTCCAGTCTTTCTCCCGACTGCAAGTTCTTTTCACCAAAACCTTTGCTATATACAATTTTGTTGTCCTTTGCCACGGCGACATAAACGCCGACCACATGTAGGTCTTCCTTGATTTGTTCCATTTCAGCTTCAAACGTCGCCACGTCTTTTTGAGCAAAAGCCGTATGAACGGAAAACAAAACCACTACAAATAACAACAATGAAAATAAATTTTTGGCTTTCATGGGAAATATGTATTAAATAGGTTGTAAAAGTAACTAAAATAAACATTATGACCAATTGATTGTGGGAAAAATAGACAGTCTGTGTGATTATTCGCAAATTCCTTTTAGAAAATGATTGAAGAACGAGCCACATTGCCTAAAAATGATTAGTTTTGCACTCAAAATTTAACACAACCAAACTTAATTGACAGCAGCAATGAATAAAATCATGATTATGAGCCTTTCGCTGATGGCGTTGGCAAGCGCGTCGGTAAATGCGCAAGAGAAAAAGTACCCCGAACCAGAAGCAATGCGACCCGGCATGACAGAATTTTGGACACCGCAACCCAAGGTGGTCACTCCGGGCAACATAAAAACAAACTCGGCTCCTTCCGACGCCATCGTCTTGTTTGATGGCAAAGACCTCTCACAATGGGAGGATGAAAAAGGAGGTGCCGCAGGTTGGAGCGTACATGACGGCGTGGTGACAGTAGACAAGAAACGCGGCAGCATCCAGACCAAGCAGAAATTCAACAGCTTCCAACTTCACCTTGAATGGTGCGTTCCGACCAACATCAGCGGAAGCGGCCAGGCACGCGGAAACAGCGGTGTCTTTCTTCAGGGCATATATGAAGTGCAGGTGTTGGACAACTATAAAAACGAGACTTATGCCAACGGTTCAGCCGGTTCTCTTTACAAGCAGTCGGCACCATTGGTAAACGCCATGCGCAAACCGGGCGAGTGGAACGTCTATGACATCATCTACACTGCCCCCATCTTCAATGAAGACGGAACATATCTCTACCGTCCCCGCGTGACCATACTTCACAATGGCGTTGTTGTTCAAAACAATACGGAAATTCTTGGTACGACCGAATACATAGGCATACCAAAGGTTATTAAGCATGGCGAGGGTCCCATCTCGCTGCAAATGCACGGAGATCCAAGTGAACCCATCAGTTTCCGTAATATTTGGATACGTCCAATGTAATTCGCACCCATTGACCCTGACGACCAAAAAGTTCCGCTTGATACCAAGCGGAACTTTTTGGTCGTTTGAATTCCTTGTTCAGTGGAAAGCCTTGGCGAGTCCCCCTTCGCTTGTTTCCTTGTAGAGTGAAGGCAAGTCATGTCCAGTCTGCCTCATGACTTCCACGACATGGTCAAACGAAACGGAGTGGAAACCATCCGTAAACGAGGCGAAAAGATTGGAGTTCAAGGCCCTTTGAGCGGCGTAAGCGTTACGTTCAATACAAGGTATTTGAACCATTCCGCAAATAGGGTCGCATGTCATTCCCAAATGATGCTCCAAAGCCATTTCCGCAGCATACTCAATTTGCGAGAGGCTTCCTCCGAAGAGTTGGTTGGCAGCCGCGGCGGCCATGGCGCAGGCCACGCCGATTTCTCCCTGGCATCCCACCTCCGCCCCGGAAATGGAGGCGTTCTCCTTGACGACGTTGCCAAACAGTCCCGCGGTGGCCAATGCGCGAAGAATGCGTATGTCAGCAAAGGTGTGGCTGTTCTGCAGGTGGTACAATACGGCGGGCAAAGTCCCGCAGCTGCCGCATGTGGGCGCCGTTACGATGATGCCTCCCGCGGCATTTTCTTCGCTCACGGCAAGCGCGTAAGCAAAAGTCAGTCCTTGGGACTCCAATGATTGTTTCATGCCTTTGGACTTGATGTAAAACGTCGCAGCCTTGCGTTTCAGATGCAAAGGACCCGGCAAAACCTCTTCCGCGGAGAGACCGTGGCGAATGGCCTCTTTCATGGTATTCCACACATCTTTCAAATAAGTCCATATTTCCTTACCCTCGCATTCTTCCACGTATTCCCAAAAACTAAATCCCTTGGACTTGCAAAAAGCCATGATATCCGTCAAGGTGGTATGAGGATAAATGTCCACGTTTTCCATCGACAGGAATTTCGGGTTTTCTTCTTCCAGCGCTCCACCGCCAACGCTGTAGGCTGTCCAGGTATCCAGTAGATTACCTGCGCTGTCATATCCCATGAATCTCATGGCGTTGGGATGATATGGAAGAAATGTCTTGGGTTCCCACTTGATTTGCAGTTCCACGTTGTTATTGTTGAAGACGGTTTGTATGGCTTTGTCGGTCAAGTGACCGCGCCCGGTGGCGGCCAGGCTTCCATACAAAGTGACAACCACCTTGCTGCAATCAGGTACGTGCTTCAAGAAAATGTCCGAAGCATAACTTGGTCCCATAGTGTGGCTACTGGAAGGACCATTTCCAATTTTGAAAATTTCCTTTATGGTTCTCATTGACTGTAATGATAGATGTTGGTTTCTAAACTGTCGGTTTTAGCACATAAAAAGATGAAGTCGTGAAAAAATTTCGCGCCACGGGAATATAACCCAACCAACCCCAAAGTTTCCTCGGGCGCAAGTGGAACTTCACCTCATAGTGAGGGTTGATGAAATAAAACAATCTGTGGATGATTTCAAAGTGCGTTTGTTTCCGAACACGCTCAAAACATTCAATGGAACAACGCGTGCGCTTGATGCTCATCAGTTCGTTGATGGTGGCGGTTGTTTCGTTTCCCGCTTTTAGCACCGCTTTGTACAAAGTGCAAGGCAAAAGATGAAAAAAAGGCAAATGGGAGAGCAGGCGGTTGTGGCAGATTTGCTGGTGTCCGCCAAAAGGCATTTGCCAAGCGGGAAACGACATGAAAAGTATCCCTTCAGGTGCAAGGTATCGGCGGATGTTCTGCATGAACAAAAATTTGTCGTCGATGTGTTCCAATACATCGTGGCAAATAATAAGTTCAAACTGATGTTCCAGTTCGGTAATTTTGAAGATGTCGGAGGCAATGAATTCACCTTCGGCTTTCTCGGCCTTGAATTGTTGTCGCGCCACCGCTATGCGTGATGGTGACAAGTCCACTCCGACGACTTTGCATCCGCGTCTTGCGAAAGGTAACAGGTTGCCTCCATCCCCGCATCCAATTTCAAGAATTCTCATTCCGTTATATGGTTTCTTGAAAGAAGCGATGTATGGTAGAAAATATTTCTCGCTTGTTTGTGCCAGTTCGTTGAAATAGCGTGTTCTGTCGTTCTGTCTGTCCTGCATCGGCTTTTCAGTGTAAATAATTGATTAATTTCTCAGCGTATGTTCCACAGCTAAGGTATGGTGTTGAAACGATAGCCTTGCGATAGCAGCCATTCAATGGACCGCGGCAAGGCAGTCTTCAATTTGTCAATGCTCTTGATTGAATCATGAAACGTAATAATGGAACCATTGCGTGCAAACCTGCGGACATTGTTGAAAACATCATCGGCGTTGACGCACTTGCTATAGTCGCGTGTCACGAGGTCCCACATCACTAGTTGGTAGTGGCGTCTCAAAAAGAAGTATTGTTCCCATTTCATCCATCCGTAAGGCGGTCGAATCAAGTTCGTATGCAGGAACGCATCCGCTTTCTCCACATTGTTCAGGTAACCTCTTATGCTATGCAGAAGCCCTCCCATGTGATTAAAAGTATGGTTGCCCACGCGATGCCCGCGTGCGACAACCATATCAAATATATCAGGGTGTTTTCTCACATTGTCACCCACCATGAAGAAAGTGGCCTTGATGCCGTACTTGTCCAAAGTGTCAAGTACAAAAGGCGTGGCTTCCGGAATGGGTCCGTCGTCGAAAGTCAAATATACAACCTTTTCATTTTCATCCATTCGCCACAAGGCGTCTGGATAAATCCACCGGAGCCAAATTGAAGGTTGTTCAATGATCATTACTTTCCAAAGCCAATGTTGACTCCCTTGTTCATCAATTCGGAAAAATACATTTCAACCGTCTCGAACAGTTTGTCTCCATCCTTCACCTTTGCTTTCTGCAGTTCCATAACTGCCTGGTAGAAATCGTAAAAATGTTCTCTGCAAGATCTTTGGTTGGCAGTTGCATGTTCTCTTGAGAAAGAAAGGTACCAATCGAGGTATTGTTTAGAAGACTCGGCCAATTTGCGCAAAATCTCCTCTCCTTTCTTCTTCTCGCCACATTCAATCATGGTGGTGGCGATTTCAATGCTGCCTCCCAGATTGTCCGCATATGGAACATTGGCATCAGGTATCATTCGGTCCGCATAATTGACCACTTCAAGTGCGCGTTTCTTGTCTCCTTGTTCAAGCAGCGCCTGGGCCAGCATGCTGTACATCCTGCGATGCGTGTAGCACATGCGTATGGTGGTTTCGTCCAGGTAGATACCCGGTCTGTCGATGCCTCCCAGCTTGAACTTATGCATCAGGTTGTCATACATCTTTTCTGTATCCACCGTTTTGCCACTCTGCTTGGTGTCAAAGGGAGTGATACGGTTTACCAGACCTTCCTGTACGAAATTATTGCCCAGATTGCCATAATTGTCCTTACCTACGGTAATGGCTACGTACAGAGGACGTTCCCAGTTGCACTGAGCCAGCATCTCCAGCATCATCATCTCGCTCTTGTAGATAGCGCGTTTGCCTTTCAGACTGATGTGCATGA
>DCGD01000001.1 GCA_002315195.1 Prevotellaceae bacterium UBA1787 | reverse complement strand
CAAGATGGCGGTATGTCTGAGCCAGTTGTATCAGGAAAACAAAAGGGGGATAAAGGCGGGATATGCCAAGTTTGAAACATTCCCCATTTGGAACCTTCCGCTGAAACATCCCGTGAACGTGGCATACGAGGCAGCCACCGCCGACTTGGACGACGTGAACATGATAGACCCTTTCCATTTGGAGGCGTACGGTAAGACAACCGTGAACTACAACCGCGACATAGAGATATTCCCCGTACTCAATGCCATATTCGAAGGTATATATGGTGAGAACCCTTACAAATCGCCCACCGACATGGGGGTGAACATGGCGGGTTTCTGCATTTCAAACGACCAAGTGTGCCGGGAGGCGTCAAAAGCTGAAATCATACGCCGTTACTATGCTTCCTTGTGCAATTTCGTAGAAGGAAAGGGTACGGAACACGAAGTGAACAAGATAGCCTTGCTCATGAAGCAGCTCAAGGTTTCAGTAGCCGACCGCAGAACCACGACCGCCGCAAAGGAACGCAAGGAGCAATCCGGCGCCAGTTGCGCCGCCGCCATTGAATTGTCCGATGGAACCATCATCACGTCGGAGACGAGCCAGTTGCTCGGTCCCTGCGCGGCGTTGATACTCAATGCGACCAAATATCTCGCGAGGATAGAACATAGCGTGAAACTCATTCCGCAGCAGATGATAGAACCCATACAGAACACGAAAGTAAATATTTTGTATGGCAAGAATCCTCGTCTTCATACGGACGAAGTGCTTGTGGCGTTGTCCATGTTGAGTCTGAACGATGACAATTGCCGCAAGGCGTTGGAAAACCTTCCGAAATTGCGCGGCTGCCAAGTCCACGTGACCAACATGTTGAGCGAGGTAGACCAAAAAATATGGAAGAAATTGGGTGTTGGCGTAACCTGCGACCCCATCCGAAAAAAATAAGGGCGTTTCGTCCCGAAGCCTTTCCTGAGGCGGTGGGGTAGGGGAATGGCGGACTGCATCTCCAAAATTTTGAAATCTTGAACAGGCGGTCCTTGTATTCTCAATCCATTTGGTGAAATTTTTCCTCGCAAGGCTTTTGGAAACCCTGTCGAAGATGGCGATGTGTATTTCGTTTAGTTCGCCATGCAGACGCTCCAAATAGTTGTGCGGTTGCAAAAAGTGTTTTCCTTATCTCTGTTTCAAGTGCGCACGCTTATTTTCAGTTCCGGGAATATTTTTTGGACAAGGTCATCGTAACGGCATGTCAGTGACTTGCGGAGGGAAAGTCCTTTCGCTTCATTCCGTGTCCGTACTTGCGGACGATGAAACCACCCCCGTTCACGAATCGTTGAAGAAAAGTCTGAAGCAGGAATTGAGTAACAGCATTATGTACCAACTTGTTCAGGCAATCCCTCAAATCAAGCAGAAAATTGGTCTTGCCGGTATGGCGAGGCGTAAGCACAACAAAAAATATTTCTTTCGCTGACTGATCAACTTCTACAAGCGAATCAACGATGAGTGAATGTCGGGTTGCATGGGTCCCGGTGTGTTGAAAAATTTCTCCATATTACAACAATATGTGAGGATTTCCGTTGAACCGGCGATGTTCTTGTGGTTGCGTTTATTCGGTATCTTCTTCGTCCCTTATGGATTTGGTCCTGCGGACGATGACGATGCTCGCTTCATAGAGGAGATAAATGGGGAGTGAAACCATGGTCAGCGTAAATACGTCCGTGGTAGGTGTGATGATTGCCGCAATGATGAGGATCAGGACAATGGCGTGGCGGCGGTATTGCGACATGAAACTTGCCTTCAAGAAACCGAGTTTGGCAAACAACCAGCAAACTATGGGTAATTCAAATAGAATGCCCATCATGAGGTTGAGCGTCATCATGGTGTCGATGTACGAGTCGAGCGCAATCATGTTGCTGACTTCTTCCGAAACCTGGTAAGTACCCAAGAAGCGGAATGCCAGCGGAAAGATGAGAAAGTAGCTGAGTGCCACGCCAATGATGAACATTACATAGCCTCCGAAGACGATGCGGATGCTGTATTTCTTTTCGTTTTCATACAACGCAGGCGCAATGAAGGAAAAAATGGCGTAGAGAATGTAGGGAGACACAGCCAGCACCGCCATGCAGAAAGCCATTTTCATGTGGACGATAAACTGCGATGCCATGCCGGTGTTGATGAGTTCAACGTCAAAGCCCTCGGGTTTCATGAAAGGCATGTTGAGTATTTCGCTCATCATTGTCATGATTTGGTATGTGATGAAACTGTCTTCCTTGGGTGCGAGAATGATGTCAAACAAAGGGTCTTTGAAACAGAAGGCAACGATGGTAGTAGCAAAAACGGCGATAACGATTTTTATCAGTACCGACCTCAGAGCATCCAAGTGCTCCCAAAACGTGGCATTAACTTCACTCATGATGTGGTAATATGTTTATTCAGATGTTTTGTTTTCGTCTTCGTCAATGACAATGGTTCTGTGCTTGTTGAATCCGTCGATATAGATGGCTCTCGGCGTGGCGGGGCAGGCGGCGACGCAAGCGCCGCAACCCACACACTTGTTGTCATCGATGTTGGGGAACACAATTTTCTTGTTGTGGTCGTTCATCATTACCGCGCCTTTCGGACAAGCGGTTTCGCATGCTCGGCAAGGGGTGTCG
>DCGD01000151.1 GCA_002315195.1 Prevotellaceae bacterium UBA1787 | reverse complement strand
ATTTATCTTCGCTGGCGGACTTTGGTCTCTATCCAAAGTCCGCCAGCGAAGATAAATTGAATGTGTTCCGTCAGAATGTGACCCAAGATAATTTCAATGCCGTGAACAACAGCCTCACCGAAATCAATGTACCTGAAACAGGCAAGTATTACCGTTTGAAAAATGCAGTTTCGGGAAAGTATATGACCGCGGGAGAAAGTGGCATCGGTTTGGGAACGGATGGAAACGCCGCAGGCACCATCTTCTATCTTGACGACGACAATTCGCTGCAGGCTGTCACCACGGGGCTTTATCTGGATTGCAAGAGCAAAGGCGCCAGCAATACCAAGTATCAGGGCAAATGGTATGTGGCTTCAGGCGGTGCGAAGAAAAACACGCTTTGCTACAAGAACAACACCTGCTTTACATACGGTGGAGGCAATGCGCTTGACCGCGGCTCCGCTGAAAACAGTTCCACGCTTAACCACGCCGGTTACAATTGGATCATTGAGAATGTCAATTACCAACTGACCATCGGTGATGCCGGTTATGCTACGCTCTGCCTGCCATACAATGCCACAATTCCGCAAGGACTCACGGCATACTGGGCTTCGGAATATCAGGAGGAAGACAAGATTGTCATGACGCAATTCGATGGCAATATCCTGCCTGCCAACGAAGGTTTTGTCATCGCCGGCACTCCTGCAACTTACGTGCTTGAACCGACAACGGAGAACGTGTTGGGCCTTAGCAACAACAAACTCGTAGGTGTGACCAAGGCCACGAACCTTTCAAACCTGACAGGTGGTACTCCTTACATCTTGAATTACGACGCGGAGCGTAACCCATTGGTTCAATTCAACAAGGCTACGGGCACGCTTGGAGCATACAAATCCTATTTGTGGATACTGGTTAATCTAACGATTTCAAGTGGCAGCGTCACGATTGAATGGAAAGGCGGTTCTACCACAGGCATAGAAGAACCTACCACTACTCCGCAGCCCTCTTCTTCCTATAACCTTTTGGGACAGAAAGTACATCGTACTCAGAAAGGAATACAGATTATCAATGGAAAGAAAGTTTATAAAAAATAATAATCATTCAGCTTATGAAAAAGTATTATATTGAACCACGTATTATCGGGTATAGGTTGATGATTCAAGAAATCATAGCTGCCAGCCCATACACTTTCAAAGTGATTGAACAACCAATGGACGCGGAGGAATATTCCCTATAGCGTGAACTAATAGCTTGTCCGACAAACAACATCCGGGATGGTGAATGGCGGTTGCTTCGGTGATGGTGCGAAAGCGCCTATCTGCAGAGGTTTTGCAACTGGTCTTATCATTGTCCGGGATGTTGTTTGGGGTAAGAGAACACGTTGATCAGCAACTGCTACGGACACAAACCATGGTTGCTCTCCGGCCGTGATCCCAGGCTTCACAGGTGGCACGCCGCGTAAAGACAAGTCACGAAATGACTGGGTTCGCGCAAGCAAGGAAAACAAGGCACGCCGCATAAAGACCAATTCCGAATTTTCAGAGTGACTTGTTGTTTTTTAATATTTTTTGTTTTGTAAAATTTGTTTGTTGCTTTTGCAGCAGAAATGTTGATACACAAGTATGTGAATGGACACTTAATTAGCAAACGTAAGCAAAACGCATTGATAATACATATAACCAAAAACAACAATTATACACTATGATAGATGTACCTATATCTTCGGAGGAAAAGAATGCCAAGAAGGAGGAAGCCAAAAAGTAATTCATGGAATGATACTGATAGATGCTCTCTAATAAAAACTTTCCAATGAAGAAATAATTCTCCTTGGTCAGTTTATTGAAAAGTTACACATTATCATGGATTTTTCTTTTTGCGCCAAAGCAAATGCCGGTGGCAGCACCAATTTGCGCCAACGTCAAGTTTGCTAAGACTATGGCAGGATTCAAACTAGAACATGGAGAAAAATCTTGCCGCTTCATTGAAAAATTTCTTCCAAACGGCGTAAGTTTGTCAAATGTTATTCTTACCTTTGCAATATCAGCCTTGGTTTAATTCCGATACTATGACAAGTGAATAGCCTGGTGTGAAAAAATATCATGTAACTTATTGTGGCTCAATATTTATAATGAAAATTGTTGACCGAGTTGCGAATTTAAGGTTACCGAAGGGAAATAAAAAATATAGATAAGGAATATGAAGAACACCGTAGGAAATATCATCTCGTTTGATCATATTGGAAATTGGGCAAAGAAAGTGGGTAGGGCAGGCGCACGTCTGGTTTTGCTTCTTTGGTTGGTGATGACCAGCAAAGATACGCCCAAGTCAGATAAAATCATGCTGGCTTCAGCCATTGCGTATGTAGTGCTTCCCATAGATTTGATTTCTGCAAAGCGGTTGCCAATCATCGGTTGGGTTGACGAACTGGTTTCTCTCACAGTAGCGTACCAAAAGGTCAAAAAACATGTCACCCCGGAAATGGAGAGAAAGGCGGATGACATTCTTGACAGTTGGTTTACGTAACTTATGCCACACATAAAGATTTGCGTTAGAGTAAAAATATTTACGAGATAGTGAGGTCTTTGGTGATAGGTTTTTGTGTAATTGTTTCTCTTATATGGTATAACTCTTAATAATAACGCTATGAACACTTCAACATCAGCAGAAAAGGAATGGCTCAAAAAGATGCAGACAGGCAAGACGTGTGTACCAACTTTGGATGACAGGAAAGATCATCATTCTCTATCTGCGCAGGAATCTCCTGCTGCCGTCAAGAAACCTAAGGGTGGATTCAAGGAAGTTGCCGGTATGGAAGAACTCAAGACGCTTATTACCGAGAGTTTCATCAATGTACTCAATAATCGAGAGCTTGCCGATGTTTACGGAATTCTTCCTCCCAGCATGATGTTCTATGGCCCTTCGGGTTGTGGAAAGACTTTCTTTGCGGAAGCGGTCGCCCATGAGGTAGGGGTGAATTTCATGAAGGTTCTGCCCGATGACATCGGAAGCAAGTGGGTGCACGGAACCCAGGAAAAAATAGCTGAAGTGTTCCGAAAGGCGGAACGGAACGGTCCTACATTGGTCTTCTTTGATGAGTTCGATGCCATGGTCCCGGCAAGGAAGGAGGATGACCATAACTACCAAAACAATGAGGTGAACGAGTTTCTCTGCATGATGAACAATGCATCGGAAAGGGGCATTTACATCATCGCTGCCACCAATCACCCTGAAAACATCGATAAGGCTGTGTTAAGATCCGGACGTATTGACGAAATAATTTATATCGACATGCCGGACAAGAAATCCCGCGAGAGTCTATTCCGTCTGTCTCTTTCAAAACTCCCCGCTTCCGAAGACATTGATTTCGGGAAATTGGCGGAGTTGACCGCGGGTTACAATTGCTCTGACATCAACTACATCGTGAAACTTGCTTCAAGGAAAATGTTCAACGAGAGTATCTTACATAAGGATGAACCCTACAAACTGATTACTCAGCTGCAACTGGAAGAGGCCATCAAGCATAAGTCACCATCCGTTACCTATCGCGACCTACAAGAATACGAACGCATTCGCAACGAGTTCTCACCAAAAGACAAGGCACGCAAGGTTGCTGCTATCGGATTTAAGTAGTGTTTTGAGTCTAAGAGTCTAAAATTCAAAAGATTCGTTTCAAAATGTCATGTTTTTGGGTCTAAGAGTTTGAAACTTTCGAGGTGGATATTTGAGAGTGAATTGCTTGTTGTATTTATAACTGCTATAATAACCATACATCAACGATAATTAATTATGAAGGAAAAAATTTTGAATGTATTCAAGAATCTTGGTTTCGAGATGGAAAGTCTTGAAAACTTGGGTTACGGCTTTGAGTATGAGGGAATCCACTATTTGTGGATGAATAGTAATGACGAAGAATTTTTCAGCATAGCCGTTCCCAACGTGTTGGATAAGGAAGATGTTACAGAATTGGAATTTTATCAAATCATGGATAAAATGAATTCAAGCCTGAAGTATGTCAAAGCTTACGGAATTGGTGACAATGTTTGGTTGTTCTATGAGCGAAACTTGCTTGGCAACGATGAATTCGAGGAACTGATTCCCCGAGTAATCATTAACTTGGAAAATGCGGTACGTCTTATACAAGGAGACCTTGATGAAACCGAAGCCTCAACCGATGATATAGCCGAAGCCTCAACCGATGAGAATAAATAGCATTATTAAGATGTGGATTTACTGATTCTAAACAAAGAAACGGACGACAACTATGAGTAAGAAAGAAAACGTTATGACCATACTCCAAGGTATGGGCTATTCTCCCACATACGATGAAGATGGGGATATATCAATTATTTTCCAGATGAAACAAGTGTTTTTTTTCACGAATGAAGATGAAGAAGAGGAAAATTATCTCTCTATTTTGCTTCCCAAGTTTATTGACGTTAACGAAGGTGAAGAGAGTTTGGCTCTTGCTGTCTGCAACAAGATGACTCGGGAACTGAAAATGGTTAAGGTATATGTAGATAATTCATTCAATTCTGTATCTGGAGCGTGTGAGATGTTCTATGTAGATGATGAGGCCTTGAAATACAGCATCAAGAAATCACTTCGCATGATTGGCATGGTGCGGAGTTTATATTACAAAACCCTGAAAGATTTGTCTTAATTTTTGACATTTTACTTTGAGGATTTGGCTATTATGGCATTGTCTTTTCTTTGGCATTTGTCAGCGAGCCAAAGTCAGCAAGTCATTGGTTGAAAAATTGATTTTTTCAACCAATGGAAATTTCAAGAGTACTATTTGTAAACTAATTCAATACTCGCAACAAAAAGCGACTTCATGCGCTAACCGCTGAAAGAATTTGTAAAGATGATATTAGGTGCTATTATTGGTGATATTGTAGGTTCTACAAGAGAGGTACACAATATCAAAACAGAAACGTTTGAATTGTTGCCACAGGGTAGTCGGTTTACCGATGACACGGTGATGACTTTGGCTGTGGCAAAATGGCTGATGGATGATCCCACACATGGTTCAGGCAGTCTGGTGGCGATCATGCAAGAATTGGGGCGGAAATACCCTTACGCAGGATATGGTGGTATGTTCCGTAGATGGCTCAAATCTGACAATCCGCAGCCATACAACAGTTATGGAAATGGGTCCGCCATGCGCGTCAGCCCGGTAGGAATCTATGCAGATTCACTTGAAGAAGCATTGGAACTGGCAAGGATTACCGCATCCGTCAGTCACAACCATCCCGAAGGAATCAAGGGTGCGCAAGCCATTGCCGCCTGTGTCTGGATGAAGAAAAACATCAAATGGGGTGCGGAGGAAAACATGAAGAAGTATGTGGAAGACACATTCGGATACAACCTCAGCGTCAAACTTGAAGACATCCGTGACGGCTATGGATTTGACGTAACGTGCCAAGGTAGTGTGCCGATTGCCATTATGGCTTATTTGCAAAGAGAAAACCCGGAAAGTTGTTTGCGGTTGGCGATATCCATGGGAGGCGACTCAGATACCATAGGATGCATGACGTCGGCGATTGCAGACGCATTCAGGATTGGAATACACCCTGGATTTTCAAAAAATCTCATCGAAAAATGCCGGGCTTTGCTCCCCCCCGACTTGTTGGACATCAATGACCGCTTTTTGGCATTTGTCAGCAGACCGCTGTATCAATCGTTCTATTTGGGGCATAATGTCTTTGCCGGAGAATATCCCGGTGACAAATACGGAGAGAAGGCAGAGACAAAATACACCAAATGATACATTTTGGCGTTCGTCATTTCGTTGATCTTACGGAAGAAGGTGAACTCTCTCCTTATTCCCACTTGCTTCCAGAGAATTGCACCTATTCGCGTTTTCCAATTAGGGACTGTGATGTGCCGAAAAGCATGGACGAGGTGGAAAACATATTGCAATGCATACGAAATTTTTCAAAAAGGGAAGACGGCTATGTGTATATCCACTGTTGGGGTGGCGTTGGCAGAACCGGAACCATTGTCGCATGCTATCTTGCCAATGAGTCTTTTGAGACAACGATGAAGAACTTGCGAGTTTGTTTCTCCGAAATGCCTAAATCTTCCCATCGCGTGACGCCAGAAACCAAAGGCCAGGAAGCGTTTGTCAAGGATTTCATTAAAGGTATGGCGGCTAAGGAGCGGAAGCGTAAAGACATGGTGCGGGATTGCATTCGTGGTAGTCTGATGGCGGGAGCGGCCGGCGATGCACTTGGATATCCCGTGGAGTTCAGAAGCCGCAACACCATAATTTCAAGATATGGCGAACCGGGCATTACACGGTTTGAACTGGCCGGCAACGGGAAAGCCTTGGTGAGCGATGATACACAGATGACTCTCTTTACCGCCAATGGTATGCTCATGGGACTTACCCGCGGATATATGCGCGGCATCGGGGGAGAACCGGAAAACTATGTGAATGCTGCTTACGTCGATTGGTATTACACCCAGACGGGTATCAAAAAGAAAAGTTGTGGCGATGAGGAATGCCGTTGTACTTGGCTTCGCGACTTGCCGGAAATGGCCCATCTACGCGCACCGGGAACGACATGCATGAGCGCTTGCGACAGTTTGTTGCACAACGAACGTCCGCAAAACAACAGTAAGGGATGTGGCGGAATTATGCGCGTAGCGCCAATGGGACTCCTGGATGCGGCATATATGGCAAAGAATGGCATCGGTTTGTATTCCATGGAAAGGCTCGCAGAGGCCGGCGCCAAAATCGCCAAGACAACGCATCAGCACCCATTGGGCTTTCTTCCCGCGGCTTTGATGACCATGCTCGTATCGCTACTCGTGCCACTGTCTCCCGAAAAAGCGAAATCCTCCATCAAGCATATTGTGAAGGATGGACTTGGCGTCATGATGAAAATGTATGGGGAAGACTATGCACCTGATAAGGAATATTTGAGATTTCTCACCGAGAAGGCGGTACAACTGGCTTGTTCCGATACACCTGACGCTGAAGCCATCCGTCAGTTGGGTGAAGGCTGGGTGGCTGACGAAGCGTGGGCCATTTCGTTGTATTGCTCCATCCGTCATATTGACAGTATGAAAGATGCCATCATTGCTTCAGTAAATCATGATGGCGACAGCGATTCAACCGGTTCGATTACGGGCAATATCATGGGCGCAATCTATGGTTATGAAGCCATGAAGAAAGAACGTTTGTTCTGTCCCGAAGGTCGGGATTTCGAATCTACCATCGAATTGTCAAACATCATCCTCGCACTTGCCGATGATTTGTTTACGGGTTGCATTATCTCAGAATACGACGGCATTGACACACCCGAAAAGAAACAATGGTATGAGCGTTATTGCATGATGAATCCCGCGGGGTTGTAACGCTTCAACTTCGCTATTCTGCTAAATGCAAAGTTTTTTGACATGAACAAGGCTGATGTTTTTTTGGTAATTCCTTGAAAATGCGCATTGTGGAACGTTGGCTTTGGCTTTGGATTTTGTCGGTTAGCCAAATCCCAAAAGCCAAAGCCAACGTCCAAAGCCTTTCTTATTGTGGATAAAGTTCCTGCCACCAAAGTGGTTCGTCCTTAAGCCATTTGGCGAACCATGCGCAGATGGTCTTCTGCCATTCCTTTTGTTTCAAATAGTCGCGGATGACGTGGTTCTCTCCTTTCACCTGAACAAACTCAACCGGTTTGTTCAGGATTTTCAGGGCGGTATAGAGTTGCCAAGCCTGTTTG
>DCGD01000155.1:15546-17127 GCA_002315195.1 Prevotellaceae bacterium UBA1787 | reverse complement strand
AATAGTCCAACGGAGCCCCCGTGGTATCTATTGACGGAAAGTCAAATATCAACCTGCCATCCGCCCCAATGGCATGACGCAGGTTATTCATCAACGTAGCCAAAGGCGCATCAGGGTTGGCCACACGGAATTTCACCGTCTTTCCTTTGTATGTTATGTTTAAAAAGAAATCTTCCATTCTCGTCTATTTAATTATAATATAATTCGTTACATCATTGAGTTTCACCCTCAATATCTCCTCGGCCGGTATTCCAAGCATCTTTGCCGTCATTTTTCTCAACGGCGAACCCGGGGGAAGTTCCGTAATTTCGTGTTGGTAGAAATCGCTGATGAGACGATGGCGCAAACGATTGTCCATCTCAAAGAAACCTTCAATTATGTTCGCCGGCGCCATCACCTCTATCTTTTCATTTGTCTTTCGGTCAATGACAAAGTCCACAAACGGCGTGTTCAGGCGGATGGTACACTCCTCCATTCCTTTCCAAAGAGAGATGGGATTGGAATATGGCTGAGTCGCCATTTGGTCAAGGTTCCATTCGCCATGCAATTCGCAGTCAGCGTCCCATGCTTCTATCACCGGAGTTTGGACAGTCATGCTGTCACCCTCGTAATAGAACATTCTTTGTATGCCTTCCTGACATTTGGACTGCGCGTCCCGGGCGGAGCGGCATGCCTCCTGAACCATTACGGCACCTATTACGCTTGCAATGATTGGCGTTGTCGGTGCGTGTCCGGCTTGTTCCTGCCGGCGTATGACACCTGAGCATGGCATGCGACGGCGAAGTTCCCGCAACCCTTCCGGTCCCAGGGAACAGGCATAACAGTTGCAGTTCGGGCGGAATGTACGGACCGTGCCTTCCAAATTGAGGATTCCACCATCTATCCAAGTCTTGCCTGTCCTATGGCAAGCACGTTGTATGCAATAGCGCGCCCAGCGGCTGTCGACACAACCCAAGATGATATCCATCCTTCGGAACACGCCCAAACCGACATCGTATGCAACATCGCCGTATATGGATTGGATATCCAAATGCGGATTGATGTCCAGCAAGGCACGATGCACCACATCCACCTTGCGCCGTCCCACGTCGCACTTGCGGAACAATATGGAGCGCGTCAAGTTGCTTTCCTCTACGACATCAAAGTCCACAATGACGAGATGCCCTATACCCATGAGTACAAGGTTCTTCAGCACCTCGTTGCCCAAGGTGCCGCATCCCACCACCATAGCGTACCAATTCTTCAATGTATCTTGTTTCAAGGAAATCGTTTTTTTATGCATTGCTACCACTCATTATTCCATGATGCCGACCTGTGTGTGCGTGACAAGAAATTTTCATTGTCGCCGTTACTTTCCCGTCGCGGGACAGACGTTTCCTGCGAAATTGATGCTGATGACTCCCCCCCAATTGCACATGCACTTGCAGTTGTTGAGCAAAGCCGGCATATTGGCAATCTTGATCATGGGCGACCCCGGGGTCCAGGGTGCGGCAATCAGGGGAGTGCATGGCATTGGGGTCAATACACCGCAAGCGGCGGCGGTGGCGGAGGCCACGGTCGGGTTGGCCATGCTTTGGCACA
>DCGD01000155.1:8731-15484 GCA_002315195.1 Prevotellaceae bacterium UBA1787 | reverse complement strand
CATTGGCTTGCCCTGGATTTTCGGCCGTATCGGGTCTATAACATTGAGTGTGGCGGGTGCCATGCCGAAACTGCATTGACACATGGCCGTAGAACATACAAATTGTGCCATAATATGTTGTTGCTAAAAGTCCTTGTTCCAGTTTTCGTTCTCTCTATCCTTGATGCATATTTCCACACGAACGGGAAATGTATTGGTACTGCGGTTCTCTATCATTTTCTGCAAATAGATTTCAACCATGGGGATTTTGTTTTCGAAAGTGCGGTGTATGTATTTGTTTCCCGTCAGCGTAATCCTGACAGTTGTGCAGTATGTGTGAAACGTGCCTCGGTCGATGTTCTCTCTGCCTATCCGTATGGAACTCACCATCTCCCGGGCAATCAGGTAACGTGACATCAACTCCGTCATGCAAAACAACTTTATGTCCATAGGCGTAACCAGCCGGTCTCCGGTCACCAGCAGATATTTGGTCATCATCGCTTCCACCTCGGTACTGCGTATGGCATCCGCTCCCGGCACCGGCGGTGCTATTGCCTTGATTTTCACATTATCACATGTAATGACATTGTCTTCCGACTGCAGAACCTTGTTCACTGCCGCACCATTGGTGGTCAGGTACTCCACCTTGAGGGATACGGACTGTGTCAGTTGCGTATAGAACTGGTGGTTCAGCATGACATACGTTCCCACCGCGCTGCCTTGATTTTTTGACTGACTGTTTGACTGCAACTCCTTCAGGATTTCATTCAGTTTGTGTATGGTCATGTCACCCTTGACGATTCCGAGGTCCATGAAAGCATAGAAATCGGTATGGTATTTGTTTACAAGGTTTGAAATCAGTTTCAGCAACACGGCATGATTGAAGCGATCTGTCGATACATTTCTGATTTGGAGAGGCAGTGATGCGTATATTTGGGTATCGGCCGGTTTCAGCAGATGCATGAAATGCTCGCTATCGGTCGTGGTGTCATTGTTTATGCCCGCTATTCTGACCAATGGAGTTTCCGTGGACAAATGTGCGCTGTGACGCGTCGCATTGACCAAAATGTTTGAGTTGATAAAGAAATTCCCTGAACTGAAGCCAAAATCCCTTGCTATGCCCTTGAACTCGACAATCAAGTCCAGGTAATCCTGTTCCTTGTTCACATGTGCATTCTCGTCATCCCACCTTACGAAATACATCCTGACATTCTGACGCGCAAAGAGATCCATCGTACACCAATAAGTCCATGAAGACAAAGCACCGTGCCGTCCCAGGCCCACTGTCTGCGATTGACTGCGGTTGTACAGCAGCGTATCCAATGAGAATTCATCCGCCAAAGGCAACTCGGAATACTCTTCGGGACGTACAAGACTGAGCATTTTTCGGTTGCCTTCCTCATCCACTATAAACATGTCCAAATCATGGAAATAGCTATCGCTTATGATGAAGGACCAACCGCCAAAATCGTGCAAGGGCAAGCCCATGGACAGGCGGATGCTCCACCTTCGGTCATCCAACCGATTGACACTTGTCACTTGGGCATTAAGGGAACGTGTCTTGAGCAAGGGCATCATGCCGTATTTCGTATCACCCAAATGGCAACATGTGCTGCCATCCACTATGACACTCTCCACGTTGTCAAAGGGCTGAATCATCACCGGAACCGTGGCGGCCAGCGTATTGTCAACTACATCCAATGAAAGTATTTTTTGGAACTCACCGATGACATCCGCCTTGATTTGTTCAATTGTGCTGTCAAGTTCGTTGGCTTGATAGGCTATGGCATTCATCAACAAACGGAACACGGGGTCCTTGTCCAAATCTTCCAAATACTCCGTATGTTCTGTCTGCTTCCATATCTCCATGGCATTGCGCAGCAGTTCCTCCGCCCTTTGGCTGGTATCAAATGTTGTCTGTTTCATCACGCCCACAGCTTTATTGATGTTGTGTACATATACTGTTCTCCTGTTTCTTCTATCACGCCTTTTACCACAATCATGATAGTACGTTGCTTGTTCACGTATGTCAGCGTTGTTGTCGGCGACAGAAGCCTCCTCTCATACTTGACAATCGCCGCATTCAGGTCGGCGGCAAAAGTCTGCATATTCGTACTCGTACCCGATATTTTCTTGTTGTAATTTTGGTTGGTTGCATCCGCGCCTTTGTATATCGTCCCCTGGATTTCGTTCACCATTTCGAACTTCATGTTCTGGAGCGTAAAGCCATATTCGGAATCGCATGGACACTCTCCGACAGGGGTGTTCAGCAACATCTCGATAGCGTCGTCTATCGATTTCCTTACAGAATCCTCTCTTGCCAGACAGCCCTTCTCTATGCGTAAAGGAAAACTTATGCTTTTCATCATATCAACGGCATGAAATCATCATTGTCCTTTGGCATCTTGACATACAAGGCGTCATACAAGGCGTCATACAAGGATTGGTAGAGCGCCGCATGAAGCGAAGCGGAGAGTTCATCGTCCAATTCATCCTTGATTTGCATGCGCAGTTCATCGCAAGCCTCCCTGACGGCCTGCTTGATACGGTTGTCAAGTTCAGAAAGCAGTTCCTGCCGCAACTGTGTGCGCATGGACTCCAGTCGCTGCTCCATCTCGGGATGCAGAACCTCGAACAGTTCCGTCCTGACCTGTGATTTCAGGGTGTCAAAATCGATGGTGCGATCAACGACGATGACAATTTCCAGCACATTTTCGACATACTGAAAGTATTTCTTCACATCCTTGCAGAACGCGGATGGATTCAACGTGTCCAACTGTGGTACCGCCACCTCAACCGGCTTTTCCCCGGACAGCCCATGTACGTTCAAGTAAGCATCCAAACATTTCCTCAACAGCCCCAATGCCTTCTCCATCTGCGGCAAAAGGTGACGCCCGTTGGTGTCCGCCAAATCAACGGACATGAAATGCGCCATCTTCGCCAGCAGGTATTTCAGGTCTGACTCCTCAAGATTTTTGTGACACGACAGCGCCGTTACTTTTTCCGTCATTTCTCCATGCCATCGCATGATGCCTTCATCGGCGGAGGCGAACAGAGGGGGAATGATATAGTCTTGGTCAATGGCAAGGGAACCGTCCTCCACATACAGACGCACAATGGGCATGAGGTCACCTTCCTTGACCTCTTTGTGGGTATAGATGCCGTAAGAATATTTGGGACGCTTCATGGGAACGTCTTGCACCTCGTATGACACTTCCTCAGTGGAAACACCAACGGCGACATACAACTCATCTTCTTCCAGACTGTCAATCGGAACAATGACATCCTCATCGACATCCACAATTCTGCAGGATGGCAAGAGAGCTGTCAGTTTCAATCCTGCGATTTCAATGCTTCTGCGAACAAATGCGGGGTGACATTCGCAAACAGTGCCGTTGAGTCTGCCGCGCAAGCCGCGTTTTGTGAAATTTGACGCCGGCATACCCAAAATCAAGGATATGGCCTGCCTGTTTATCTCGTAGGTTTGCCTATCCAGCAATTTCAGTATCCCGGAATTGATTTCCATGCCGGGATGCCAGTCTATTCGTGAATTTATATCCATTGTCATTGGTTGGTTTCTATATTATAATCCAGGATGCTATAGTTGGAAGATTCACCATGAATCTCGATTTTCGTTATCATGTCGAATGGCATGAACCATTGGCAGAGCATTTCCGTGACCGGGCTAATTCGTTCGCGTTCCTGCATGTACTGCATCGGGGTGAGACCGTTCTCGATGATGCAGAAAGTGGTCTTTGGAAACCAGCGTCTGCTGTTGTCAATGTCGCTCCAGGCAGACTGGCGTGTCGTGACCTTGTGACCCGTCAATACAGAAAGCAGACTCCTGACAAATGGTATGTCGCCCCTCAGTTGAACAACATACGGCAACAGTGGAGCGACCTGCCGGCGCAAGGGGTCCGTTTCCGCTTCCATGTCGTAAGAGAAATATTCCTTGAGTATATATTTCAATCTACTGTCCAAAATGAGCGATATATTGTGTTCAACCTTTAGATGATAGTTGAAATAAATGGAATCAATGGGTGAGAAAGCCTCGCGCAGCAGGTTCAGACGCTTGTGTACTTCATCGTAACTGGCATGCGTGTCGCTGTTCGGGGTAAGCAAACTTTCCGGCAACAATCCCAAAATACCATCGCGGGACAATTCAACATAGCCTTCGGCGAAAGCCACTTTCATGGCATCACCGTTGTAATTACGATAAAACGTTCCTTTCTGCAATATCCTCCACTGCTTGCGCATACCGGGATAAAGGTAGTTCAGCAGGAACTCTGCGCTTATCTCTTTTTCCATTTCGTCATCACTATTTATCTTCCTCTTTTTCTTCTTCTTTCTCTTCTTTTTTTTCTTTCACTTCTATAAAATCTACTGACTCATCTTTATCTTTACCTAAATCCACCCAATTATCACCACTTTTAGCGAAAATCCCACCTCTATTAGAATCATCCGTATCAATGGCTGTTCCTATATTGCAATGGAACTCCTTCGTCTGATCATCGATAAAGTCAGCGGTGTCTTTTAATCCCGTGTGTTCAGCGAGAGAGTCCAAAACACCCATACCTACTCCAGAAAATACAAGTTTTGCATTTCGTTTATGACTGAAATTATCATCTTGTTCCTCTTTCAACCATTTCTTAAATTTCTTGGAATTGGATGGGGCGCTGAGACTGATGTCCTGAATAAGGCTGCAACTGCTTTTTCCATTCTCATAGACCTTCTCAGCTGCAGATCCCGCACCCTTTGCCGTGAAAATGATATAGCCGGGCGTTGAAATGGATGTGGTGCCTTCCAATGGACGGACTATCACTTCAAATATAGAACGCACTGTGCCTAAATTCAAGACTTTCAGATGGTCACTTCCCGTTTTGTAAATACATTTGGCACTGGCAATATCAAGCCCGAGATCAATCAACCCCTTCGATATGTTATGAGCGATGGTATAGTAGCCTACATTCCCCTTGTTTTTACCGGAAACAAGATTGATGTTGTTGCTGGCCTCGAGCGTAATGTTCTTGCCTGAAATCTTGATGTTTCCGTTGGGCGCCGATAGCTTAATCCCCTCGAATGCATTCATAGTGATGGTTCCCAAAGGAGAGTCAATGGTAATGGCACGGGCGGCGGTATCCTCCGTAATGGATGTAATGCCGTATGAGTCTGACAGCACGATGCTTCCACCAAGGTACTTGTCTTTAGTGTCAGCTTTAAAGCCCATAATAAATGGCTTAAAACTACCAGGCAGACATTTGTTGATAAATAGCGTAGAAGCACCATTACCATTGTTGAGTGAAATGGATTGTCCCGTCTTGTTGCAGATGCAGAAATCACCATTCTTATTTCCGTCAACCAACATGTAGTTGCCTGATTTCTTCCCCAATGGCTTCGATCCCTGGAACGGCTTTTTATATCGGTCGTGAAAGTATCCTTCAACAAAAGGGCACTCTATGTTTCCATTTTCGTAATTCACAATGACTTCATTTCCCTCTTCCGGTGGCATGCAGAACCCTCCTCCATCGTAGGCGGCGGGCATGGCTACGCGTATCCACGGACTGTCTGTTTTATCCTTGTCCCATGGATAATAAATCCTTACTCTTCCAATACGCAAAGGGTCGGACACTTTACTGACAAAAGCACGTTGAGGACCCGATTTCCGGATTCTGGTCTCGGGACGGTAAGTCGTGCCGACAGTCAGGATTCCTCTCGCTTTGTGAGAACTGTGGGGCGTATCTATGATTGTTACTTTTGTACCCTCATTTTTTGTGATTTTGACAAACTCCCACGTGGCGGAAACCTCCACGATGTCGTATTTGCTGCTTCCGTCACTGAAAGTATCGCCCAACAAGATGGGATTTGGATTGTCGGAAAATTGGATAGTAACGGATTTTTTTTCCGCGGCTATCTGGCTTTGTTCCACATTGGAAAAGAATATGTTCGTCGGCAAATTGTGTTCCGTCTGTTTCGTGTGGATCAATATCTGTTCTTTGGCATCAGCAGTCTGTTTCGTGCTGTCTTTCTCGGTGGTGTCCTTTGTGAGTTTCTTGAAGTCATCGTTGAGGTCGGTTTGACACCACGATCTTTGTTTTGTCGTAATCACGGCGCTACCACCCGGCATGGCAACTGCATCGACGAGGTTGCCCGCCTGTGCCATGGCTCCAAGAGCGGCAACATTCATGATGCCTGTGGTAAGGATATCCTTAGAAGAGTCGTAGTTGTCACTGTCGTCATACACGCAAAGTTGACCTTCTTCAAAGTCCTCGCGGTTATAACGGACATCTGTCTCATTCTTATTCCTGATATTTGTTTTGTTGCAATAATTCAAATATGAATACGCCACATTCGGACCATTCTTGTAAATGATGTCGGAATAGTCAATGATGGCATTATCCAACAAGGAAGATTGCGAAGAGATGGTATAGTTGGTTGGTGACTCCAATTGTGGATACTGCAATTTGCCTTTCTCAAAAAACAGATACTGTCCCATGCGGTTGGCGACGCGCGATGCAAAATTCAGGAAAGTCTCGTTGTATTGCACAAGATACTGAAGAAATGGGTCACCACTCATGTCGTTGGTGTCATCAAGCTTATAAGACTTGAATTGTGCGGAATTATAACTATAGTTGGCTGCCGTCAGCCCAAAGTTTCCCAACCCGGCGCTGATGATGGCATTCAAGGAAGTATTCTTGTAAATTTTGCAATAGGCTTGATGATTCATGCGCATATCCTGGCTGAATGCCTTAAAAATCAGATAGAACGAACTGACAC
>DCGD01000155.1:7399-8696 GCA_002315195.1 Prevotellaceae bacterium UBA1787 | reverse complement strand
CGCGCACACGTCAAAACTTTTAATCGCATAGAATTGGACTTGTTTGTTGGATGCAGAATTCACGGCCAAATCCTCAAGAACATTGATATACGCGAACTTGTTTGTTGGCAAGTTGGAAACATTCGTTGCACCGGCAAAATACATTTCCACCTCCAAATAGGAGGGTTCGTACATTTTCTTGACATAAGTAACTTTCTTGACGCTGGCACTGTATGCTGCATCTTTCGCCAATCCCACCTTGCCATCATTCCCTTTTACGGCGGTGTATATGCCCGTGTTTTGAAAGAATGCGTAGTAATCCCCGGCAATATATGAAATTTTGTTATATAACTTGCCATAATTGCGAGTGGTGGACAATACGATAGTCAAACTTGTCTTCTCCATAATTCGTGTTCACATTATTTTGGTGTTTGCGGCATTTCGGTCGTGTTCGGCATGCTCGGCGCCTTTGGCATATTCAGACCATCGATTTTCATCTTTTGGCCTACCTCCTTGTCCCGGACACTCTTGGCGAAATCTTCCATGTTCTTCTTCTCCGCTTCATGTTGTTCATAAGCCTCATCGATGTACTTTTGCATATCATCCCTCATTTCTTTCAGGAGGGCATCGGATTCGTCCTTCAATTTCTTGAATTCCCCGGCACATTGCGCTTTTTCCACTATGCTCACCTTGGTCGCTGACATGAGGTCGGCATTGGCATTGGCATATTCCATGTTTGAGACAGTTTTTATCTGTTCGTATCTCAATTTTACAGCCTGGTGCATGGCATCCCGCCGCTCTTTTGTCATCTCCGGCATCCAAACCATAATATGATTGGCGTCGCCTTCCTCTTTCTCCATAATGACATCCAACTTGAGGAGCGGGTACATCTTTATTACATTGAATGTGATGCCTTCAATGGCTCTTTTGTCAGGGACAACGAAATCGAAATGCTTTTCATCCTCTTGTATCGGATAGCATACTTCCTCCAGGTTTACCGGCTGACCCGCGTATGCCACCGTAAGGTGTATCAGTTGATAAGGATGTGTCTTGATGCAAAGATTTGCCAGGTTATATTCATAAACCGCTGCATGAGCCGTCAATTTGGCCTTGAGATCAGCGATAACCGCAATTATTGCTATGTTGTCCATGTCTATTCCTCCTCTCTAAGTTTTGCCGATGGTTTGCCCGGGGCCCCTGGCACCCCGGCGCCCATGGTGTCGTTGATATTAGGTGATTTGAAAGCTGATTTCGCCTCCACTTGGTCGGCGGAGACTTTCGGAGACTTGGTTTCGCCCTTGATGTTCGCACCACCCTT
>DCGD01000155.1:4117-7379 GCA_002315195.1 Prevotellaceae bacterium UBA1787 | reverse complement strand
CGTGTCACCCGCCAAATCTATTTTGCCGCCACCTGCCGCCATATTGCCGCCGGAGAGCGTAACGACGGCCTTGCCGTCCTGCTGCATCTCGGCGGTATCCTTGCCGATGATACCCACTTTCTCAGCTGCCAATTGCACCAGTTTGCTTTTCTTCTTGCTGCTGCCCACAAGCGTTTTCTCAGCATTGACAACGAGTTTTCCCCCTGAAACGAGACTCTTGGTATCAAGCGACTTGGGATCCACATCCATGGAAGTCAATGCGACATCCTTGGCATTCATCTTCAAGGAGCCTGTTCCCTTTCCATCCTTGTCCGTTGCCATTATGGCGAGTTTTTCGGCACGTATCTTGACATTGCCGGAAGCAGCGAGCTTGTCTTCCTCAAGCTTGCCATTGTTGAGTTTTTGGTCAACGGCCTCGATGGTGACGTTTTTGGAGAAGATGTTGACATCGCCTTCCGCGGTAAGGTTTCCACCATCTCGTTTTTTCTTGTCGCTGTAGTTGGCATTGGAAGTGGACAGCGTATATGTCTTGGTGTTGATGTCAATGGTACTGTCCTTGACCAACGCACCATCCTTGTCAACCGTCTCAACCTTGATGTGAGGCGTGGTGACTTTGATACCGGCGGTCTTGTTGTCACGGATATTGTCATCACCGTCGGTGGAAGTAACCGTGATGTTTTCCGACGCCAGGCTCAGTGTCGCCTTGGTTGAGGCGGTCTTGTAATTGCCTTTGTCGCTGTTTGCAGTTTCTTTCATCTTGTCCAAGGCGGAAATCTTGCGGTTGATTTCCGCAAGTTGTGCAAGAACGGTGTAGTACTTGACAAACATGGGATAAATTTCAGCCTGAACATCCGCAATCTTCTGCTGATGCTTGATAAGTTCACCCGGGAAGGTTCTCAATCCCACCAAAGGCATTCCCCACGTCAGCAAGCCCTTATCCGCTACTTCCACCTTCAGCAATTTGAGAGTGGCTGTTATCTTGGCGTTCAGTTCTGCCTCCTTGGTACTTAGTGTCGCCTTTTGCGAACTGAGCTTCGCCTTTTGGGAGTCGATATCCTTCAAGCGCGTCTCACTTCCCACGGCGGAAACGATGTCCAACTTGGTATCGGACTTGATGGTCAGACCGGCTTCTTTTGAGGGTTTGTGTTCGACAAAGCATTTCTTGTCATCATGGCTTTCTATACTGATGGTACGGGCCTGCGTGATAATGTTGGATTTGTCCGACAGGACCTCTTCCTCTCCGTCAATGCCCGGGTCAACGGCAATGTTTTTGATACATGGAGATTTGCACTCGATAATACCCGTTTTGTCAGCATCCCCCGTGGCGTGAATGTTGACATTGCATCCGCGCAGGGTAATGACCGAATCAAGTTCGCTACTGATGAGATTGCCATCGCGATCCACATTGCCAATGACAATTTCCGGAGCGGAAATCACCAACTTGCTATTGCTTCTGAGAAATTTGGCTGTGTTCAAAGCATCATATACCTGATATTTCAACAATTGCAACTCGTTCTTCTGTTTTCTTATCTCTTCTGCTTCCTTGGTGATGCTTGCCTTGAGTTCATCAAAGGCTTTCTTTATGGTATCGTATGCAAATTCTGCCATAGCTCAATTTCAAAATTACTGTGAAATTACATGTTCTCTACAATTGTCGGCGCAGGTATAGATTATGGATGACAGCAGTATCTGTATCTTTGCCATTATCGTCTTGTTTGCCTCTTTTTCTTCCGTAGTGAATGTATCGACTACGTCCACCACATACCCCCGGGCGATAATGGTTTGGTCATGTGATTCGAGATGACCGTCCGTGCTAAAAATAGGATTGAATATGAGACTGAAATTGTTGGCCTGCATCTGCGTCAAATACAGATAGAATGTCTTGAGCATTCTCAGACTATCAACCCTGAGTTCGATATTGACTATGGATCCATGCGATATACCACATGGGCGTCCTTGCCCGTCGCGAAGCCGAGCGCAGGTGTAGGAGAAATGCTTTATCACGTAGCAATCCTTCTTGAAGATGATGGTGGGATTTCTGTAGTCCTCCGTCATCAAAACGGCATATCTATCGACTGAACTCAACATCGTCCATTACAATTTTGTCGGCAACAAGCCGGATAATCAAACGCCTGTTAATCTTGCTGTCTATATCGTATTTCTCTGAGAACGAATAGCATGCGGCATTCTCAAATTTTATTACTCTTGTCTCGGAAACCAAATCATCAATGCCGATCATTTCAAACATCACTCGTCCGCTTTCCCGTGTCTGACTGACATACCATTCCTGCAAACTGAGATCGTTGTTGTTGAGTGCGGATAGGGTAATCTCTATGTATTCGTTTTGCGATGCCGCTATCGGAAAGAAAGCATCATGGTCACGAAACGAATGTACCGTACAATCTACAATCAAGTATTCCTTGTTGTAAATCTCCAAATCATTGTTTCCAAATTGCAGTTTCGCCTTTATGGTCATGGTTGTAGTCAGGTATGGCTAAACGGTATTGGTTTCCACGGTCAATATACAATTTCATGGTCACTTCTGAAAATCGTTTTTTTGATGGAATGATGTTCCTACCTTGGACGGAATCGTTGGAAAAAAGTTCCAACACTACAGACTGTAGTACAGTAACTTGACAACAATAATCCCAAAGAGGACTTGACAAACCAACCTCAAAAGCAATTCTTGTGAGGGTTCCATAAATAAGATTGTATTAACCTTGAGTTTTTCTTTTCGGCCTCATTTTGGACTTTTTCTGTATCTTTCTCACGTTCATTCATTTGTGATACCCATATCACAACTTGACTCATACAAGAAATCTGCCCATCACAAGACTCTAACACCCAAAGGCTAATTTATGGAATCCACCTAAGAATGGTGATTTTCAGAAATGACCTTGAACCAATTTGATAGACTATCTCCAAGGATTGTCAAATTCTACCGGACCGTTCTTCAGACGCTGGCAAACCACTTCAATTTCCTCATAGTGTTCCTTGCCGTCTTCCCACTTCTCCACATAGTGTGTGCAATAGCAACCGGCGCCCTCGAGGGTTTTCATTATTTTGCCATCGACCGTGTTCTCGAAACTGATTTTCATGTCACGCGGATCGTTTGCGTTGAGCATCCACTGAAGCAACTGATTGTTGCCATCGTTCATCGCCTTGACGCGAATGATTACCTTGCCGCCACGTGGAATACCCGTAATCTGACCTTCTATGTCCGTCTCCTGGTGGAATTTATAATCCACGCTGATTACCTCAC
>DCGD01000155.1:2553-4069 GCA_002315195.1 Prevotellaceae bacterium UBA1787 | reverse complement strand
ACTGGTGTTACATTTGCTGCCATATATAAATCCCTCTCCAACTCCCCGAGGGGAGGGTTTCAAATCCGCTGAGGGAAAATGCGGTTTTAATGTTTTTGTGAATCTTATTTGAATCTTTTGTGTCCTCCCATTGTGCAAGGGAGATGGCGTTAGGAGCCAAGAGATAAAATTATCTCCACTCGTTTTGGAACTCTACGTTACCAAACTTGATGTTTTGGCAAGTCATTACGATTTCTTCATAATGTTGCTCACGATCTGTGCAATTCTCGTGGAAATCGACACAGTAAGCACCCTTGACTTCAATTCTCTTCATCTCCTTGCCGGTCTTGGTCTCGTTGAAGATGATGGTCACATCCTTAGCCAAGTTGCGCTCAATCATCCACGCCATCAAATCTGGCGTACCGTCGTTGAGAGCCTTGACGCGAACCGTAATTTTGCCACCACGCGGAATACCTGTCATCTGACCCTCGCGGTCTGTCGCCTGCTCAAACTCATAAGTTACCATGAGGACTTCACGCTCCGCGTAGTCCTTAATCTGCATTGTTACTGGTGTCTTTGCCATTGTTGTAAAAAATTAAAATGGTTAAACTGTCTTTATTGGATCTTTTCTTTTATAATTACTGGAAACTTCAATCTTGAAAATTATCTTTGCGTCCTTTCATTCCCACTTTGACCTCTATGCTCCATGTGCTTGCACTGCTCACACGCTACTTTGAACTTTCAATATATTCGCCCAAACTTGATAAAACGCCATCAAAGATAATTTACAGAAATGGCCTTGATTGTCTTGCTGCGGAAAGGAATCTTTATATCCTTTTCGGAGGAAGATAAATTTCCCTTTCCCCAATCTATCAAAGCCAATCTATGAAATTTACCTACTTTTACTCCGCGCTCTTGCCGTTCTTGCTTGCCTGAACCTTGAGAACAAAGTTTTTGGCCGCATAGAATGGGGTGAGTGAGATGTCAACGGAGATGTTCTTTGTCACCGGATCCTGAACGGGATTGCCAATCTCGTAATCCTGAAAGAGATTGCCGTAACCTTTGTATTGATTCAGGAAATCCTGTATCTTGGCTTTCAGGTTCTTTGGAGAGTTGTAGCTGTCCCAGTTCTCAAGGGCAACCTCGTGTACGAAATTCATGAGGACCTTCTTGACCCAGTCGAAAACACGAACGATAGGATATTCTTTCATGGCAGTCAGGTCACCATTGTACAAGTTGGTATTGTTGAATGCCATTACGCGGCCTTCACTGTACACCATGGGAACAACCTGATTGTCCATAAGCTGTGCTATCTCACTCTTCAGCAAGTTGAGTTTGACACCCTTGACACCGTCCAGCGTACCATATTTCTTGCCACCGGCGCCCTGAGCCATGTTTGCATTCTCATCATAGAGTTTGCCGCAGAGAGCCGCGGAGGGGGCAATGTAAAATGCGTTGGCATCCTCCTCGTCTGCGGACATTTTCTCTGCATCGCGCCCCACAATCCAGTTTGCCGTCATGATGACATTCTGCAGAT
>DCGD01000155.1:706-2516 GCA_002315195.1 Prevotellaceae bacterium UBA1787 | reverse complement strand
CCTTCCATTGCTCGGAATTGGATTGGAGATCATCAAAACTGAATTCGTCTGCATGATCAGTAAGCATCAACACCTTGTACTTGTAAGCGATGTTCGCCCATTTCAACAGAGTAACCTTGTCCTGGAACACGGCGCCCGGGATACATACAAGCGAGTAGGCATCCTTCAGGGACAGCTGGTCAAAACCATTGCGCAGAAGGTTCTCAATCTCTTCCACGAAACCAGAATCAAGGTCAGATATGTCTTCCTTGACAACATTGATGACGCGCAGGTTCTTCACCTTGTCGGTGCCGCAAGTTTTGAAGAAACTGTCAAGTTGGCGGTAGGAACGTTCCATGTCCTGTGTGGCATACAGGGCATCCGTGATGCCTTGCTTGAGAACGCCTGTGTATTTTTCTTCTTTTTCCTTGCATGAATCAGCGAATCCCGTGGCACTGTCGTGGTTTTCGTCCAAAAGCGCTATCCATGCTTCCAAATCCTTTTTCAGTTGCTCGCGCTTTGCGTCGAAGCGTTTGTCTGTGAGGAACACTTGTTTTGCGGCCTTGCGGGCAGGGTTCAGGTTGTCGGCGTCTGGCAGGAAGCCGCGCACTGCATTAAAGCCACCGAAAGATTTAAGGAGTTCCGATGTATTTTTTGATGGGGCGGCGGCAGTCGATGCGGCGCCGGTAGCCTGTGCAGCGGCGGCTGCCTGAGGCATCATTTTTGTTTCAGCCATAATCTGTTTTAATTGAGAATGATGAATGAATGAATTAGTTAAGTTCTTCAAGCAACGTCATAAGCAGTTGTCTCAGTTCTGAGCGCGATGACTCATTCTTGAGGATGTCACGTAGTTTGCGGTTCTGCTCAATGGACTTGCGTACCTTGACATTGGTGTCAATCTTTGCCTTTACACTTGACAGGAAAGCCGAGTTCTCCACCAGACGTCCCTTGCCACCGTTGGTCTCGAAATCGCGCAGTTCGTTGAAACGGAGTGTCTCATTGACGGATCCACCCTCCTCGTCCACGAAATCCACTTCCACGGCGGGCTTGAAATGGTCGAAAGCATCCTGAATGTTTGTGATGTCCTCTACAAGTTCTGGATTGCCCGGCTCGACATCCTTTGTGTACTGGTCAATCATCAGAGTTTTGTTTTGGTCGATCAATGATACCTTGGCGCCGGAGGTTTCATCCGGGGCCATTGAGATAAAATTCTCTCTAATTGCCATATCTGTAATTATTTGTAATTGATAAAAATATTTCTGTTTGGCATGAAACACGAGGTGCTAACGGCACTGTCCTTTAATCTCGAAAGTTCCATCCGATTTTCCTACAATGATATCGCCGTATTTGGCCTCACCGGAGATAATCATCTTGGACAATGGCTGACGGATGTATTTGCGGATGTTACCGATAATCTGGCGCGCCCCATACTGTGGGTCAAAGCCCCTCATGGCAAACGACTGCTTTGCTTCCTCGTCCAATTCAAGCGTCAGCCCCTGCTCTGCAAGCAGTTTGTGAAGTCCCTTGAGGTGAATGTCAAAAATCTGTACGACAGTCTTGTCCGTGATGGGAGCGAATGGGACAATCTCTGTGAGACGAGCCAAAAACTCCGGACGGAAATACTGCTGCATGGTGTCCATCATCTCAGCTCCCGTCGGCGGCTTGCCTTCCAAAAAACGCTGCGAAATGTTCTTGCTGCCGATATTGGAAGTAAAGATGATAATGGCGTTGCTGAAATCACCAACGCGTCCCAAACGGTCGTGCAGCTTACCTTCATCCAAAATCTGAAGAAAGAGGTCAAAGACGGACTTATGGGCTTTCTCTATCTCAT
>DCGD01000155.1:0-668 GCA_002315195.1 Prevotellaceae bacterium UBA1787 | reverse complement strand
GGGTTCTGACGAATCTTGTTCACCAAGAGACCACCCTCCTCATAGCCTACATAGCCCGGAGGCGCGCCATACAGCAATGCCACGCTGTGTTCCTCCTTGAACTCTGACATGTCGAAACGCAGGAGGGCGGACTCATCTCCGAAGAGGAACTCCGCCAATGTCTTTGAGAGTTCCGTCTTGCCGGTACCGGTGGGACCCAAAAAGAAGAAAGAACCCATGGGCTGCCCCTTTTTGTTGAGACCAGAACGACTCTCGAAAACGGAGTCAATCACTTTCTTGATGGCATGGTCCTGGCCTATGACACGGTTTCGCATGGTATCTTCCGCGCCCAGCAATTTGTCACGCTCGCTGGTCTGCACCTTGCCAAGAGGCATGTTCTTGATTTTTGCAATGATGGACTCAAGATTCTCCGTCTTGAGTTCCATTCCACCTGCAATCTTCACCTCGGACATGCCACGGTCAATGAGGTCAAAGGCGGAATCAGGCAGAGCTCTCTCGTTGAGATAGCGCTTGGCAAGGCGGATGGCATCCTCCATGACGGTGTCCTCTACGGTGACACCGTGGAATTCGATGTATGCAGGCAAAGCTCCCTTGAGAATCTCAAGGCACATGTCTGCCATAGGTTCCTCAACCGTGAGTTTCTCCAGCTTGGATACAACCTCCTTGTC
>DCGD01000058.1:8404-8526 GCA_002315195.1 Prevotellaceae bacterium UBA1787 | reverse complement strand
TCTGGATGGCGTGACTCTTGATGGTTATGCCGCGTTCTCGTTCCAGTTCCATGTTGTCCAACATTTGGGTGTCCGTGACGTCAATGGTCTTGGTAAATTCAAGCAAACGGTCGGCAAGCGTC
>DCGD01000058.1:7625-8384 GCA_002315195.1 Prevotellaceae bacterium UBA1787 | reverse complement strand
GGTCTATGTGCGCTATGATGCAGAAGTTTCTTATGTGCTTCATTCTTCTTAGTTGGTATTCTATAGTTAATCAAACAATGTGGCGTCTTTTAACGGCAGTGCCTTCAAATCTTTTTCTGAAAGCAGCATTTGCGATGGGGCTATCGGCCATGCTATCCCTATGTCAGGATCATCGAAACGTATGGAAGCCTCACTTTGCGGGGCGTACGTGTTGTCCACCATGTATGTGAACACCGCCTCCGAGGAAAGCACAAGGAAACCATGGGCGAAGCCGCGCGGTATGAAAAACTGGCGTTTGTTCTCATCGCTCAACTCCACCATCACGTATTCACCGAACGTAGGCGAACTTCTGCGAATATCAACGGCTACGTCAAGCACCTTTCCGCGAAGTACCCGCACCAACTTGGCCTGGCTGTACTCACCTTTCTGGTAATGCAGACCCCTGAGCACGCCGAAACAAGACTTTGACTCGTTCTGCTGCACAAAATTCATCTCACCTATGTGTTCATCGAAATCCTCCTTGCGGTAGGTTTCCATGAAGTAACCTCTCCTGTCTTCAAACACCTTCGGTTCCAAAATCCAGACACCGTCTATTTTTGTCCTGATATATTTCATATTTTTTTCACTTACTTTCTACTTTCACGCAATCAATCACGTCATCGGGATCAATCCAAAGTATGTCGGGACCTCCCGATGGGTTTTTCCTGAATTTCACCCTGCCGATGTGGGTATGCCGGGGATGAATTTTCTCCTTGTCCC
>DCGD01000058.1:791-7606 GCA_002315195.1 Prevotellaceae bacterium UBA1787 | reverse complement strand
GGCATGGAAGGCTACGCGCCACCTGCCCCTCTTGTCCTTGAAAAAACTGTGGTGACCCACGCCCGTCAGGCCATGGCAGTTATGGAGAACGGGGTTGTAATCTACCTTTTTCCAAGGGCCGTTGATGTCGCTCGCCAACGCCACACCTATGGCATAGTCCTGCGATTGGTAATCATTGCCCGAATAGGTCAGATAGTACGTACCCTTGTGCTTCAGAATGAACGGTCCCTCGTTTACCAATCCCCTGATGCATTCCCAAGGTTGCTCCGGATGTATGGCGTCATGAAGCGTACTTTTGATGATGGTGGTATAATCTTTCTCTACCTTTGCCTGATAGACGCCGGGGTGATGGTTGAATTCCACCAAAAATATGTGGGGCGTGCCGTCATCGTCTATGTATAGATGGTTGTCTATGTTCACACAGCCCTGCCCGGGAAGCAGCACACCGCTTTTCAACTCGACGAACGGACCTGACGGACCATCGCTCCAGGCTGCTCTCGCCTCTTCGTTGCCGGAAAAATACATCAAGTAGCGGCCATCCAAATGGTACACCTCCGGCGCCCAAAACCACTTTGGCGAAGTGGTGTCTTCCTTTCTGAGCGCGACGCCATTAAACTCCCATGCCTTCAAGTCCCGGCTTGTATAGACCTCTATGCCCGCGTCGCTGTTGGTGCCATAGGCGTAATACGTGCCGTTTTCGTAAAAAACGTAGGGATCGGCCAAGGTGAGCGGTTGGTGTTTTTGGGGGTAATTCCTACCCGCTTCCACCACCGTACATATTGCAACCGAGAAAATCAACACTGCGAACCACTTCCTCATCATCTTCCTGAACATCATTGAAAGTGCAAATTTACAAAACTACTTTTATTCTTACAAATGATTAAGCCACGTTATTGAAGTTGGATGGCATAATTTGATTTTGAACCTGTCGCAAGGTCAAAAAGCCAACAAGCCTACATGGCGTTTGTTTTTCAACTTCTTGCGCACGTCTTGCAAAGACGCGTCGGCATGCAAAACTTATCCGCCCTAAGACAACTTACCCTCCACTGACAAAAACGATTGGAGGAAATGACCTTGTCGATTCTCCATTCTTCACCTCATTTTCCAACTACCTTTGACCATTGCGTTCCAACCTCGCTCCTCCAAAAAGCAAATTCATGACAATACGTCTGTAAACTGTTTTTCTCTTGCCCTTTGGTGTTTCTTCAGCACAGAATGATTTACTCGAGGGATTGGCATAACTAAAGATATATGTATCTTTGCACATACTATATATTTTTTTATTTAAATTTTTTACTACCATGAAACAGTATTATTCGTTTGCGCTTCTTTGCGCCGCTACATTTTCCTTTTGTTCTTGCGGCAATTCTACCACCATGCAGGACAACGCCGAACCATTGACGTTCGACAACTTTCAAGTCTGCGACACCACCACCGACACTTTGTCGCCAGAGGCGAAGTTTGACATTCACATTGACCTGACATACGCCACCGGAGGAGACGGCGCCGAGGCTATCAACGACAGCTTGCTGAATTTGTGCTTTTTTGATGACAATTGCGAGGTGAACCCGGAAATGAACATGGAAGAAAAAATAAAAGCAAAAGTGGAAAATTTCAAAGCCGTCTATCAAGATGACTACAAATCCATGGCTGAAGGAAACACTGAGCCACCACAGTTCTCCTATTATTTGGACATACGGGGAAACCTCTCTTTCAGCAGCGATTCCACTTGGGTCTATACGCTCAAACTGGAAACCTACCTGGGCGGGGCGCATGGGTCCTGCATGATCTCCGTAATGAATATTGACAAAAGAACCGGAAAGATGTTCGGTGTGCAGGATATTCTCAAAAGCGGTTATGAAACAGACCTCTCAAACGCCATCGTGAAAAAGATGGCGGAGGATTTCAAGGTCAATGGGTTGGAGGGCTTGAAGGAAATGGGCATTTTCGACATGATGGAACCTTGCCCCGCACAGAATTGCATCTGCAGTCAGGACTCACTGACTTTCATCTACAACCAATATGAAATAGCGCCCTATTGCATCGGAACCATCACTACTACAATTGCCAAAAGTGACATCAAGGATTTATTGAATTAACCTATATAAACCATTGTTTTTTTATATGTTAAGGAAAATTTCTTTTTTATTGTTGCTTGCGTCCGCACTGGCGGAAAGCGGTTTTTTCAACACTTGTACCGCCGCGACTGTCAAGGATGCGGTCAATGTCAATTTCATTCCCGACACTACTTCCGTCTTTCACAATCCCTGCACAGGATGGTCCATCTATACGGATGGCTACATACCCAAATCGGCTGACGATTATTATAAGGAGATGGAAAAATGCGGCGCCCTGGCTTACGCCAACAGCCTGTACATCCGACTGCCATGGGCTTTGCTCGAACCTGAAGAAGGTAAATATGCCTGGATTTACAACGAAGAGTTCAAAAAACTGATACAGGGAGCCAAGGACAGAAACATCAAACTGGCTTTCCGAGTGTACTATGACAACAAGGACTATCGAATCCCCGTGTCGCCGCGCTATCTGATTGAGGCTGGCGCGGAGGGCTATCAGTCCAACACAAATTTTTGGACGCCCTACGCGGATGACCCCGTGTTCCTCAGCAAACTGGACAAGTTCCTGGAAGCCATGGGAAAGGAGTTCAACCATCCCGAGATTACCGACTATGTGGACGGCTGCGGCCTGGGAACTTGGGGAGAAGGCTTCAACGCCGTTTACAAAGACAAGAATAACAAGAACAACGTCTTGTACACGGTTGCGCGCTCCTACGCCCGACACTTCAACAAGGTTATCGTAGCCATCAACGCGCACAGCGACATAGGTAACCCGCAGTTGAAGAATCTGGCGGACAATGACGACATCATTTTCCGCCACGACGCCATTGGAAGCCGCGTTTGGTTCGAACCTACGCAAAGCCAACTGATGATTGACTATTTCCCGAAACATTTCACCATTGCGGAGTCCATGTGGTGGCTTTCGCAAGGCCCCAACACTTCTCTTTACACCAACGAGGAATTCCGCGACTGGAGGGAAGTGATGGATTTCACCTACAAGGAAGCCAAGAGAATCAGGGCGAACATGCTGGATTTGAGAAACGTCGGCGAAGCTTCAACTTTATGGATGAAACAAGCAAAGGATCTGGTCGATGCGTTAAATCAAAAGGCTGGCTACCGACTCACGCCCATACATGTGGCATACTCCAAGAAAATCAAACGCTGCACGGAGATGACGATATGCCATACATGGAAAAATTCCGGCTGGGGCGTTTGTCCCAACAACAATTCACACTGGAACCATAAATATAAGGTGGCGTTCGCCTTAATTCCACTGAATTCGGACGTGCCGGAGGAAATCGTGGTGGATGAAAACGCAGACCCCTCGGAATGGCTTATGGAAAATGACAAGGATTACAGGCTCAATTGCAAATTCAACGCCCGTAAAGGTAAGTACCGCCTCGCCATTGGCATTGTTGACAAGACGCGGAACAACATGGTGGGAATCCAACTGACCGTCGCCAACAAAACTACTTTGTCTAACGGTTGGCTGCCCATTGGTGAGATCAAGGTTAAGTAAGCCTTCCCCCCCTGACCTTTACACCATAATAATATATAAAGGTAATACGTCCAAACAAGTTTTTTCACCATTACGACCTACTGCCTTAGCATTTCAACAATAGTGAACCATGCCGACTATGTTGGCATGGTTTAATTATTTCAAACCTACCTAAATTCAAACATAAACTTACAAATTTATCTGTTCGGTTCTAATGAAACCGATTTTTTCGTTTAGATATGCTTCATACTGCGTCACGGAACAAATACGTTGATGTTTTCACGCAAAATTTCAAGTAACTTTCGTCACATATTGAACATCAAACATTCAAAGGGTGTGACAAGACAAGGAAAATAGACTTTTTTTTGATGTCAATCGCTGCTGCATTTATGGAGTTTATTTATCTTTCTGAATTAACAAATAGAATTATTTTGAACTGTATCAGTTATTTAAAAAAATAAATAATTTAACTGCAATTTTTATTTTCATTTCTTTGGATTTATTTCAGGAAAGATTTTATACCTTTGCACCATGATTAAGATTGAACGGTACATAGAAAAACTTTTATTGACGCACGATTGTGTCATCATTCCCGATTTCGGAGGGTTTGTCACACAATACGAGCCGTCTTATAGAGTGGATGAAAACAATGCTTTCTATCCACCATTCCGTACCATCAGTTTTAACGAACAACTCACCATGAACGATGGGCTCCTGATTCAAGCCTACATGCAATCCTACGACACCAACTACCCGGAAGCCATGCGACTTGTAAAGGAGGAAAGCAACAGGATAAAAGAGGTTCTGCATGAACAAGGCTTCTACCACTTTGAGAACATCGGGACGATAAAACTCAATTCCGACAGCAAACTCCTTTTCACGCCGGAAAATGAATGTGGCATAGCAAGCCCGCAATTCTATGGATTGGATGTACTGAACATTTCCGTCTTCGAAGGTCAATTCCTGAACTCAGACCGAAACGTCGGTGAAGAAAACGAACCGGACGTTCTTCAAGATGAGTATGAAGGCATTGATGACGATGCACACGAAAGCGACAGAAGAAAGTCACAGCCTTACATCATCAAGTTAAACCGAGAAGTCACCAATTATGTCGCGGCGGTTATTGCTGCCATCTGCTTCTATTTCGCTTTTTCCGTACCCGTCAGCAACTCTTCAAGTTCAAAAAAGATTCGCGCCGGCATGACCGAAAGCGTCATGTACTCCTTCCCCTTCATGAGCGGACACTCCCAAGATGCAAATATTCAAAGTGGAAACACCCAAAGTGGAAATGTAATGACTGACACGCAGGCAAGCGACGGCAATGACACGCAGGCTACCCAAAACGACACGCAAGTGAAGAAAGAAACGGTGGAGACCGAAAATACCGAAACGAACAATGACGCTGAAAAAGCCCTTGAAAACAACACGAAAAAAGAAAACAACTATTACACCATAGTCTTGGCAAGTTGCATCCAAGAGGCAAACGCCCTGGATTTCATCAAACGGCTGAGGACGGATGGCTATGACAAGGCGCACCTCCTCGTTACGAACAATATGAAACGCGTTGTTTACTCAAAATATCCTACAAAAGAAGAAGCCACCAAGGCATTGCGCAAAATCAAGGAAAACAAACTTTTCAAAGATGCCTGGGTGTTTCAAGTCAAGTATTAGTATGCCATGAAACGTATTGCCTGCCCCAAATGTGGCGCTTATGTTACTTTCGATGAAAAAGCATATCCCGCAAACCGAGTGCTGGTGTTTACCTGTCCCGCCTGCAACAAACAGTTCAAGGTACGCTGCAAGGCTAATGAACAAGACAAGGAGGCCGAAGAACCGGAAACTTTCGGCATACTCACCGTTGTGGCCAATACATTCCACGAAACACAGGAAATTAAACTGCACTTGGGAGAAAACGTCATCGGACGTTATGTAAAAGGTACGAACGCCAACGCCGCCATCATCACTTCAGACCCGAGCATCGACACCACACATTGCATCGTTACCGTAAAATTCAACAAGAAGGGCAAAATTCAGCATGTCCTGCGCGACGCTCCCAGCAACACGGGTACTTTCTATCAAGACGAAATTTTGAGGGATTGCGACAGAGTCAACATGGAGGACGGCGCCATCATTACCATCGGTGCCACAAGCATGATTTTCAACAATTCAAACGACTCTTCCAATGAATAGACAATGGCTTTTCTTTTTCCTCTTCGCCTTTTCCTTTGTCGTGGGCAGCTCCGCGCAAGACGCCAAACGTCCCTTCAAGGGTTCTTTCTATAATAAGGAGAACGACATCAAACTGGAGTTGGACTTGTATGACACCACCATCGTGGCTCCATCCTATTCTTTTTTGGGCGCCATGAACGGCTACATGACCGGCAATCTCTACGACATTTGGTTTGTTACAGACCATAGCGTCAAGAAAAACAAGGCGACGGTGAAATTGACAAACGACCTCGGGGCGGACACACAGGAATTGATTCTATATTTCAACAAGGAAGGTAAACTGATGTACGAAACGAGCGGTACGAACTTTATACGCCGTTCGGAAAACAGAAAATGGGTGAAAATTCCCGAAAAAATGGTTTTTGAAAGGAAAAAATAATTCAACAACATGAAATTAGGTATTGTCGGAACTGGAAAAATCGTACCCGAAGCATTGAAGGCCATTCAGAATGTGGAGGGCATTACTGCAACTTGCATTTTCGCCCGCCCGCAAAGCATGGAAAAAGGTAAACAACTTGCCGAAACTTTCCACATTGGACGCATTTTCACGGATTACGCCCAAATGCTGAAAGAAGGCGACATGGATTTTGTGTACATCGGCAACATCAACAGCGTACATTACGACTACAGCATCAAGGCGCTCGAAACAGGCAAACACCTCATCATCGAAAAGCCCATGTGTACCAACAGCAGGGATGTGGAAAACATACACCGGCTGGCCATTGAAAAACATGCCTTTGTGTTTGAGGCCGTCACCTTCCTTCACGCCCCATTTTTCCAAAAAATCGGTGAAATGCTTCCACGATTGGGCGACATCAGGTTGATTCAATGCAACTACTCGAAATACTCCACGCGCTACGACCACTATCTGCAACACGTCGTCGAACCCGTGTTCAATCCCGAATACGGAGGAGGCACCTTGATGGACCTGAACATCTACAACCTTAATTTTGTCACCGCATTGTTCGGCGCGCCGGACGGCGTCCACTACGCAGCCAACAAGGGTTTCAACG
>DCGD01000058.1:0-747 GCA_002315195.1 Prevotellaceae bacterium UBA1787 | reverse complement strand
ATCGACATTTCCGGCACCGTACTGCTCTCCTACCCTTCCTTCATCGCCTGCTGCACGGCGGCCAAAGACAGCTACAGCCCTTGCTTCATACAAATACAGGGCGAAAAAGGTTGGCTCCGCGTCAATGGCTCCCCTGACGATTTCCAAAGCTGGGAGTACGCCATCGGAAAAGAACATGAAACTTTCAGCCTTTTGCAAGAGGAACACCGCATGACCGATGAATTCCGCCATTTCCTAAGTATTTTCAGTGAGAACGACTACCAAACCATGTGCCATTACCTTGAGGTTTCCGGCGCAGTACTCCGCGAAGCGGACGAAGCAAGAAAACAAATAGGTTTGATTTGACATTGCCCACATGAGACACCAAACGAAACAAGCCAGGCCGAGGAAACTCGTGGGGGACACCATCGAGAAATTCCACATCGAACAAGAGGACGAACTTCTCTCTTTTCTTATCGCGCACATCACGCGCCTCAGCAAAAACAAGATAAAAAACGCCCTTTCAAAAAAATGCGTGCTGGTGAACACCGTGCCCACAAGCCAGTTCAACCACAAAATCGTACCGGGCGACACAGTGGAGATTGTCAGAAAAACGGACAACCCGCTGTTCAGCAATCGCTTTGTTCGGCTTGTCTATGAAGACCAGTGGATCATCGTCATTGACAAAAGCATAGGCGTGCTTTCAATGCAAAGCGACCACCACAGTTTCTGCGTAAAGACCATCCTTGACAATTATTTCAAGAAAAG
>DCGD01000112.1 GCA_002315195.1 Prevotellaceae bacterium UBA1787 | reverse complement strand
GCAGCATCCAGTCGAGGCCGGCCACATAGTAGTTGTTGAGGCGGCTGTCGGGGGTGGTTATGACGGAGAGGTCGGTTTCTCCTTTGTATATGCCTCCGGGCACTACGTTGTACCAAGCCGGAATGTAGTTTTCCTTGAGGTTGTCGATGAACCACTGCGGCGGTCCGTTGCGATGAAGCAATGTCTTGCTCTCATTGCCGGGTCCAGGATAGATGATTTCGCCCTGAAGGGAGTTGAATGCCCAAAACTCGGAAAAGTTCTTGGTGATTTCCCGGGTCGTGTAGTAGAATTTCACGCGCAGGTTGCGTTCGTGCGCATAGCGTATCATTTTTTCCAATGATTTCACCTCCGTGTCCTGATAGGGATAGTTGATGAATGGGTAGTGGTATTCGTTGTGATGCACATTCATCACGGTCGCTGTCTTTTGGAATGCTTTGTCCACAGCGGTGGAATCATCGCTGGAACTGCCGTGGGCGTAGCGGTCGCCATATTTCACGGTGCGATCTACCAACTTGAAAGGTGTGAGCAGCAGTTCAAAGTTGAAATAAAGCGTGTCGCCGGCTGACAGTTTGCGGTTTCCGCTGTAAGCGGTCATCTCCACGTTGCCCATGCGCTCCCTTACCGCCACGCCGCCGTTGCCGCCGTTGCTCCAAGATTGGGGCTCCACCAACTTGCCCATGGCGTAATAAATGTTTACCAAAGGACGCCTGTAACGCTCGTCCATCAACTTGAGCCTCACGCCGCCGTTGACATCGCCCATCCACATCATGTCCTGATTTTTCGTCACGTCCCATTTCCAATCAAAGTCCGCCTTGTCGCGGAAACCGCCTTCCTTGCCCAATCCCATCCAATACTTGGATTTTTCGGGACGCATGGGAATGTGCAGACTGACGTCTCCCACCTCGGTGTTCTTGCGAGCCACCAAGGCTACATCGTAACGCATGAAACCGTCATATTCAAGACGAGCCCGATAGGTTATCGCCAACTCGTCCGACACCTGTCGCCCCTTCCACTGGATAACTGTCGGACTATCCTCATATTGTGGTGTTTCCGTACGGAAGGACGCTGCCGTGCCATCAACTTTCGTTACTTCAAATTTCATGGGCGACGACAACACTTCCTGTCCCTCGGTGTGCATCGTCTCCACACTTTGGTTGAAATAGGTGAGAATGGAACCGGGAAGCCCCTGTTCGGTCAGGGTTACTTTCCGCCCCAGCAATTGGATGGCATTGTTCTTGCGGCACAGGGGTGTGAAAGGTTTTGTCAGTTCGTCCTCCTGACCTACGGTGCTGTTGAGCCATTTCATGCGCGCCATGCGCCAACCCTCTGAACATCCGTTCTCGCTGAGATGCCCTTCTTCCACCTTCAGCGCAAAGGGCACCTTGCTGCTTTTTCCATTGGCATGGAATACAAGCCGACCTTGATAGGTGCCGACTTTTACGTTGCTTAAGTCCACTCCAATCCACAATGGCTGCAACTTGCCGCCCCGCACGCACACCTCACGCTTGAATTTACGCCCGCGGAAATCCGTCCCTTCTTGATTGAAACAAGTGAACACCGACTTTGGTATGCGAAGGCCACCGCCTGCCCGCAGGTCTTGGAATGTTACTTGCACATCGGTCAAGGAGTCGTGGGCCATCACACCCATCTGAAAGGTGAAATATTCTCCGGTTATGGCTTTGAATACATTTCCTCCGGAAGGCAAGTGCGCATAGCGCGGTATGGAGTCGGTCACCATGAGCGGCTTTTCCCTTTCCTGCAGAAAAAGACCAAAACGATGCTCACGGGCGAACGACTGACCGAAGCCTACGACTGCGCACAACAGCGTTACTATAAATTTCTCCTTCATACTCTACACACTATTTATTTTTACTACTGCAATATATCATGTCACCCCCCAAAAAAAGCCAATGCTAAAGACAAAAGCCCAAAAAAGTTAATACTCAAAGACAAGAATGTCTCCGATGGGCAGAATGAAAAGGGGTCCGTATTTACTTGCCTGCTGCGATGTGCCATCGCGCCGAATCAACTTGACCGTATTGTCTGTACACACATCCAATGGCAACTCTTCCGTAATGGAAATGTTCTGTATCACGACATAGCGGTTTCCGTTGTTGGACAGCGTTGATATCAAGGCATTCTTTCCATGTGTGTCCAATTCTAAGAAACGCGAAGGGAGTTGGGTGAGACGTTTGGTTCCCATTGGTATGGTATCGCCTAAATGATACACGGATTCAACCTTACAACCTTTGAATACGAAAGCACGGTTTTGGATTTCCTGATTCATCTCCCGAACCAATTCGTATGCAGGACTTCGCTTTCCTTCCAAGGTAATGGGTGCCTGATGGTAATCTCCCAACGTGGTATCTGGATTCCAATAAGTGAAATGTTGGAGCAGTTGGGCGCCATAGGCCAAATCGGAATAGAATTGCAGTCTTAAATGCCCGATGGTCGGGATGGGATAGGCGTAATGGGCCGTTGTCAAGGCAAAGGCCCAAAATGATTTGTTGCTCCGACGAGCCTGGGCGGACACCAATTCCAAATTTTCCCAAAAAGTGGGATTGACAGCAATACCATCCGAAGTCATACGGATGGGATAATGGTCGTATGACAGTTGTGGAAGATTTACAATTTCATCAAACAAACGTAAATGCTCCTTGTAATCTTCGGGATGGAAAGGAAAGGAGGGAAGAAGATTGAGGTAGCAGGGATGTTTCTTGTCAATGCTTTCAATACGTCTCGCCCATTTTCCCAAATACTCAAATTTGTCATTCTGAGGTTCATCGCTCAAAAAATAAGCTGCAAGCCCTGGGTGCTTTTTCACCTCTTGGACTATCGCCTCAGGATTGTCCTCTACTTCAGAACACAAAAACACCAATTTCATGCCGACTTTGGCAGCCAAGTCAAGTGCTTTCAGGGCATCCTTTTTATTGTTGATGTCTGAATAGGTATGCGTGAAGCCGGCATCACGCAATTCCTGATAGCGTTCTACCGTCGCAAATTCTCCCGGAGGTACGCTGTACCATGCCAACATGGGTATTATGGCTGACGTTTTCTTGTTGGCCGCATACACCCAGCAGCAGACCATGATTGTGCAAAGAATGGTTACAATCTGTTTCACATCCAATTTCTTAAAATATATTTCACGAACAATGCAATCATAACGGACCTATCCGCATCTTTGTGCTTTCATCACTGATTCTAATGTTGCAACACTCTGTTTTACAATTAATTTATCCTGACTTGAGAATTATGCAAGGATTTGATACATCACTGTTTTCATTGGCTTTGTGCTGCGAAAAAACCGTGAGAACAGAATGTGTCAGCAAATATAGTAAAAATAATATTATCATAGTGGATTGTAAAGCCTAAAACATTACATAATATTTCATCAAAAGTGTTGAAATACGAACGTATGAAAGCATGTTTTTGTCAGTTTTTAGACTTTACAGACCAATCACGGAGAAGCGGAATTCCAAAGGACGGGCGGAAGTTGTCATCGAAACACCGAAATACCTCTATATCTTTGAGTTCAAACTAAACGGATCGGCAGCAGATGCCTTGGAACAAATTGAACGCATGGGGTATGCCGTCCCCTACACCGACGACCCGCGCCCCCTGTTCCGCATCGGCATAAATTTCTCCTCTTCCACACGCACCATTGCGGAATGGCGGCAACTGAAAACATGAAATTCTCACACAAACAGACATCATGCAAAAAGCGTCAGACCATCAGCGATAAAACTGACGATTGGTAACTGACGGAAGCGAAACAAATCTTTTCGAATCTTACGTTATGCACAAGATTGGAATTGATGGGAAAGTATAAATTCCACCCTCAAAATGATAATTTCCGCTTCTATGGCAAGGGAAAATACAACTTTTTTGTATATTTGCATCGCCTTGAACAAACTATTATACCTAATAGAACATGAAAAAGTTGGTAGTATTGACCGGTGCCGGCGTGAGCGCGGAAAGCGGCATCAGCACATTTAGAGATTCCGATGGTCTGTGGGAGCGTTATCCCGTTGAACAAGTGGCCTCACATGAAGGATGGCTAACCAATCCCACGCTTGTCACAGAGTTTTACAATGAACGCCGCAAGCAACTTGTCACTTGCCGACCAAACAAGGCGCACTTGCTGTTGGCGGAACTGGAAAAATACTTCGACGTGACCGTGGTCACCCAAAATGTTGACAATCTGCACGAACAGGCCGGCAGCAGCAAGGTCATCCACCTTCACGGCGAGTTGATGAAGGTGTGTTCCAGCAAAGACCCCGACGATGAACGATACATACAAACCCTGACAAGCGACAATGTCACCGTAAAACCGGGTACCCGCGCCGGCGACGGAAGCCTGTTGCGCCCGTTCATCGTTTTCTTTGGCGAATCGGTTCCCAAAATCAGCGAAGCGGCGGAAATAACCATGGTCGCCGATGTTTTCGTGGTGATTGGCACGTCGCTGAATGTCTATCCCGCAGCAGGTCTTTTGAACTATGTCAACCCGAGAGTCCCTATCTATGTGATTGACCCAAAGGAGGTACCCGTTTCTTCCACAAGGGTAAAGATGTTCCGCACGATAGCCTCCGAGGGAATGGAACTGCTGTGGAAGGAATTGGTAGGCGAATAATCTGCATCGTTTTTTGAAGATTCAGGGAATTTAATTGTATCTTTACAAAAGCATAATATTCTTCACCGTTTCGAGCATGGTCATCTGTCCTGGCACTGTACTTACTTTTTCTGACAGTATGGAGTGGAAGCCTCAAGAAATAATCCTACGCCCACACAAGCGGACTTTCTGTTATTCCCTAAACCGCTCGCAGCCTTGAAAGAATGTCACAAACTTCCATAAAATGCCTGATGATGAGTGCTTCAATATATGTTTTGACGTTGGCAAGTTTTGATGTTGCCTCCACCGATGTTGAGTATGCGTTCTTACCCATTGTGCCGAAGAAAAACTGCCTGAAAGGCGGAATACAGAACAACATCCAAAATTCCATTGAACATTGGATATTGGACTCTCTGCCATACAACAGTTCCATGAATTTATACAGAACTGGGTGTCTAAATTCACCGTGGGTGAAAATGTAGCGTATTTTTTCATTTTGGTTTTAACCCTTAAACGATATTATAATGACCAAAGAAGAATTTGATGGCATAGAATGGTTGCATGGCAACATGGTCAAGTTGAGCAATGGGAAGGAATATCCCGTCCTGAAGCGGAAGAAGAGATTTCTGATACTCTATTCCTTGGAATATAAACAGTTTTTCATCGCCGATTGCCACATTGTGGAATGCCGCACGGCGGAATATGATAAACAAGTCATGGAACAGCTTAAAATAGAGTTGATGGCGAAAAAAGGCAAAAACGCACAAAAAACGAAAGCACAGGAAGACGCATGCGAAAAAAAAATGAAGGAACAACCAACTTCAAGCGCGCAGAAACCGAAAACTATGGAATATACGCAGAAACCGAAAAACTTGAATGACCAATGCACACAAAATTTGAATGACCAACATAATTCAAGTGCGCAAAAGCCGAAAAACCTGAAAGATCTAATTACAGAAAACTTTAAAGACCAACGCACTTCAGACACACAAAAGCCGAAAGCGTTGGATGAAAACCATCAAAATCCAAATGGTGTCTGCGCGGAAACTCAATCTGATGCTCCCGTCAAGAAAAAACGCCAGCGCATCTGTGTACGCAAGACCATTTCTGAAAAAGTAAATATTTAGCGTTTATGACCACCACCTATCTTCATTCCAAACCGCGCTACGAATTGTTGGACGGATTGCGTGGAGTGGCGGCCTTGTTGGTGATTCTGTTCCATTGTTTTGAAACCTACAAGCCTATGCTGAACGGAACGCAGATTATTGACCATGGTTACCTGGCCGTGGATTTCTTCTTCATTCTGTCCGGCTTCGTCATCGGCTACGCTTACGACGAAAGGTTGAAACAAGGGCTGCTTTCCACCTCTGATTTCTTCAAGCGCCGTTTCATACGCCTGCATCCCATGGTGGTGGCGGGGACGCTGATTGGCGCCTGCTTTTTCTTTTTCGGTGATTGCCAAATGTTTTCCAAAGTGGGGGAATGTGAGGGTTGGAAGTTCGCCCTGTGTCTTTTGATGGGTTTGTGCATGATTCCATGCAACATGGGACTCGACATCCGAGGTTGGGGTGAATTCAACTCGTTCAATGGTCCCAACTGGTCGTTGACGTTCGAATACATCGGCAATATTTTGTACGTCCTGGTATTCAGACGACTGCCGACTGTGGCACTCGCCTTGCTTTGCGCCGGTTCCTTGTTTTTTACGCTTGACCTCACCATGGGTTGGAACGTGTTCGGCTTGTTGACTGGAAACGAACCGCAGTTCAACGTCATCGGAGGCTGGAGCCTTACCCCGGAACAATTGTACATTGGTTTCACGCGCCTGGCGTTTCCTTTCCTGTGCGGCATAATTATTTCAAGGTTCTTTACTCGTTTCATGAGTCCGCAAAACCCGAGCGGAAGCCCCATTCGGGTGAAAGGCGGTTTTTGGTGGTGTACCTTCCTGCTGACG
>DCGD01000137.1:2461-4689 GCA_002315195.1 Prevotellaceae bacterium UBA1787 | reverse complement strand
GCCCGGTTTTTGTACTTGGACAGATATTATAGTATTCTTGCTGCCTGTTATTGACTAAATTGGAATATCCTTAGCAGTTGCGGATTTGAGGTTCTTGTAAAACCTCAATCCTAATTGTTTTGGTGCAATGTTATCTTGTTGGTGACGCCTGACGAGGTGGTCAGTTCAAAAATGGCTTCGCGTTCCTGGCCCGTTGTGTTTTTTTCAATGGTGATTGGCACGATGTTTTCACCGGTCTTGGCATCGAAACGTGTAGGTTGTACCCAATTGGCGGAGGTGCTTAGAGTTGCACTCTTGTCGTGTATGTAAAACACGAATTGGGTGTTTGTGGAATCCTTATGCATGGTGTGAAGGAAATAGGCGCCCTTGTAGGTCTGTTTGTCGGAAAAAGCCACCTGTGGCTCCACTATGTTCAACCAATACGTGTTAAGCAATCGGTGATATACCCCGTGGGAAGGATCCGTCAGATGCAATGTGCCATATCTCACGGTATCTGATTTGTTGGTGGAAAAATACAGGTTTACGTTCGCGTAGTCGGCGGAATGGGCTGACCATTCCCAACGGTCGGAAGTGGAGGAAAGAGACATCCAGCGAGAATTATCTTCAATCTTGAAAGTGAATGGTTGAGTGGCGATAATTTTAACGGAATCCTTCGTTTGGTCTGCATAAAGATAATGATAACTGGCGGTGATGGGATAGATTCCCAAATAATTGATGGTACTTGAACTGTCACCATTGCAGGCGGCGACTCCCAAAAGAACTGAAATCAAACCGACTAAATTGAATTTTCTCATTTCTATATTTGTATTTATGTATGTTAATCTCTTTTATAATTGTTTGAGCGGCAAAATGTTGTCAAGTGTTTTCTTGACGGACGTTCTGCTGTTCCTGGCAATATTGAGCTGCATGACGGCTCAACCATCATAGAGGTGGCGAAGATAGCAATTTAATATGAAACACATGCTTTTTTCAAGTTAATATTTTCAATAATGGAACAATTTGGTTGCAAGTGCGCGCTTGCAACCATTGCACGGGGGAGGTGTGCATAATCTTCGTTTGTCGCGTCTTTGAAAATTTCCGCTTGCTTTTATTGTTTTACATGAAATGTTTTCCGCTTTCTACAAAAATATACTAATTTCGTCCGCAAATCAAAAATGTAGTAGTTTATCACGCAAGAATAAAGCATTTATTGGATTTTCCAATCCTACCATTGTCAGGAGTGTATCTTATGTCGCGCCCAATATGAATATAGACAAATGGTGTCTTGATTTACACAAACAGAAGAATAAACAATGTCAAACAAAGAAAAAGGCTCTCAGGAAGTGTTGCACGCCAAAGAGGATAGTTCTCGAAAGTTATCAGAGGAAGAATCGCTGCAAGACAGGCTTGCCTTGATTTCTCATTACTTTCACAATCCCAACCTTTTGCGTAGTCAGGGGTGTGAAATACCAGTAAATTACTTTAGGGAATACGTTGAATACCTTTGTTCTGACAAAAGTGCAGCGCAAGTAGAGACGCTTTGCAAGAATCCACGTCAAGTGGATTTATTTCAAGTATTGGAAAAAGTGCCTTTTCCACAACCGGTAGATCCCAAATTTACATTCTTTGACTTATTTGCAGGAATTGGTGGAATAAGAATTCCATTTGGAGGAATGGGGGGGTAAATGCGTCTTTTCGTCAGAGTAGGACAAGGCCGCTCAAAAGACATATACATGTAACTTTGGCGAGATACCTTTTGGTGACATTACTAAAATAAAGGTAAGTTTCATCCCGAGGCACGATGTACTCTTGGCAGGTTTTCCATGTTAGGCTTTTTCAATCATTGGTAAAATGAAAGGTTTTGAAGATACGAGGGAAACCATGTTTTTCGAAGTTGCCGGGATACTTGAATACCATCACCCCAAAGTGATATTGCTTGAAAATGTAAAACAATTGGTAGGACATGAAGGCGGCAAAACATTTGAAGTCATTCTTGAAATATTGGCAAAAATTGGATATTCCGTAAAGTGGAAGATTCTCAATGCCTTGGATTTTGGATTGCCACAAAAGCGGGAAAGAGTAATCATCGTAGGATTTATAGATAAAGTGGCATGTGAGCAATTCAATTTTGATTTTGAAAGCATACCCTACGATTTGGCTTCGGTATTGGAACCTGAGGAAGACATTGACCCTTCCTTGAAGGTATCGGATAGGATATTGGAGAAAAGACGTACAAGAGTGGAAGGCAA
>DCGD01000137.1:0-2447 GCA_002315195.1 Prevotellaceae bacterium UBA1787 | reverse complement strand
TTGGCATGAAAACAAGTTAGGCAACATATCGATTCTTCCATACGCTTGTGCCTTGAGGACGGGCGCATCCTATAATTATTAGCTCGTCAATGGCTACGGACGGCCATCTTCGCGGGAGTTGCTCAGGTTGCAAGGCTTTCCGGAGCATTTTCGGATTGCAGTGTCATATCAGGAAATCAGACGGCAGACAGGTAATTCCGTAGCGGTTCCAATGATTCGTGCCGTTACCAATAGGATATTACCATTATTATGAAACAACCAAGATTGAGAGATTCACGTAATCTTCAACAAGAACTATGGTCGTTAGGCAAAATTCCGTCTGTTGTTTAGAGAGTGGCGAGAGAGATGGTTCATCTCAAGGTTAAAATAATCGAACATAAAAAAGTTATACCTCAAAATCATAACCCACATAGCCTGCTATGTCCGTGCTGTAACGAGCCATGCCCAATGTCAGGACGCTGAACTTCACATCCAATCCTTCCATTTCGTGCATGTAGGATTTTATGGTGGCACCGCTTGTGATGACGTCGTCTATCAGCAACAAGTGCTTTCCCCGGACACAGTCCGGTTTCACCAACTTGAAAATGTCTTTTGTACGTTCCTTGCGTTCGTCGTACCCCAGTTGCGTTTGTGAAGGATTGTCGACTATGCGTTTGACAACGTCCGTCCAAATCGGAAGATGCACCACTTCGGCTACTCCTTGCGCCAACAATTCGCTTTGGTTGTAGCCGCGCTGCTTCAGACGCTTTTTATGCAAGGGTATTGGTGCAATGGCATCGATGCCTTCGAAAAAAGCCTCTTCCAACAAGTCTTGTGCCATCAAGCGGCCCATGAAGACAGCCGCTTCGGGGTTGTCCCGATATTTGATGCTGTGGATCAATGCCGCTGACTCCGCACCTCTTTGGTGAAATATCAGGGCGTTAGCTCGCACTATGGGTATTTCTCCGTAAAACAGACGTTCCAAGCGGTTTCCCTTGCGGGCCTTGAATTGAGTATAGGGCAGCAATGTCAGGCAGTGCGTACATAAGACATCTTCGCAAGGAAGCAAGGTGGATTTGCAAATCACGCAGCCTCGGGGGAAGATGACTTGGTCTAAATCTTTCAACCATTTGCGTAGAACAGCTCGTATCGAATTATTCATTGGGTACACAAGGGGTTGATTGAAGAGAAAAATTCGAGACGAGCAATACTATTTAATTTTTTGATTGTCATGGTGAAATGGACAAGCGGAAGCAGTTGGGACGAAATGTTCGTGCAGGGACGGTCTTTTGTTTATTTCAACTTGAGCGTTTCCCCCGTGTCGGTCAATTCAAGAATCTTGGCACGTTCGGCCCCTCCCGTGCTGTTGGGTGCATGTAGAATGAGGCAGAGGCGGCCATCAAAGGTTTCAAAAATCATGCCATGTCCTCCGTCTTCGGAAAACAGCGGTGTTTCTTCATGGATCCAGGGACCTGCCACGCTGTTGGTGGCGGAGTGGGCGATGCCGGTGGCATAGCCGCTTTTCGAGAAACTGGACCATATCATGAGGAGTTTGCCTTTCTTGGTCTTGTAGAGGAAGCACCCATCGGTGACATACGATCTGGTGTTGTACAGGGGTTGGTCACTGCCTATTGACCATTTGGCGGCGGAGCCGTGAAAGAGAACCTGAGGCGCGCCGATGGGCTTGGACAGGTCATCGGCCAGGGGAAGGACATTGACGGTGCCGTCTTCCAATTGCACCCATTCATGGCAATAGATGAGGTAAGGCTTTCCATTCTCTGTCCACAGGGTGCCGTCCAGTGACATTTGGTCCATAGGTACTTGGGGAAACAGCGAGAAGGGTTTGAATGGACCTTCGGGCGAATCCGCCTGGAAGATTTGTGTACCTCGGAAAGTATAAGCCGGCCATTCCTTGCGGTTGGCTTTCCATTGAATGGAAGAGTTGAGGGTGGCGAAGAGGTAGTATTTGCCCTTGTATGCGTGAACCTCGGGTGCCCATACCGTCCCGGTAATCCAATTGTTTTTTGGAACATTGAATACTTGCTTGGGACCTTCCCACGATTTGAGATCCTTGCTCTTATATACTTCGACACCACCATATCTTTTTCCGTTCTCGGAGGTGCTGGCGGATCTGTAAAGGTAGTAGAAACCGGATTGTTTGTCTGCCAGTATGAATGGATCCCTGATGTTTAGGTCATCCAAAGTGATGACGTTGGCGAAGGCGGTTGCTGCCGATAGCCAGCAGAATGCGAAGAAGAGCGTTTTTTTCATGAGGAGAAAGGTATTTTCTGCAAAAGTAAATAATTTTTTCAAGATGGCTTCAAGGGTATTGTCAAAAATTGTTTTGAAGAGTTGGACGCAATTCTTTCTTTTGTTCCTTTTTGGAAAGCATGAGGAAAGAGTACTCACCATTGTGGTATGTCGCTCAGTTCGATATATTCGTCTCTTTGGTAGAAATATGTGACTAT
>DCGD01000046.1:5218-6671 GCA_002315195.1 Prevotellaceae bacterium UBA1787 | reverse complement strand
GGAGTGGCTGACGTGGCGCCGAGCGTCATGGTACCTTTTCCCCCTACGTTGCACAGTTTCACGCTCTTGATGTCCACTTTCAGGTCGTTGGCGTAGTTGCGGGCCTTTACCTCAACTTGGGCAAGTGCGTGCACGAAGGAAAGATTTACGCCGGACGCACCCGAAGCGGCTTCGGTCTGGTCAGCCGCGTAAGCCACTGAGAGATCCTTTTGGTCGGTGGCTGCGGCTGCGGGAGCAAAGTCGCTGATGGTCATGTCGCCATTGGCGTATGTGACTTCGGCACCTTGGTTGAGAGCCGTCGGCGAGTAAGCGAGAAACTCGAGACCGGTGGTTTCGTATTCTGTGCCGCCCACTACCGTCTTCTCGTGGCTACTTGGCCAGTAGCGTAGGTCGTTAACCCAAGCGTTACCGCTCCAACCCACCGAGAGATTGTCGAAGTGCACCTTGTCCGACACTTTCTTGTCTGTACCCGTTCCGCTGTAACGGAAGGATGATACATTGAATCCCACAGTCTTCAGACCGTCAAGATCCATTACGTTGGCACGGGTAGCCACTCCCACCGAGGTGTTGAACGTGATGCCCCGCGCGGGACGACTCTCAAGACTCTCGTCCTGTGAGCAAGATGCCAGCATCGTCATGGCACCAAGCGCGGTATATAATAATATNNTCGTGGCACCCATCGCTGCAAATAATATTGTATTTTTCATTGTCTATTCTTTTTCAGTTCAATAATCTCATTTATATGCCTCCAATATTATGTTGTATTGTGACAGAGAAATCAATCCCTTGCCAAGAGCAATCTTGGAATTACGATTTAGAGCGTTGAACATCTCTTTGTAATTGACCACCTTCGGGAAATCGTCCGCCGTACAAAGACCGTATTGCGCAATGTCAGCAGCCAATTGTTCAGGATCCGCTTTCAAATTTTCATCCAGTTCATAGATGTTGAGATTGAATCCGGCATCGTAAGGCGCTGACAGGAAGTCATCTGCAATCGTGTTGATATGATAGGCGGAATAAATGCTATAACAGTTGGTCTTCTCTGTATTGTATGTTACATTCGTCACTTCATCCCATGCGTTGGTTACAGTGTTGTAGAAAGACTTACCGATATTTTCGGCTGCACAGTTGTATGTCACGGGGACATACTTGCGACTGTTTTTTTCAAGGAGATCATGTTTACCCACAATTTTCAGGCTTGAACCACTGGCAAAAGTGAGTGTAAACGAAGCGGCAGGTTTGGGCCCTTGAAAAATGCAGCAGATTTGAGCGGAAGAGAAGGCGCCAACCTCATGATTGAATGTGCGGACCATATCTCCATAGTTTATATCCTCGATATTCTTCTGTGTACCATCTGCCATGGTAATCTTTGTTCCTGCCGGAAAACAAGGATCTTCACTCACACTTTCCTCACTCCAACTTTGTATGCTTACGCTTGTAGAGAAAAGAAACA
>DCGD01000046.1:0-5159 GCA_002315195.1 Prevotellaceae bacterium UBA1787 | reverse complement strand
CCTTGAAGAACTCGAGGGTGTAGGTATATTTCTTGCCGGGTTCCCAGCAAAGTTTGCCCTGGTTTTGGCCCGTGCCATTGGCGGGAACGGGGATGGGCACACGACCGTAGTTGTTTGCATCCCCTACACCGAACAGGTATTCTTTGTCAGTGCCCGAACCGGTGTAGATTTTGCAAGAAACAACGAAGTAAGCGCCGGCGGCGGTCTGTGTTTGAGTCTCAGGGGCCCAGACAGCGGCAGTCTGAGGCAGCATCATGAAATAGTTTTCGTTTTTATGCAAGGAAGTGGCCGTCGCGCCGATGGGAGCAGCCGATTCGGGTGCCGAAGTATAGACATTGCTTGATACGGCAGCGTCGGTAGCTGACCAAGCCACGGGAGAGTCGGCGGCATAGTCGTAGGTGAGCGTACCCTTGCCATGCACGTTGTGGATTTCCACTTTCTCGATGTCAATGTGATAGTAATTTGAGGCGTTGCTTGCCTTTACTTCAATTTGTGAGAGGACGTGCTTGAAATTGAGTAACACGAAATCAATGCCGTTGTCAGTCTCGTTTTGGTTCTGTGCATTGGCTACAACGAGATCTTTCTCATCGGCCACGTCCGCAGGGATGGTATAGTCAGTCACCAGCATCTTTTTGTCGTCGTATGTCACGCCTGTAGTAGCCGCCGGAGAATAAGCCACGAAGTCGAACCCCTTGGCAGGAACGTTAGTATCAACAAATTCGTTTGATCCAGGCCAGTAACGCTTGGCATGTTCCCATGTCTCATTCCATGTCACTTCCATATCATTGAAGTAAGGCGCGGTCTGCACTTTCTTTGTTCCACCGTCCATACCATAGAGGAAGGCGGTAACCTTGAAACCGTTCTCTTTGACTATATTCACATCCGCCACATTGCCACGGGTGGCGTAATTTACGATAGTGCGGAAAGAGAGTTCGCCGCCATGGTTGGTAGCCATGTCAAGACTCTCGTCCTGTGAGCAAGATGCCAGCATCGTCATGGCACCAAGCGCGGTATATAATAATATTTTTTTCATTTCAATGAGATTTTTAGGTGAATTATTCGGTCCAGTCGGATACAGTCACATCAGCTTTGAATAAAACTTCGCCGGGAATGGCAGACTTGCCTTCATCGCCGGTTGGTGTTTCGCCGGTAGGAGTGGGAGGAACATAGCCCGCACCACTGTCATCTTTGAAGAAGTTGAGGATGTAGGTGTATTTATAGCCGGCCTTCCACTCGACTTTGGAATTTTCGCCATTGGCAGGAATAGGGATGGCAACCTTGCCCCAGTTGGAAGCGTCGCCTACACCGAGGGCATATATTTTATTTCCTTCAACGAGGCGGTAAATCTTGCAGTAAACAACAAAGTAAGCGTCGGCGTCGGCATTTGCAGTCTGATTCTTATTGTCCCAAGCATCAGTGGTCTGAGGCAGCATCATGAAATAATTCTCATCTGCATGGAAAGAGAGGGCAGTGGTTGAGAGGGTGTTGTCGCTTGTCAGGGCGGTGGTGCTATAAACACGACTTGAAACATCAGTGTCGGCAGCCGTCCAGTTCAGGGCGGTGTTGTAGCCGAGCGTCATGGTCTCCTTGCCATGCACGTTGTGAATCTCCACTTTCTGTATGTCAATCTGGTAGAATTCGGAATTGTTGGTGGCCGTTACCTCAACCTGCGAGAGGGCGTGCTTGAAAGCGAGGGGTACGCCGGAAGAAGCGTTTGTCTCCGTTTGGTCGGGAGTGTAAGCCACCAATAGGTCCGTTTGGTCGGCTGCAGCAGTCGCGGGAGTATAGTCCGAAACGGTCATCACGTCGGAATCGAAAGTGACGTCTGATGTTTCCTTTGGCGAGATGGCAAGGAAATCAAGACCTTCAGCCTGCGTTGTACCTGATACATACTCATTCTTTCCGGGCCAGTAACGCGTGTCGTGCGACCAACTTGGTGATTCCCACACCACCATTAGGTTTTGGAAATGCGGGTCGGTGGAAATGCTCTTTGTTTCGCCTGAACCCGCATAGCGGAAAGCGGAAACCTTGAAGCCGGCATCTTCCGCCTTCATGGAGGACAAGTCAGCCACATTGGTACGTGTGGTGGCTCCAATCAATGAACGGAACGAAATCTCGCGCCGCTGTTGTGAAGCTCCTTCGAGAGCTTCGTCCTGCGAACATGATGCTAGCATCGTGGCACCAAGCGCGGTCAATAACAAAATTTTCTTCACAGTTTAAAGAATTAAAAATTATTATATATGAGTTGTTTTCTTTTGTTTGGGTATTTGGATTTGTCGTTAATCGGGGGGAGGCTACATTGGCACCGAAATATCCTCCCCTTTACCCCAGCCGCTTACATCGGGATTGAAGGAAGAATTGCCGGGATTGACAGGTTTGGGGATAGGGATGTCCTCTATGAGGATATTTATGGTCAGATGCTCATCGGGTTCTTTCTCGTCAAGTTGTTTGCTGACATCAAATTTATATTCCCAAACCGAACCATCGACAAGCGCGACGTCGAGCGTCAGGTTGCTTGGTACGGCGAGGGTTTTCGTCACTTCATTTTCAATCTTTCCGAAGGTCATCATGGAGATATAAACCTCGTTCTTGCCAGCGTCGAACGAAGCGTCGAAACAGTGTGTACAAGGGTTGTTGTAAGGGGCTTTGTTGCATACATAGTAACCTGAGGCCAAACCGGAGATACTTCCTGACATGCCGCTCACATACTTGAGGTTCTTGACACCTTCGATAGTGAAATTGTAGTTATATACAACGTTGTTGGTCGCAAGACTGAGGTCATAGCCGTTTTTTGTATCCACGAGAGTCGTATCAGCGGCAATGGTTGCGACGAAGAGATTCTCCGGTTGGTAGAGTATCTCTTCCTCATCGGCAGTCTCCGCCTTCTGACCAGCCCCCCCTCGACTGGCGGTAACATGGAATTTGTCCCAACTGTTTGTTTCGTGGTACGTAATGGTCTCCGTATCGGAGTTGAGACACATGACACGATAGCTGCCAATCGGCAGCATGACGGTCTCCACACCCGAACCACTGGTTTGGTACATAAGCGGAGCGCCCCCCGTGGTTGGGTAGAAATAGACGTTCATCTGCTTGGGATTGGTTTCGGGTTTTGGTGAAAAGGAAAAGTGAAGCCTGACTGGAACCGCATGATTGTGGTTGTAGCAGAGTTCGTCCTGGCAGGAGTTGGTAAGAACCAACATTAAAACCAAAGCCAAAGCGAAAACTTTTTTCCTCAAGCCTTTCATGGCCATCATCCATAAACCATCCCACAAGCTGTAGGAACTTGAAACTTGAAAGCCGAAACCTTTCATCTCTTGCCTCCTTTCTTCTTGAAATCAAGAACATAGACGAGGGAGACTTCGGCCTTGGTCGGTCCCCACCAGTTTCGTCGGCGTGTCTCTTTCCATACCTTGTGATAGTCATCAGTGAAGGATGACACGGGAAGGGATTCGTATGTCTTGTACTGTCCGCCCATGTAGCCAAGCCCCAGGCTGCAGTCCAATTTCAGGTTCTTGGCAAGGCGGAAGGAGTAACCATATTCGCCTCCGCAATAGTAGTTGAACGGATAAGCAATTTGCCCCGTACCAGTCTCTTTTGTCTTGATGTCATATGTAATGGCACCGACATACACGCCAACGTGATGACCCGAGAATGATCCTTGCCGCGCTTTCTTCCCGAACCACCATCTGCCGTAAACATCACCACCCCATACACGCCAATATTTGTGCTTCGACTCATTGCTCCACCAGGCATATATGGCGTTGGCGCCAACCGTAATCCGCCTGCCGACGTTCATTTCAACACCAATGTTCGGCGTGATACAAGCATCGTACACCAGGTTTGTATGAATGGCCACATCCTTTGGCTGCCCCCACACAGTGGAGCATGAAAGGAATAATGCGAGCAACAGGAATACTTGTTTTTTCATTGTTTTGTAGAACGAACTTATTAATCTCTTTTGTCACAAAGTGATAGGTGACAACTTTGTTTGGAATTTGCAATAATGAGGTTGTGTCTCAAGATGAATTTGCGAATGCCTTGACGCAGGCATCTTTCCGAATGATCGCACCAATGTTTGTTTTTGTTATAAAACATTGATACTGAGACATTTATTACCCCCCCCATACCTACAACCGAACCATCCAAAAAAATCCAATCAGGGCTTATGGTGAAAGCTTGATAACCCTGTGTGTGGGTAGCCTGAGCGTTGGTGATGTCGATGTCGAGGTATGAGCGGTACATGGTGGTGTTATGTTGTATGTCTAACTTTTCTGTCAATTAATTGAGCGGGTGTCCAACCTGAAGATTCGTCTGTCAGAGGAAATTCCGCGTTCACGAGTCTTGACACGGCAAGCGGATCGTCGCCGCATCGATTAAGGCAGTAGAGGCCTTGTTCGGTGGTGTTGTCATCGATCATGCCTTTTGTCAGTTCTACAAAGAAATTGCATTCTTCCTCAGCGTAAATCGATTTCAAAGTCATCGGTTTGTTCTCCGAATAGCGGGATAAAGTCTTTTCATCATCCGGCAGAATGATGCCAACACTCAGTTGCTCGTTAGTCTCGGGACTGATTACTGTATTGACAATATTATTAATCAAATAACTCATTTTCAATTCATGCAACGATGTTCCAAATTGTCTGATCGTTGCGAAACTCAGGTACTTCTGCGTCGTTGAGCGTAGGGGTTGCCTTAATTGCCACCGCCGACAACTTTCCAAATTCCATTCTTTTGTCAGTTGCATCGGCAGTACTTTCAAATGCAAATGTACGCATTTATTTTCAAAAATGGCAGATTTCTTTAATCTCAAACTCAAATTTAACACTTTTTTGCCCATAAGTATCTCTAAATGACATGAGTACTTTACATTTCATGTAATCAAGAAGTTAACAAGAACCGAAAACCGAATTTCAGATTGCAGATCGGCAAGGTTGAGTCACTTTGTTTGTAGAACACTTCACCGGCCCAAGTGTCCAATACAACGTGAACGCGCGCAAAGAAAAAGTCGTTTTTGCAAAAAACATCGTATATGGACGATGGTAAGCGTATCTGTAATTCCGCCTTACCAAAACCTCAAATCCGCAACTGCTAAGGATATTCCAATTTAGTCAATAACAGGCAGCAAGAATACTATAATATCTGTCCAAGTACAAAAACCGGGC
>DCGD01000144.1:624-9319 GCA_002315195.1 Prevotellaceae bacterium UBA1787 | reverse complement strand
CAAGTCGCATTGTGGGGTAAGGGGTATTTGTGTACTACATGAAGGATTGCGTGCCCGGTTTTTGTACTTGGACAAATATTACAGGATCCTTGCTGCCTGTGATTGACTAAATTGGAATATCCTTAGCAGTTGCGGATTTGAGGTGAACCACACTTTAGGTCCATAAAATGTGATATATTGTACAAAAACATACCCAAAAGTGTGTTCTTACCTTCTTGAAATGAAAAATATTATGAAACCGAAGCATTAATTTTTCACAATCTTTCGAACTCATGAGGAGAAGTCGGACATTCATGCAGATTGACATTGACATAAAGAAGCAGTGCGGCACCCTTACTGAAACCCAGGCTTCAGGCCTACCCATAAACGATGATGACACCGCACACAGAAACCACAAATTTTTCACCTTCGTGGTGGAGAAGAACAGCAGAAAGTTTCTTTCATTCACGTTGAATGAGAAAAAAATGAGGCGAAGTTCACCTCAGGCTTCTACGCAAACATAACACACACCGTCGATTTTTCCGCGATGATAGCAAAATAAACGAAGCACGTGTGGAAATCAACCACATTGAGAGAGCAGTTCGATTCATTCACTGAGGTACTGGACGAAATGACACCAATAAGGTGCATGGAACACAAGGGACACGCCCTACACATAAAATTTGCGGGAAAGCGGATAGATAACTGCAAGGCTTTCGACTTTGCCATCCCTGTTGGATGCCAGCCAAAGTATACATCCTAATAACCAAAGACCAAGAAGCGCGGCGGACCTGCCGACCGATCCAGTCACTGAAACCGAATCGAAAGGTTAGTAGTGCAAACATTGCCAAACTCAGACCAACTTGATTGCATCTTCCAATTTTGCCATACTTGAGTTGTTGATATATCGGAGCAACGGCTCATAAATCGGGTGATGCGTGTACTGAGATACAAAGACCAACAACGTGGAGGCGGAAAAAGGTCGGGATGTCTATCTGAAGATGATGCGTTCCTAAGTCCTGTTTTCTCCCAAGCATCTTATTTTGGAAGTTCGGAGTGGCACGATGAAAGCCCCTTAAAACAGAAACGTATGCGGATTTACACAGCGCTACGGCTTTGCCACCGTCAATTTCCCAACCGCCTCGGCAAGCTGTTCCAAGGCCTGCATCAGTTTTTTCCGAGTCGTGCCGACATTGATTCTCATGTAACCTTCTCCCCCGAACCCGAAAATTTCTCCATCGTTGAGGGCAAGGTGGGCGCTTTCTACAAACAAACCGACCAATTGCTCATGATTCAGTTTCAGTTTGCGACAATCCAACCATACAAGAAATGAAGACTGCGGACGCAAAGGTTTGATGCAAGGCATTCTTGAAACGCAAAATTGCTCGAGTGCTTCCATGTTCCCTTCCAAATAGTGTATCAACTCTCTGCGCCATGCTTCTCCCTTTCTGTACGCTGCCAACGTAGCAATGGGCGCGAACAAATGAGAAAAATCGAATTCATTGGCTCGCATCCAACCAAAGAACCGCTCTCTCAAAGCCTTGTCGGGCACAATGGCGTATGAACTCACAACGCCCGCCATGTTGAATGTTTTGGTAGGAGCTCCGAAAGTGATGCTGCAATTTGCCGCCGCTTCACTCACGGAAGCAAAGGGAACATGCTTGTTCCCCCAAAGGACAAGGTCACAATGTATTTCATCTGAAATCACGACAATGTGACGTTCAGCACAGAAATGGGCCAGTTTCTGCAAGGTTTCCCTATCCCACACAATACCTCCGGGGTTGTGTGGATTGGACAATATCAGCAAACGGCAGTCCTTGTCGGTGACCTTCTCAAGATTCTCGAAATCCATGCCGTAAGAACCATCTTCAAATTGCTTCAATGGATTCATGACGACTTCTCTTTGGTTTCCCTGGGGCACAAGGCTGAAAGGATGGTAAACAGGCGGCTGAATGATGATTTTCTCGTTTTTATTGACCAAGGCATTGACAACCATTCCAATGCCTTTCACAATCCCGGGGATATAGGTCATCCATTCAGGCTCGACTTGCCAACCATGATGGGCGTATATCCATTCTGAAACGGTTTCCCAATAATTTTCAGGCAGCATGGTGTAGCCCAAGATGGGATGGGACAGACGCTCCTTCAAGGCTTCGAGAATAAAGGACGGAGTGGCAAAATCCATGTCGGCTATCCACAGGGGGGTCAAATCCGTTCGCCCATATTCAGCCTGAAGTGCATCATATTTTATAGCACCTGTTCCCCTTCTTTCAAATTCCTGATCAAAATTACACATCAGGTTTCCGCATTTAATAACACACTTGTTCTTTTGGAAAAAACAAGCGCATGGCGTTTTGTGTAGTGACGTGAATGATTTCCTCGTTGGAAGTGTGATAAATTGCTGCGAGCTTTTCAATGATAAAAGGAATGAAAGCCGGTTCGTTACGCTTTCCTCTTTTGGGAACGGGCGACATGTAGGGGCAATCGGTTTCCAAAACGATTCGGTTGAGGGGAACTACCGCGGAGAGGACTTCCGGAAGAGTTGATTTCTTGAAAGTGACGATGCCGCCAATGCCCAGGCAGAAATTGGGATAGTCCATGAATTCCTCCGCTTCCTTCACCGTGCCACTGAAACAATGAAACACCCCCCTGAGTTGTTCTTTCGGGAAAGCGGACAATATGGAAAGCAATTCATCATGGGCTTTCCGACAATGTATCATCAAGGGAAGACGGTATTTCAACGCCCATTCCACTTGCTGTTCAAAAGCATCACACTGTTCTTTGGCATGGGTGGCATCCCAATAAAAGTCCAAACCTATTTCGCCAATGGCCACAAAGGGATGCGCCGCGGACAACATGCCTTCCATCCCAGACAATTCCTGCGTCATCTTGTCGGGCATGACTTCCTCGGGGTGCAGACCTATCATTGGAAAACAAAAACCTGGAAATCGCTCCGATATGGAAAGCACCTGGCGAGTGGAAGCCAAATCCGTCGCGGGTAGCAGCAGCCGCTCCGCCCCCGCGGCACGGGCACTGGCTACCACGGTCTGCAAGTCATCCTGAAATGCTTCATCATTGAGATGCGCATGTGTATCTATGTAACCCATTGGTATGAATTATGGAATGAAGGTTGGACGTTTCGCGTCATGCTTTTCTGAAACGCAGGATTTCAACAAACCGCCACAACGCATCGCGCTTGTCAATTGGTGCGGATACCTTGTCCAAAATCCGACGCGCTTCGTCAAAATAAGACTGCTCCAACCGTCGGCTCAATGCGTCAATGGCAAGTTTATTGTATATGTCGGTTACACCCTTGATCTTGTCGTCCGGATTTATCTTATTGTCGTTCAAGAAAGTTTCCAGTTCCTTGCGCGTATCCTCGTCCGCCCTGTTCAAGGCGTTGATGAGCAGGAACGTCTTTTTGTTGCAAAGAATATCACCGCCTATGCGCTTTCCGAAGGTTGCCGGATTGCCGTACACGTCGAGATAATCATCCTGCAGTTGGAACGCCAAACCAATCTTCTCACCGAATTCATACAGCAAGTCCGCGTCCTTTGAATCCGCCCCGCCATAAATGGCGCCCATTTTCATGGCACAGGCAATGAGTACGGAAGTCTTGAGACGAATCATTTCGATGTATTCCTCCTGCGTGACGTCACTGCGGGTTTCAAAGTTCATGTCATACTGCTGCCCTTCACCTATTTCCAACGCCGTTTTAAGGAAGAGTGCCAACGCCTTGTCTGAACCCGCTTTCTTTACTTTGTTTACATATTGCGCCGCAAGCACCAACATGGTATCGCCGGACAGAATGGCGGTGTTGGTGTCCCATTTTTTGTGTACGGTAGGCATGCCTCTCCTCACGTCGGCATTGTCCATCACGTCATCATGCAACAGAGTGAAATTATGATAGGTCTCGATGCCTATGGCGGCATCCATGATGTCCTCAACGCTGTCATCGTACAGATTGTAGGCAAGCAGCATGAATGCGGGACGGATGCGTTTTCCCCCCAACGACAAGGTGTATTGTATGGGTTCATACAATCCGACCGGCTGTGAAGGATAGGATACTTTACTGATGGCTTCGTTTACTTTGTTTAGGATTTCCATTGGACTCATATATCTATTGCTTAATCATTTATTTCGAATACGATGGGGATAGTCACCTGCGCTTTTATGTGTTTTCCGTTTTTCTTCGCCGGTACCCACTTGGACATCGTCCGCATTACGCGCAAAGCCTCATGGTTCAACATCTCATCGGCTTTTTTAAGAATGCGTATGTCTGAAATGCTCCCATCGGTCTCTACGATGAAAGCGACCTCTACCGTACCTCCTATGTGACGCCGGACGCAAGCCGGTGGATAGACTACGCTTACGTCCAACCATCTCATGAAACCACGCAAGCCGGTGGGATAATGAGGGATTGAATCCACTATGAGACCATCGGTCTGTAGCAATGGATTGACGATACGCTCCGTTATTTTCTCGGAAATGGTGTCTTCGGATTCCTCAACCGGATGAATGTCCTGAAGCTCCAAATTGGGTTTAAAAGCGATGTCTATATCTTGCTTACCTACCTCGTTCTCCTCTTTTTTGTTATCGGACTGTTCTTCCGACTCCACCGATTTGACGGTTTTCTTTTGGGTCTGGGTTTCCTTGAGTTTGATGCCTTCCAATCTGGCTATGGTGTTCAAGGTTCGCACGGGCGCCTTGGACGCAATCGGTTTCTGCAACCACAACAACACGAGGGCGGGAACGACAAAGGCAAGGACAAGCATAAAGACCGCACCTAAGGCACAAGCATAACGATAGCCCGTCCCGGCACGCAACGCATAGGCACCGTTACGTTTGTCGTAAAATGCGAACAGCATTTCACACCATTTCCTGGAAAGCAGTTCTCCCTCTTTCATTCCTATTCAAAATGTCAACTTCCACACCCTGAAAACAACAAAAAAAACGATTATTGAACAAGTATGGTTGTTTTCTGTGTGCAAAAATAGTGTAGTTATTTTAAAATAGCGTAACTTTGGTGTCAAATTTTCTTAAAGTAGGTTCGATAAATTAAGCAGTAATGATTTGAAACATGTGAATTGTAAATGGGAACTTGGGCGAATTGAAGCCACAATTTTCTCAATAAGTTGAAAATCTTCAAGTTACAGAACAATATCCAAATAACTCGAAAAGAACGCTACCATGACAGAAACCTTGAACATGAATTATAGAATACACCTTGTTACGGAAAAGAGCATGAACGACGACAAAAACATCCATAGCATCTGCAGATGGCTTGCCGTGATGCTATGCCTGTTTCAGTTTCCATGTTTACAGGCCCAGGAGAGTTCCTCCTCCTTCAATTTTCTGAAGATTCCCGTATCGGCGCACGCCGCGGCGCTCGGCGGTGACAACGTGTCCCTCAAGTTGGACGACCCTACCCTCATCTTCGGCAATCCCGCCATGGCGGCGCAGATTAACGACGCCTCCATCAATTTGAACTACATGACATACGTTGCCGACGCCAAGGTACTCAGTGCTTCTTTCGTGAAAGTTTTCAGCGTGCGCCACACCTTCGGCCTCACGGGACAATTGTTCAATTACGGCAACATGGACGAAACGGACGAGGACGGCAATGTCACCGGCTCCTTCTCAGCCAAGGACGCCTGCGTCTCAGCCTTGTACAGTTACACCATGGGAGGAGGGTTCGTTGGAGGCGCCACCCTGCATTTCATCCATTCCAATTATGCGGATTTCAATTCAACGGCCATTGGCGTGGATGTGGGGCTTCATTACGACAACGAAGAAAAAGACATTTCCGCCGGTGTTGTCCTCAAGAACATCGGACGACAGATTTCGTCTTTCCACGATGACAGAACAGAAAACCTTCCCTTTGATCTCCAAATTGGCATCACGCGCCACATGCAGCATGCGCCTTTTCGATGGTCGCTCACACTGAAAGACCTCACCCGTTGGTCCGACCACTATTATTTCAACCCTGAAGGAAAAAACGGCATCGGACGCAAACTTTTCAACCATGTGGTTTTCGGATTGGACTTTCTCCCAACTGACAACATTTACATTGCAGCCGGCTACAATTTCAGAAGAGCCAACGAACTCAAGGCGGCAGGGTCGGCGCACGGTGCCGGTCTGTCTTTCGGCGCCGGTCTGCAGGCGCAGCATTTCAAGATCGGCATTTCCTGGGCAAAATACCACGTGAATGTGTCCAGCCTGTTGTTTAACGTCTCCTACAGTCTATAGGATGGATGGCGCACGGAGTCTCCATGTTGAATGCTTGAACATGACAGTTATTAATTCTAAATACATATCAGTATGAAAAAGATCACCATTGCCATTGATGGTTTTTCCTCATGTGGAAAGAGTACCATGGCGAAGCAGTTGGCGAAGCGGATTGGCTACATCTATGTGGACAGCGGCGCCATGTACCGTGCAGTTACCTTGTTTGCCATCCAAAACGATTTGTTCAATGCGGATGGCAGCGTTGCTGAAATGCGTTTGAATGAATTGCTCCCGAACGTACACATCGCGTTCAAACTCCATCCTGAAACCAAACTCCCTGAAACTTTCCTGAACGGAAACAACGTGGAACGGGAAATCCGCGGCATGGAAGTTTCTTCACGCGTCAGCAAAATTGCCGCCATTCCCTTTGTTCGCGCGAGACTGGTAGCCATGCAACAAAGCATGGGTGAGGAAAAGGGTATCATCATGGATGGCAGGGACATTGGAACTACCGTCTTTCCCAATGCGGAACTGAAGATTTTCGTCACTGCTTCTCCTGAAATCAGGGCGCAGAGACGTTTTGACGAACTGAAAGAAAAGGGTCAGTCCGCCTCTTATGAGGATATTTTGGAAAATGTCAAAGAGAGGGACCACATGGATACCCACCGTGAGACCAGCCCCCTGCGCATGGCGGTCGACGCCATCGTGCTTGACAACAGTTCCCTCACCCGTGAGGAACAACTGCAATGGCTCTTACAGAAATACGAAGAAAAAGTACTATGACAAAATAGCGGGGCGCAAACGTCTTTTCATTACTTTGCGCCCGCCTGACGACTTGCAGACTTGTTAATTATGGATTTGCATATTGAAATCGACGACGCTTCAGGCTTTTGTTTTGGCGTGACAACCGCCATCAGGAAAGCGGAGGAAGAATTGGAAAAAGAAGGGCCCCTTTATTGTCTTGGTGACATCGTACACAACAACATGGAAGTGGAACGGCTGCACAACATGGGACTCATACAGATAAACCATGAGCAGTTTGAGCAACTGCACGACACGAAGGTTATGCTCAGGGCGCACGGAGAACCACCCCTCACCTATGAAACGGCAAGTAAAAAGAACATTGAAATCATCGATGCCACTTGCCCCGTCGTACTGCAACTGCAGAAACGCATCCGCAATGAATACAAAAACAACAGAGACACCCAAATTGCCATCTTCGGCAAGAAAGGCCATGCCGAAGTTCTGGGACTGGTGGGGCAGACGGAAGGAACAGCCATCGTCATCGACAAGCCGGAGGATGTGTCCCTGCTTGATTACTCGAGGGATGTCTGTCTATTTTCCCAAACCACGAAATCCCTGGCGGGTTTCCGCGACATCGTCAACTACATAGAGAAACACATCACGCCCCCTGCCACGTTCAGGTATTTTGACACCATCTGCCGCCAGGTGTCCGGGCGTCTGCCGAGACTCCTTGAGTTCTCTTCACGCCACGATGCCATCCTTTTTGTATGCGGCAGAAAAAGTTCCAACGGGAAAGCGCTGTTTGAAGCCTGCAGAAGCGTCAATCCCAAAACATACTTTGTGGAACGCCCCCAGGAAATTGATTTTACATGGTTTGACAACACCACTACCTTGGGCATCTGCGGCGCCACGTCCACACCGAAATGGATTATGGAACAGTGCAAGGAAGCCATTCTCCAGCACCACAATTGACCAATGTCTTCCCCATTTGTGCCATTACCGCACGTCAGGAGCAACGATAGACAGCAAAAGACCTTTCCCAAATCAGGAAAGGTCTTTTGCTGTCGTTTGCATTTCTGCCGTAGATTCTGAAAGCCAGGTCACTGGAACGAAACGCCGACAATATCGAGCAATTCGGACGTAATGGCCGCCTGACGCGTCTTGTTGTACATCAGCGTGAGTTCTGACAACAACTCATCCGCGTTGTCCGTCGCCACCTGCATTGCCATGACCCGCGCGGCATGTTCACTTGCCAAACTATCCAGCAACGAGGTGTACATTTTCAGATGCAATGCATTCGGAATGAGTTCTTCAATAATGGATTCCACCGATGGTTCTATGATATAGTCCAACTGCAGCTTGCTGTCCTTCGCTTCCGGTGCGTACGATGCGAGCGCATTCAGATTGACGGGCATAAATTCCTCGTTTCTCAATATTTGAGTGGCGGTATTCTTGAAATGGTTGTAAATGATGACTACCTTGTCTATTTCCTTGTCAATATACCGCTGCATCAAGGCCATCGCAATGTCCGCCGCACCCCGATAATTGGGCTTGTCAAGCAAATTTGCGTGGCTGGACGCCACATCAAAGCCCAGTTTGCCGACTTTTTCCGCCACCTTGTTTCCTATCGGCAGCACTTCCACCTCTTTCACCCCCTGGTCTTTGAACTGCTGGATGGTGCGCTGCAACTCCTTGATGACATTGGAATTGAAAGCGCCGCACAGGCTGGTGTTGGAGGAAAAGG
>DCGD01000144.1:0-616 GCA_002315195.1 Prevotellaceae bacterium UBA1787 | reverse complement strand
GAAAAGACCACAATGACGGCCTTGTTGACCGGACGGACCTGAATGTAGGGCGATGTGACTTCTCCTTGCAATTGACCAATGAAACTCGACATGATTCCGTTCAGGCGGTGTTCGTAAGGCAACATGTTTTCAATGATTCCCTGCGCTTTGTGGAGTTTGCTGGAAGCCACAAGTTTCATGGCACTCGTAATCTTACGGGTACTTGTGACGGAATTGATGCGGTTTTTTACTTCTTTGAGCGAAGCCATAGGCTACAATTTAAACTGACCTGCAATATTGGCTGCAATCTTCTCTATGGTTTGGCACACTTCATCGGTCAACTTGCCGGAAGCCAACACGTCAATGACTGCAGTTTTATAGTCCGTTCGCAGCACGTCAAGGAAACGCTCCTGAAACTCCGATACCTTGTCCAATGGTACATCCTTGAGCAAACTGTGCGTTCCGCAATACAGGATGGCAATCTGCTCACCTACCGGCATTGGGCTGTACTGCGGCTGCACCAAAAGGGTGTTGTTCTTGCGGCCGCGGTCAAGGGTCATGGCGGTTACGGCGTCCATGTCGGAAGAAAACTTGGAGAAAGCCTCAAGTTCGCGATATTGCGCCTGGTCAATCTTCA
>DCGD01000099.1:238-5623 GCA_002315195.1 Prevotellaceae bacterium UBA1787 | reverse complement strand
TGCTTCCAGCATGTGAAGAGAAAGTTTCTTGATTGTGGTGATGATGCAGACGCACTAAGAATAGTGGAACTTATAAATCTGTTGTACCAGAAGGAGCATGAGCATACCATAGGCGTGGACGGATGGTCAGAACGCGACAACTACAGATGGAGGCAGGAGTATGCACCTGGGATCTTGTCGGAAATAAAGGAGGAACTCGACCGCATGGCGGCCGACCCATTGCTGCTGCCAAAAACTGAGAAGTATGATGCAGTACACTATATGCTGAACGAATGGGATTCCCTTGTGAATATCTTTTCACGAGGTGACTACAAGTTGGACAACAATGAAGTGGAAAGACTCAACAGGTACGTGTCTCTCTCAAGGCGCAACTCTCTCTTCTTTGGATCGCACAAGGGGGCGGAGCGTGGTGCAATGTTTTACTCCCTTTCGACCTCGTGCAGACTGCAGGGGATAAATTTCTTTGACTACATCTCTGATGTGATAAACAAGGCTGCAGCGCTGCCTCCAAATACGACATTGGAAAAGTACAGGGAACTGCTACCGGACAGATGGAAGCAGACAAGAATACAAGATATCGCCTAAGGACTGACAAATCCATAGGCGATATTCTTTTCCTGGCAAGGCGGCATCGCGGACACGCTTACGTCACTAAACAATATCCTGCCCAAGTCAATAAGGTCTAAAAATGGATATTATTAAAAAGATTCACATTTTCAAACAATTATCCATTATTTCCCACTTTTCGACTCAAAAAAACATTGGATTTTTTCACGGTTTTGTGCTTTATTGATAATTTTGTATTGTCATTCGGCTTTTTGCCGTTTTGACGGATATATAAAGTGGAAAGCGTTCCGCTCATCATATAGGACTTTTGTCCTTGTTCTCTCTATTCGAAGAGCGCCAATCAACGAATCCCAACGAGAACGAGCGCATGAAGGTTCACACTCTGTGTAAGGGTGTGAGCCGCTTTGCTTGTCGTTGGGAGGGTAACTTGGCGGTCACCTGAATAGAAGATAGGTTGAGCGGTTGCATCCTTATTTTTTTGTGACCTCATGGAAAACGTCCTATGGCTAAAAGGAAAATGAATAAGGCTGCCCTTGCGGTGGCAATTCGTGAATCGAAAGATTTCACGGACGAGCAGAAGAGCGAATTGCTGCAATTGCTCAACGAAAAGAAGCGTTACGGCTTGGTATGGGAAGACCATCCCGAGGATGCGGAAACACTGTTGAAAACGCACATTCCCGTTTTCGTCGAGGATGAAAGCAAGCGCATAGTCGCCGACGCCGCGAAAGTGCCCGACCACATCCTCATCGAGGGCGACAATCTTCATGCACTGACCGCCCTCACCTATACCCACGAAAACCGTATCGACGTCATCTACATCGACCCTCCCTACAATACCGGCAACAAGGATTTCGTTTACAATGATTCCTTCGTGGATGCGGAAGACGGATTCCGACACAGCAAATGGCTGTCATTCATGGAGAAAAGACTGCGCATTGCCAAAAAACTGCTATCCGACAAAGGGGTCATCTTCATCTCCATTGACGATAACGAACAAGCTAATTTGAAACTGCTGTGCGATGAGGTGTTTGGTTGCAATAACTTTGTCGCAAAATTTGATTGGAGAAAGAAAACAGGAGCAAATGACGCGAAAGACATTTCAGTCGTAACAGAATCCATTCTTCTTTATACAAAAAATCACGCCTTTTCATTGGAAAAAAACATTTGGAACAGAGATGTTAATTCCATTAACAAAAACAGATATAAATTAACTGATAAATATGTTGAAACCAGAGGCAAATATTATCTTGATAATTTAGACAGAGGTGGTTTGCAATACTCGGATTCAATGAATTTCGGAATAAAAGCGCCTGACAATGGAATAATCTTTCCGAATGGACGAAGTCAATACAAAAATGATGGTTGGATATGGAAATGGGGAATAGAAAAAGTTGCATGGGGAATAGAAAATGGTTTTCTCGAATTTGTAAAATCTACCAAAAGCAAAGATTCAGCTTATACTATAAAATACAAAGTTTACGAGTTGGTAGACAATGAAGGTAATTTGAGAACAAAATTTGGTAGAGCATATTCTAATCTGATATTAGAGCCTATTAATCAACAAGGAAACTCAGAAATGACAGAACTGTTCAACGGAACTTGTCCATTTTCCAATCCAAAACCTATTGGTCTAATAAAATATCTTTTCAGCATCATTAAAACTCCCAATATCATCCTCGATTTCTTTGCGGGCAGTGGCACCACATTGCACGCCACGATGCAGTTGAACGAGGAAGACGGCGGGCACAGGCAGTGCATCTTGGTGACCAACAACGAAAACAACATCTGCGAGGAGGTCACCTACGAACGCAACAAGCGAGTCATACAAGGCTATACCACCCCCAAAGGCGTCAATGTGGAAGGACTGCGCCACAACAACCTCAGATATTACAAAACTGGTTTTGTTTCAAGAGACAACCATTTCTCATGCCGAAGACGGCTCATGCTCCAATGCACCGACCTGCTTTGCATCAAGGAGGGACTCTACCCCGAACGTTTGTTTACCATCGGCGGAAAGAGAATAAAGAAGGAATTTCTGCGCTTCTTCTCCGAAGACGACAAGGACATGCTCATCGTCTATGACGAAAGGTTGGTCGCGCCCGTGGTGGGGGAACTGAGAGCCCGCAAGCCGACCAGGCAAATCAAGATTTACGTGTATAGCGACGGACAGTATGCCTACGACGACGAGTTCCAGGGACTGAACGTGGAACTCTGCGCCCTGCCCGACGCCATCTGCCAGTCGCTGAAAAGCGTGATGCCGGAACCCGATGCGCAATATTTCGAGGAAAACCCCGACGGAATGGAAGAGAAAGGAGATACGCCATGATTGAACTGAAAAACTACCAAAAGGAGGCCGTCCGCAAACTGCGTGGGAAACTCGCGGAGATGCTGAACGACAACTCAGACAGACAGAAACTGATATTCAAGGCCCCGACCGGCGCGGGAAAGACGGTGATGATCTCCGCCCTGCTGGATGAGATGACGCGCGACCTGCCCTCGGAAGGTTCTTGCCGTTACACGCAGGTGGCATGGGTGTGGATCGCCCCCAACAAACTGCACCAACAATCCTACATGGCGATGCGCAACTTCTTCAGCGAAAAGCGCTCGCTCCGACCCGTAATGTTTGACGAATGCGACCACCTGGAAGGACTGAAACAAGGTGACGTGCTGTTCCTCAACTGGGAGAGCATCAACAAGGACAACGCCGTGCTGATACGCGACAACGAACAGAACCGCACCCTCTACGAACTCATCCGACGTACGAAGATTGACAAGAAACTCCCCTTGGTGGTCATCATCGACGAAGAACACATGTTCGGCGGACGCAACGCCAAGAAGAGTGAAAACGTACTGAAAGCCATACTCCCGAAAATCGAAATCCGCATCTCCGCCACACCCATAACAATGAGCTGCGACGCCGTGGAGGTGAAACGCCGGGACGTGATTGAGGAGGAGATGATCAAGAAAGGCATCCAACTGAACCCCGGCGTGAAAAACGACAAGGAACAGACGGAGACCACCATCAACCAACGCCTGCTGAAAAAAGCCCTTGACAAACGAAACGAACTGGAGAACGCCTACAAGGAGTCCGGCATCCGTCCGCTGCTGCTCATACAACTGCCCAACGACACGAGCGAAGCGCTGAGCTCCGGCGACCGAAACATCGCGGAGGAAATGAAAGCCTATCTTTCCTCGCTCGGCATCACGGAGGAGAACGAAAAACTCGCCGTATGGCTGTCGAAGGAGAAAAGTCCGCACCTGTCGGAAATCACCAAAAAGGACAGCATCACGCAGGTGCTTATTTTCAAGCAAGCCATCGCCTTGGGCTGGGACTGCCCGAGAGCCGGCGTCCTGCTCATCTTCCGCGAACTGCACAGCACGACCTTCACCACCCAGACGGTGGGGCGCATCCTGCGCATGCCCGAACAGAGATTCTACGGCAACGACAAACTGAACTACGGCTACGTCTATACCAACCTGAGCGCCGACATCATCCACATCGTTAGCGATGACATGAACTACCTCTCAACGGTCCACGCCAACAGAAAAGAGGAGTTCAACGAAATCACGCTGATTTCCGTCTATAAGAAAATGGACGAAAAAAGAAGGAACAGACTCGGAAGTACGTTCCGCCAAACTTTACGCGAGAAGATGCAAGAATCATGGGAACAGAACCCAATGCTGCTGTTCGAGCCTGAAGAGATGTTTGACCACGATGACGACTGCATCGGGAACAGTGATGATGACACGCCCGACATCACCGACCAAATCCGCCTGAACAGGTTCAACGCCAGACGGCACGGCGTGGAGTCGGACGTAACGAACGTCATGGTGGAAATCCCCAAGGATACACTCATCACGGGGACTGAAGAGAAAGTGGAAATCACAAGCAAGGCCCGAATCGCCAGGAACGCTTCGGAACTGGACTACTTGTTCACGCTGTTCTGCAGAAAACACGTCGGCAAGTTTGCAAAACACGACAGCACCCCCGTCTTGAAAGGAGCGTTGGAAAGTTGTTTGACGGAATTCCTGAATGTATCCCCATTGGACGTTCCCAAAGTCGTTCTCTACAAGCCAAACCAGCCCGCCTTCGAACATTTGATTTCCGAGGCGCTGCTGACTTACGAACACACCATCAGCGGCGACAGAAAAGACGAGTTCAAGGAATACGAATGGCACGTCCCGGAAACGCGCAACTACAACAGCGAAACATGCCACTCGACCGACAACGAAATTTTCCTCCACGCTCTCCAACCCTACTTTGAACAGAACAGGGCATCCGCCTCCGAACGCGCATTTGCAAGGTGGATAGACGAGCAGACGGAGTGGGTGGACTGGTGGTACAAGAACGGCGACGAAGGCAAGCAGCATTTCGCCGTGCCCTACAAAGACGGGGCGGGAGAGCTGCACGGCTTCCATGTGGATTTCATCATCCGCCTGAAATCGGGAACAGTCTGCCTGTTCGACACGAAAACCTGCGACAGCGACCCGGACGCCCCGGCAAAGCACAACGGCCTGCAGGACTACATCGACACATACCGCGCCAAAGGCAAGAAAATCAGCGGCGGCATACTGATTGCCGGAAACGGCAACTGGTATTACCCCGAGGGCATGATAGACAACACCGAAACCACGGATGGCTGGACATTGATGGACCTGAAAACACTTTAGAAACATGAAAAAAGGAATTGACTACGTTTTCCTGCACTACGGCATCAAGCAGGATGACACGAAACTGATTGAGCAGGCATACATTGCTCCTGTATGCAACAAAGGGCAAAACCATTGAGTTACAGACAACAACATCACCGGGGCGAC
>DCGD01000099.1:0-223 GCA_002315195.1 Prevotellaceae bacterium UBA1787 | reverse complement strand
ATAATACCGACTTTTCGACATCAACCTCAAAGAATGGGAGCCTGGTGAAACAGTAGTGTTTACAAGGTATTGAGGTGACCTATAAGTACACATTCTCGCTGAAGAGACATCCTCAATGTTTGCATCGCAGACCAAGACTGAAAACTGTCATTGAGAAAGCACACCAAATCGCGCCATCGCTGGCAAATTTATGTTTAACCCTTAGCAATCAACAAGCCAATCG
>DCGD01000027.1:1363-21382 GCA_002315195.1 Prevotellaceae bacterium UBA1787 | reverse complement strand
GGGCTGATTATTCCATCGGACGCGAGGCGCGCGCCACCTTCAACGAAACGGGCGCGCCCGAAAAAGCGGACAGCCTCACCATGGGCGCTTCCGTCCAGTGGTATTCCACCAAGAAAGAGGGAACGACAACATTTCCTCTTTTCCAATACGGACTCAATTTCAACGAAACGACAGCCGAAGACGTCAACCACGGGGAATGGACTTGGGAGACCGGCCTGAACCGACACCAAATCAACCAAGCGGAATACATACGCGACTACGGACTCATGGTCATTTTCTCCAATTGGTCGGTTTTGAAGAACAGCGAAAAATACCGCGGGAAATACAAGAACCACCAACTGGAATGGGTGGCATACGTTGCTGGAAAACGTGAATCGCGCAGACTGCTCGGCGACCACATCCTGACGGAGAACGACATCATCGAGCGCGTGAAATATCCCGATGCCTCCTTCCCCACCACGTGGAGCATCGACCTGCATTATCCCGACCCCAAGAACACCAAGAGCTTCCCCGACAACGAGTTCAAGTCCATCGCCGAGCAACGCGTCATCTATCCCTACCCCGTCCCCTACCGCTGCCTCTATTCACGCAACATCAACAATCTGTTCATGGCCGGCAGGGACATCAGCGTGAGCCACGTGGCGCTGGGGACCGTGCGCGTCATGCGTACCACTGGCATGATGGGAGAAGTGGTCGGCATGGCCGCCTCCGTCTGCCACCGTCACTCCGCCCTGCCCCGCGACGTTTACAAACAGCACCTTGAAGAACTGAAAAACCTCATGAAAAAAGGCGCGGGCAAACAAAACCTCAAGGACAACCAACAATACAACCTGGGAGGGACGTTGGAGAAATAAACACCAAAACCTACAATCAGCCAATGATATAAAATCCAATGCAACCCATCAACTTTTAGACCTTTGGACTCTTAGAGTTTTAGATTCATAGACCCCATATAAAACCACACTCCCGCCACGGACATCTGAAAAGAAGCCGTGGCGGTTTTTTTGCATTTATCGCCTTTACTCACTCAAAGGGGATAAAATCAGCATGTAACTATAATCAAGTCCATTTTTTGAAAGGTTACACCGCTGTAGTCAAATTATCCATTGCAAGTTTTGCTCTAAAGGATTTCCTATAAGCATCTGTGAATTAATGGAAGCAAAAAAATGACAAAAGGAACTCAAATTTTGTTTTTTTTTTTAAGATTGAATGGTTACTTCTGACACTTTTCCATCATGAACCATTAGATATAGAACATTAACATATTTAACCACTCAAGAAATGAAGAAAGCTAAAAGTATAAAACCAATTATATTATGTATTCCTTTGTTGTTAGGGACAATACTTGCTTGCACAAACGATAGCGATGTGAGACGAGTTCCTGAAAACAAAAAAATCACGATTGATGATTTACAGAAGACATGGTGTGGGACTTACGAAGGATGGGATTCTTTGATGAACGTAAAAACAAGCATACAAAAACAATTGGCACTTAACCCTGATGGAACATACACAAATTTCATCGGCGGCAAGTTTGACATTCCCGACTCAAAAGAAGGGACTTTTGAGTCGGAATGCGGAACTTACACCTTAACTCTCAATGATTCCGTATGTATAATAAATTTCACGGTAAAATGTGACTCGCTTATAGATTTTGGAACTCAACAGATGATAGTATATGGAAAAAAACAATATCATACACCCTCCGGTGAGGAATATGAACGTGCAAGTTACATGGAAACTTTTTTGATTGCCAACGGGCATGCGGAAAGTTACCAGTTATGCGGCATAGACTCCACTCTATACAATTTAGATGGAAAGGGAGGATATGTCCAATATGAACTAAGAATTAAAACCAATGAGCCATAACATTTGGAACCATATTTTTTATTCACTTAATAATTCAATTATTATGAAAAAATTTTTTTATTTAGCATTGGCACTTTTTGCAAGTGCGGCATTGTTTTCGTGTGGTGGGGATGATGGAGAAACGCCTAATCCTAATCCTAATCCTGATCCTAATCCTACGCCAGATTCAACTTTCAAACTTGACGAGTCATACAAGGCTCCATCGTCTGAAATGATCGGCACATGGTATGGCAGCTACAAGGGCAGTGATACGGAGCAGAGCAAGAAAGATGGCAACGAAGATGGAGTTTCCACCAAGATTCAACGCACACTTGTGTTAAACGGCAACGGTACATACACCAACAACCTTACTGGTGTTATGACTAAGAATGGTTCTAACTTTACTGATTCTGTATCCTTCGAATCAGAGAAAGGTAGTTATTATTATAACGCCAATACAGGTATTGTAACTTTTGTCGTAATCCATGATTCTATCACAGATTACAGAACCCTGCAAAAAACTGGATTCACGAAAAAACACTATTTTTCTGCCAACGGCAACTACTCCAATGACAAGGCAAGGTACGAAGAAAAAGCTCAGTTCACCACACCCGACAATGGCTCACGTCAATGGGTAACGAAAGACACATATTTGCACACATTCGACGATACATTGCCGGATATGTTCTTTTTGATGTCAAAAGAACAGAAAAAATAATGTAGACATGCAGTACGCATCTGATAATTTCCTCTCGGCTTTAAGCCGAGGGGAATTCTATCCAAAAATTTTACATCAGGCACTTCAAGCAACAGGCTTTTCACAAAATAAGTTGTTTGAGATGGCACAAGTTGCACGTTCAGCTCATTTTCCTGAGAAACATGCGCAAGTGCGTAGTGTCATTGAAATTTCCAATGTGTGTCGTCAGAAATGCAAATACTGTATCATTGGCGCCGATGACCAAAAAGTAAATTTCACCCTTGACACAAAGTCAATGGTCGCACTGATGGAACACCTTTATTCAAAGGGCAGACGTACGATATTGTTGCAGTCAGGAGAAAATCTACAGGAAAAATTCATCAACAATGTTGTAGATGCCGTTTCTGCCATAAAAACAGCACACAATGACGTTCGTATTATATTGTGCATGGGTGACATGTCGGAAAACGACTATCAAAGACTATATGATGCGGGAGCATCAGACTATATACTTAAATTTGAAACTTCTAATGAACGGCTCTTTTCCTACTGTAAACCAAACGATTCGCTTCGCAATCGCTTGCATTGCATATGTATTTTGGCAAAAATAGGTTTTAGGGTTGGTTCCGGCAACATAGTAGGACTACCTACGCAAACCCTGGATGACATTGTCAATGATCTGCTTTTAGTACACGAACTACCATTGGCAATGAACAGCACCACAATTTTCATACCTGCAGAAAAATCAGCTTTTGAACATGAACCTGCCGGAAATCCTATTTATACACTCAACATGATGGCTTTGATGAGAATAATGAATCCTCATAGACTGATGCCAACAACAAGTTCGTTGGAAAAGATGATGACTGATGGTCAGTATTTGGGTCTCCTTGCTGGTGCCAACACGGTCACTATTCACGATGGAACACCAAAGGAACTGCAAGAGTTCTTCCCTATATATTCAATCAAGAGAGTTCGTCCCCAAATGGAGCACTTCCGCGACATACTGGAGAGAGCAGGATTGCAAACAGATAATTTTTAACTTAAGATACGATGAAAAGATGCTATCAAGAATACATCAACCTGTCTGATGCAAGATGGGCTGAATTTAAAGAATTTCAGCGTTTAGGCTTAATTCCGACACATGGCGATTTCTCACCGGCCGGTGTTCACTACCCGCCCATCACAAACTATCCTCCCATTGCTCAGGAAAAAGCCTACGAGAATTTTGAAGAAGTAGACAAGGGAAAATTTGACGTATATGTACACATTCCATTCTGCCATCGCCGCTGCCTATTCTGCCATTACCCTTCGCTCTACAATCGAAATGAGACAGAAAAGGACATCTACCTGGACCACTTGGAGAGGGAAATGCAGAACTGGCTTGTCTTTCGGGGGCTTGACCAAATAACGAGCCGTTCGATCCTCATTGGAGGTGGAACTCCTACATGCATGACTCACAAGCAGTTGAAACGATTCCTGACATTTTTTACGAAGTATGTTGACATAAGCAAGTGCATACAGTTCAACTATGATGTTGATCCCACGACGCTTGTCGGAGAAGATGGTCTTGAACGCCTTCGCATCATCAAGGACTTTGCAGGCGACCGGCTTACCATAGGCGTGCAATCGCTCAACGATGATGTGCTGAAGAAGATGAACCGATCCCACAATGCAGAAACAGCGAAGAAATCGATAGAGAACTGCAAGAAAATGGGCTTCAAAGTAAACATAGAATTTATCTATGGCCATCCGGGCGAAACCCTTGAGAATTGGATCGATGTAATCGATGAGGCCTGTAACCTCGATGTGGATGAAATCCAGTTGTACAGACTGAAGATAGAACCTTACGGAGACCAAGAGGGCACAATCAAGAAGTTTGCCGCCTATAAGGAAAACGAACTCATTTCTGTTGAAGATACCATCCGCATGAAGCAAATAAGCGACCAAATTCTTGATGACTATGGGTATAAGGAAAATCTTCGACGCGTATTCACGAGGGACAAGAAGAACATCTCACTCTACGCCTATAATCAGTGTTGCCGACTAAAGGATGAGGTTGGCTTTGGACTATCTGCGTTCAGCAGTCTTAATGACCGTTTCATGATCAACACCCCTTATTTCGATGAATATTACCACAGAACAGAGGAAGGTCTCATTGCCGCAAACCGTTGTCTCATACGCAACAAAGACCAACAGATGCGTTGGTCAATCATTCTGCCCCTGAAAAATTACTATATTGACAAGAAACTATTTGAGAGGATGAATGGGATTTCCATTGATACAATATTCCAAAAACAATTTGCATTGCTCAAGGAGTACGACTTGGCAACAGAGAATGAACGCGAGATACGACTTACCGAAAAAGGAGCCTTCTACTCCGATGAACTTGTCCACCTTTTCTATGAACCGCAACATCAGTCATTCCCACAAAGAGATTTCAACCCGGGTATTCTTAATCCTTACAACTTGTAAAAAATGAATATTAGAAATATCATAGTCATATCGTGTTTAGCCTCAGCCTTCGTCCCTACCTTTGCTCAATATGAAATCCCTATAAAGGATGCATCAAGTATGGTTCGTGTGGGTATGAACCCCCATCCCACAGATAGCACCGACATTGAGATGGCATACAAATTGCTTGGTGCCATAGACAATGAAGATGCAGATTCCATGGTATGCGTCAAGAAATATTATCAACGGAAAATGAAAGATGATGTTCTTAAGGAAAAATCGTGGGGAGCATTGGCATATATATTGAATCGAATGTTGAATGAACGTTCAGATGGAAATCTGCAAAAAGGCGATATTCTTACTGAAGACATGTACCAATTCTTTACCGACAACCAGTGCGAAAACCTAAAGGAATATCTTGTGCTAAAGTATGAACTCAACAACTATCAACCACGCTCCATAAAAGAATTTCTCAAACGCAGAAATTTCTATGATGATATGTTGATGTTCAATTCGCCGGATCGCAGCAACTGGGATATGACAGACTTGATTATGAAATACATGCCGCTGAAAGCCGGTGACAAGATTGTTGATGTTGGATGCGGATTTGGTTACTACAGTTTTCGCTTCCGTAATATTGTTGGCACAAAGGGCATGGTTTATGCGACCGATACCGAAAAAGCCTATACGGACTACTTCAGCGATTTGATTCAAAGTAACGATATTAAGAATATTACCGTAATTAATTCTGAGAGTACCGACCTTGGTGTAGATGACAAGGTTGACTGCATCTTCATGTCCTCCCTGTATCATGTGTTCTATACTTGGGCACGCGAGGATGAGCGCAAACCGTTCCTTACATCGTTGAAAGAGCATCTCAAACCAGATGGAAAAATTGTCATTGTTGACAACATCAACTTGCACGGCAACGAATTGAACAATTGTCATGTGAATCCGGAACTTATCAAGGCGCAGCTGGGTTACTGGGGATTCGAACCCATAATGCACAAGAATCTTAGCAAAAAGCGTTATATGCTCATCCTTAAGCGTAATGACAACTATATATCACAACATTCGGTCAAGAAACGTAAGTTTCCCATACTCAACATAAAACAACAGAAATCAGTAATTCACATCGGAAGCCTCGATTCCTACGACATCACAGACCGAGGCATTGACGCTGCCACATATGTCTATGACTATTGCCAAACCCGAGACAAAAGCCTGGCGGAAATTGCCATCAAGAAATACACGGAATTGATACTTTCAGAGAATTTTGGTGGAGAGTATTCTGCCATGCAGTGGCTATGCGAAGCCATGATTGCTGATGACGACAAACGAGAGGAGATGTTGGTTGATCCACTGACCAAAAGTTTTTATCATAAAATGACGGACGACAGTTGTAAGGTGTTGAGTTACTACCTGCTGCATAAATACAAACTTGGCGACGAAGAGACGCGCTTGCGTTCTGATTCCATTTTAGAGAAATCTGGTGAGACCGGTCGCACGCATCGTTCCTATCTTGAGGACTACATACTTGCGTTGAATCCCAAACGCCCGCATTGGGAAAACACTTCATTGATAACAGACAATTTAGGCTTCAAGCCGGGAAATGTCATTGCAGACATCGGATCCGGATCCGGCTTCTTTACTTTTAAGTTTTCTAAAATGACGGGAAACACCGGTAAAGTGTATGCACTTGAAGTTAAAGATGAGCATCTTCAAAATCTCAACGATTTCATCCAGGCTGAAAACATACAGAATGTACAGACGATTAAAGGTAGAGAGGATATTATCGAACTTCCGGAACAAGTTGACAAAATATTCATGTGTTCACTCTATCACATCATGTATGGTGTGGTATCCGACTCTGACAGGGATACATACTTGAAATCACTCCGTAAATATCTAAAGAAAAACGGTGAACTCATCATTGTGGATAATGGTCCGGTGGATAATGACATTCTTCCTTATCACGGTCCATACATCACGCCTGAACTTATACAGCACCAATTGTCATTCTATGGTTTTGAACTGGTTGATTTCATTCAAATCATCCCTCAACGCTACATGATGAAATTCAAGAAAAAGCACTGATGGAAGTCTTGGGTATATTGGCGGCAATCGCTTCAGCGGCTTCGTGGGCTTGCGGAACAATGATATTTGATCGTCTTGGAAGGCATGTTCCTCCAGCGGGAATTACCTTTATCAAAGGAGCGATGAGCATTGTTCTTCTCGCTGCTCTTACAATGCTTTCGGGGGGATTTGCGTTTGCAAATATCGAAGAGTGCATTTATCTGGCCATAAGCGGTATTATTGGTATCACCATTGGAGATACACTGTTCTTTAAATCTCTCAATGATTTAGGCCCTAAGGTTCAGGTTCTGTATTTTATGTTGGGACAAGTTATGACAATGTTGTTGTCTTTCCTGTTCCTTGGAGAAATTCTTTCATTCACAGAATATGTGGGTGCAATAATTCTTCTCATAGGTATCATGGTTGTTATTTGGGGTAAGCAAGAAGACCATCCAAACAAGACAAGAGGAATCATCTACGGCTTCCTTTCCATTCTTTGTTTCTCTGCATCGTCGGTGATAGTGAAATATGCCATTGCTGATTTCAATGTTGTTTCCGCCACATTCTATCGGATGTTTTTTGGTACGATAGGAATACTCTTTGCGGGAGTTAGTCTTAGCAAACTGAAAGATTGGGTGCAACCACTCAAACAAACGCGCATTCTTGCATATTTCATTGTCAACGTGTTTATTATTACTGTTGGCGGTTTTCTCCTGTCAATGTATGCCATCAAGCACATCAGCGTTTCATTGGCATCTGTTCTTAGTACGACGGAACCTGTGTTCGTGTTGATTTTTGCATATCTGTTAAACAATGACAAGGCAACGCGCAGAGAACTAATAGGGGCGGCAATAACGATAATTGGCTTAATAATTGTATTGTTATGAGAACAATTTTCAAAAAATTGATTTTTACTTTTCCATTTCTTTTCCTCACTTCCATCAACATCTTCGCCCAAAGTATTACTGTCGTTGGAAATGTTTACTGTAAGGAAACGAACTTGCCCATGGTGAATGTGAACGTATGCTACAAAGTGGATTCTCAAAAGAAATACACTACAACGCAAGCGGATGGAAGTTTCAAGTTCGCTGTACCCAAAAACAAGCATATTCAAATAAGTTTCTCATGCACGGGTTTTCAGCCACAAACCAAAATTTTGAACGCTCATGCTGACAATAGAGGTCTGAAAATATATTTGTCGGAAAAGACGATAGAACTGACGGATGTTGTTGTCAAGGCTCACGCCGCCAACCTCAAACAAAGAAATGACACCATTGTTTACATTGCCGACAATATCAAGACCAATCCGGATGCCACGGGATTGGATATGATAAAGAAGCTTCCCGGCATAACATACAAGGACAACAAACTTGAGGCTGAGGGAAAGATTGTCAGTGAGATTCGTGTGGATGGCAAGGAATTCTATAAGAGTGATGTCGATATGGCATTGAAGAATCTTCCCAAGGATATCATAAGCGAAATTAAACTTTTTGAAGAACTCTCAGATTATGCCAAATTGGCCGGCATTGACGATGGTAGCGGTAAAATGATTATTGACATCACAACAAAAAACGGATCGGATGATTCTACATTTGGCAAGACCTCTGGAGCATACGGAACAGATAACAGGCATACACTCTATGGGGTATTCAATAGATTTGGCAAAAGTAACAGGCTTTCTGTTTTTGCTCAAAAAAACAACATCAACGAACAAAATTTCTCCAATATCAATCTCTTGGGGGTAACAGGTACAGTGGCAAACAACGATCCAACTCAATCACCATTTAGCAAAAACGCCATAAGCAATTCCTTTAGCCATTCAGAGAACAATGATGTGAATACCATGATGACGTCCATTAGTCCATACGGCATTACAGAAACAACGGCCGCAGGTCTGAATATGTCCGGCGACTCCAAAAATGGGAAGTTCAAGTATTCCGGACACTACCTTTTTAATGTTGGTGATAACAATACCGTCTACAACATCTATGACGAGTATTTTGGCGAGACGGTCTATAACAACCGCCAGTTTCAAAATCTGCACAATAAGAATCTGAATCATCGTTTCAACTTTAAATTTGAGTATCATGCTTCCCCAAAGGACTATCTTTTGATACGCCCTTCATTTGTAATGCAGAAAAGGGACCAAAATTCGTCACTGACTGACTGGACGGTAAAGAAAGAAAATCCGATGAACACAGGAAACATGGATTACGATTTTTCAGATGTCACAAAAGATTCCTTGCTGCTTAATCAGTTGACCTTGATCAAACAAACAGCATTGAAAACCGCTGATGAAGTCATGTATATGCATAAATTCAATCATCGCGGACACGCTTTGTCTGTTGATGCGAAATTCTCATATACAAAGACTGATGAAGACATGAATATGGAATTGAAAAGCATCCAATCGAACGAGCATGTATTGCAAAATACGGATTCCAAGAACGACCAAAGAACCTTTACCACAACATTGTCGTATATTCTCCCATTTTCAAAATATGGTAAAATAAAAGTCGATGCGGGCTGGAACAAGGAATACAGCCACATCAAACAGGCAACTGAAACCAACGTCAACCATGCTGAAACCTTCAAGATTGACAGTATGTTATGTGGACGAGCCAATACCAACCATGGTGGATTGCTCGCCAATGTTTCATACTTGTACGACCGCAAACGTTGGAACATAGTCACCGGTTCTGAATACCACCATTACAAACTGTGGACAGAAAACGACAGAGAAATAATCAGGCATTATTACGACCCTCCGCTTCCATTTTTGTTTCTCAGGTATAAACACGGTGGCGTGAGGTGGAATCTTCAGTACAAGACCAGTCAGATGTTTCCTACTTGCCATCAACTTTTGGAAGCCATCAACAATACCAATTCTATCATGTCCATCAAGGGAAACAACCGTCTTGAAGCGTCATATCATCATAACATTTCTTCTCGGCTTATTCTGACAAACAGCAAAACATCATCTCATTTTGTGTTTTTTTCCACTTTTGAAAAGGCTGACAACTATATCGGCGCTCGTCGCTCGTTGTCCAGCACAAGCTGGGTGAACGATGCCAGACACAGAAACAGTGAGATGTATTCTTATGTTAATGTCAACGGATATTGGTCGGCTAAAGGGTTGTTAGCTTACGGTTTTCCGGTTCATCCCATAAAGTCAAACGTCAATCTGTCAACCATGCTTGACTATTGCAATGTCCCGGGTTTTTGGGATAAAGACAAATTGGTAAACAAACAATGGAATTGGAATGGATTTCTGACCATAGGAAGCAACATCAGCGAAAACATTGATTTTGTCTTTGATACCAACGTCAAGTACAATCAATGCACCAATATGGCTTATAAGCAGATGAACATAAGTTACTGGTCATTATCATACGGGGCGCAATTAAAATGGCTCATATCAAAGTATCTGCCTGTTACGCTCGAATGTGGAAGAACGAACTACTTTGGTTCCGGAACTTCACAGTTTAATGCGCTCATTGCAAACATGTCGGTAGGCTATAAATTCTTGAAAAATAAAAATGCCGAATTTGAATTAACCTGCCATGACATATTTAATCAAGATAACAGTTTCTTGCAGACAACCACGGAACTGTATCGCCGCCAAATGACAACAAGTCTGCTGAAACGCTATTTTATGCTGCGGTTCACATATACACATAATTCATTGAAAAAATCAAAATAATATGATACACAACATGATAAAACTCGGTCTAATATCATTCATGTCGTTATGTATGTTTGATTCCTCTGCAAAATCTGAATATGCAACCGAACCAAAACATCAGGACAGCCTGATTTATGCCTTTATGGAGAAGTATCCCAACAAGTTGATCATTGAATGTCTTCAGGAGGAAAAACTCTGCCTGTCTGCCGACGACGACAACATGCTTGTCATGTTGGAAATATCAAATCCCCAGCTTCTCTTGCGCTTCTTTATGAAAGGTTTTTCCATCTATATTGATCCTACGGGAAAAAAGAAGGAAAGATTTGAAATAAAACTACCTTCGGCCGAAAGCCTAAATCTTGAAAAACTTGGAATATCAAGAAAAGAAAACACAACCCCTGAACCTGACGCGCTGGAGGAGAAACCAAATATTCTCCCCTTGATAAAACCGCTCAACGAAATGGGAATGTCATACACCATTAATGGGAAACAGTTTACAGAAAATAATACAGCCTTTAAGATTTTTCTTGATGTGGACAACGATAAACTTTACTATTACATGCTCTTGCCTATACATGACTTTTTTAATGTCAAAAAACTTTCTCCGACATGGTCTGTCGGCATTTACAGTCAAGAGATAGACATGTATTCCGATGATGAGCGACAAGGCATGATGCCACCGCCTCCGAACGGGGATAATGGTTTAAATCCCAGTGAGTTAACAAAAGAGATTTCACAATGGATCAATTTCTCTTTTGAGCAGTTGAGTAGTTTGAATATTAACTAATACACAATAATATGAACAGGTTCAAGAAATTTATCGTTTTATTGATTTTGGGTTATAGTTTGCCATTGTCTCTGAAGGCGAATGACGATTGGTTGATAACGGCGACAAGAAAAAATGACAGTTTGACTGTCTGTCTTATATCAAATGACAGCAAGCAGCAATTGGCCGTACTCATGCAAGGATTGCAGGTAAACCTGCCATCACAACATATTTCCGTCATGTTTCCATCTGCACCCATGGTGCGCAATAAAATGAAACATCATCCTAACGAGGTAAAAGCAATGATGAGAAAGGATAATGCCAACGTTGAGGTGAAACCCGACCTCCTGCCGCTTATCACGGCGTTGTGCGACACTACCGCCATAGTTACGGACAGCATTGGCCATACAAAATCAACAACACGCACTTTTGACATCAACCTCGACAAAGTGAACACCAAAATCTCGTTCTCTTTCTCTGTTCCTGTCGTTAATCTTGATTCAGACACTATGGACATTCAAGTGATGTCAACACCGGGCGCATTTTCTACACGCAAGGAATTCACCGGTAAACGACTAAGCAAAGAAAAAAGTCCAACACGAAATGGACTTGGAGAGGCATCCATGGGAAAAGACGACAAGAACAGAACCATAATTTTTACACAACCAGTGGCAATCGAAACAGAAATCAAAACACAATGACGTTATAGGTTCTTGATGTTTCCGAATAAACCGAATTCTTTGTGACATAACAATAAATGAGGGTCATTAATCACAAGAAAATATTATATGATCAACAATAGACGATATGTTATCTTCGATCTCGATGGGACACTCATCGACTCTTTCGACACAATTGTCCATCATTGCGTGTTGACATGTGACTATCTTGGATGCAATGTCACCGCTTTTGATTTTGAGAGTTTTCGACATTTTGACTTACATGAACTGTTCACGACTCTGACTTCTGAAATGCAGATAGACTTGGATACATTCAAGATTGTATTTGACAGTTCATACCTGAAAGAACCTTTGCACCGAACTAAAATTTTAGATAAGGGCTATGAACTCCTTAAACGTGTGAAAGATAATGGATATGGATGCATTGTACTGACAAACAAATACCAGTCGATAGCGGAACTGGTTTGCAATGAATTGTTCGGAAATAATCTGATTGATATTGTAATTGGCAGAAATTGCACCAAGCCAATCAAACCCACTGAAAACGTTCTACTACGCCTTCAAAGTTTGGGCATACAAACAGACCAAATATATCTTTATTATGGGGATTCTAACACGGATGAACAAAGTGCATCCATATTAAAAACAAAATTCATTAAAATTGATTGTTGAAACAAAGTAAAATTATTAATTGTATGAGGAAAACAAAATTTATTTTTATGTACTTGTCTATATTGATATGTACGCTGTTTTTGGGTGGATGCGGTTCTGATTCTGGTTCTGATCCTGTCTATTCACTGAATGTAAGCCCCGGTAGTTTGGTGTTGGATGAGGAATCCGGATCTTCATCCACATTTATCGTTTCGGGAAAATACGGAGATGGCGATGCCAATTGGACTATCTCAAATCCTACGGAGTTTAGGGTTTCGGAAACATCAGGCTATGGAACAAAGAACATTTCTGTATATGCGTTGAAAGAGAACTCCGCACCTGGGACAATCACCATAACCTGTGGTGACAAGAAAGCCACTATTGAAATATCTCAGAAAGCTTTGAGCAAACCTGATTTTTACGTTGAAATTTATGATGTACTTGAAATGACTTATGGAATAGCCTGTGCCGCAAAACCGAGCAATGGTGATGTTCAATATTATTACATCGCATTGTATGACGAGGACGAATATAATCTGTTGAATAATGATGAAAAAGTAAAAGACATTCAAGCAAAGTCTTCCAAGATGTTTTATCCAAGTTATCCTGAAAACATAACTTCTCACAGGTTTTCCGCGAACCATACAGGTGTGATAGCTTGGTATGAAAATGTATTGCCGGAACACAAATATGTCATTGTTACAGTTCCCTTTAATTCTAATGCAGAAGCTGGCAAAATTGAGGAAAGCCCCGTTGTTACAAAAAGTAAAGAAGACCAGCCAAGTGTTGAAATATCAGAATATAAAATTGTAAACAAAGAAGGTACGGATTACCACCAATGGTATTTTACCAAATCCACCGAAACGGGATATTTTTATACTTACGCTTGCGTAGGCTCCTATGAATTCAAGACTTACAATCTAAAAGACAACGGAATCATACTTGCCTGGAACATCTTTGTCAATAAAGATAAAGTCAGGGATACTGCATTTGAAACCGCTTTCAACGAAGACGACACACAAACTCGATGTAGAGAATTCCTTTATTCAAAACAAGAAGGCGGCGGCACATTTGCTAAATTGCCAATGATCAACAGTGCGGACAAATATATACAAGTCGCCGCATGGGGTTATAGGTCAAATGGTACAAATTCGGGCATCATCAACATTATGAATTGTAAATCGGAGAGCATGAAAACCGAGGTTGCAATTAACACCTTGTCCGCTACCGACGTAATTAGCTATCAAGCCACTCTGAATGGTAGCGTTTCTGGATTGTCATCCTCTTCAAACTGCGGTTTCGACTATGGAATTTCCACGTCTTCGCTTTCCACTGTTGAGGTTGGTTCCATTAATGATGGTTCTTTTTCATATACAGTGAAATCTCTGAAACCAAATACACAATATGTATATAAAGCATGGTGTAGGGTGAATGGGGAAAAGAAATACGGTGACATAATGAAATTTACGACTTTAACCGAAATTTTCCAAAAAGAAGGATTTGACGAAGGAGATACGAAACTATAAAAATTAATTATGAAAATGAAAACATACAATCTTTTTGTTTTGATACTTTCTTTTTCTGCCATTCTGTTTTCTTGCCAAAATGAAATGGAAGAGGAAAAGGGTTCGCAACCGGCAAAAATAAAACTTGTGTTTAGCGGTGGAAAGTCTCAGTTCTCACCAATATACACCCGTGCTCCACTTTTAGGTTGGAAAAACAATGACGTGGTTCATTTGATACTGGACAATGGAGAGACAGCTGACGCCAAGTACAGCGAATCAGATGGTTTTACGTTAATTTTATATGGCATTCCAAGCAGTTCGGGAACTGTGACATGCAGACATTTTGAAAATGGACAAACGTCCAATCATCAATATTATTCCTTCACGGGTCAAAGTATTGAATATGCATTGGAAAAAGAACCATATACGTACAAAAACAACATAATGTTTGTTCAAGGAACATTGTCACCAAATTGTTCTCGCCTTAGATTTAAGGGTGAATCCGGACAAAATGTGTCGGTTACGGGTTTCTCTCATCTTGCAAACTATGAATTAGCCTACGATAAAATAAAAAAATCCACCTCAAAGATGACTTTATCTATCGGCTCTGACGGATATACGGATTATGTATATGGCTATCCGGATGAATGTAATAACTTATCCATTGCATATAAGGGAAAGACTTATGAAAAGACAATATCCACAAAGGTTTTGCCCATAGGCTCAAGTGGATACATTGATCTTGCTGAAATTGATGTTAAAACCGACACGGTCATTCACATGGAAGGCGTTAACAAAGACGAATTTTCCGACAATGGAAGCCTTGACAATGAAAGTTACACATTGACTTTATCGACAGATCAAATCAATTTTAATTCTTCTGCTTCTTCACAAACCATGTCCATTACAACAAATGATTATTGGTTCGCAAGTTGTTCAAATTCGTGGTTGTCTGTTGACAAAACCATTGGAAGTTCGGATGCCACACTCAAAATTAGTGTTGAACAAAATAACTCTTCCTCCGAACGTCAGGGTGTTGTCTATATTAAAGGGATCTATTCCAAAAAGACATTATCAATAACAGTAACCCAGGCAGGTGTTTCATATACGTTGGATGCTTCTCCTACAACTGTAACGCTCGGTTCAATTCAGTCCTTTATGTCCATTACCGTTACCTCAAACGATTCTTGGTCTGTCTCAAAGTCCGCGACTTGGATTAATCTCTCAAAAACATCAGGTAGCAACAATGGTACGTTTAGGATTGCCGCTGAGGCGAATACGGGGTCAAAACGTACGGCCACTGTTACCATTCAAGGTGCCACCAGCAAAAAAACAGTAACAATAAATGTTACGCAAGCAAAGGCTTCCGATATTGGCCGAGACGATTATCCTGACGATGGCCCATTGGACTAAAAAAATAAAAATATTGAAAGAGAAGGTTTTACTGAAGACAACAAATTAGATTGACGTTTAAATTTACATTATATGAAAAAGTTTTCTTTTATCCTTGCTACATTAATGGCAGTAGTTGGCGCTTTCTTCACGTCATGTTCTCAGAATGACGAACTGATTGTTCGTGAAGCGGCGCAACAAAATGGAGAGTTTACTTATAACCTTCATCTGAATGGGGGTGTATCAAATTTTGATGGTGTCACTACGCGTGCGGTTACAACAAATTGGCCATCTGAAAGTGTCATATATATTCGCTTTTTGAAAAGTGGCACATCGTCTACTTATATTACCGGAAAGGCGGAATATGATGGCGCGTCTTGGTCTTTCTCTACAACGTCTCAGTTGCAGACAACATCTTCAAACACATCTTGTACCGCTGTTTATGTAGAAAATCCTACAAGCACCGACAATTCAACGATAAACATGAGCCCTACGTCCGTTGCATACAAAGGTACAGGTACTTACACATGCAGTTCAAGCGACATCTATGTAAATGTGACTTTGTCACCCGTGACCGCACGCTTACGTTTCAAAGGAAACAATGATACAAAGATTAATTTGCCAAGTGAAAAAAATGACATAAAATATATTTCCTCTATCTCATTGACTACGCTGGATATTACAACCGCCAAAACTGACGCTTCCCTTACAGTCAAAAATGGTTATACACCTTACGTTTATGGTACTTTGACAAATGCCAATGGAAACAACAATATTTATGTCACCAATGTTTCAGAGTCAAAAAACTATCTTCTTTCCACATTTGAAGGAAGCAAACTGACGGTTGGTTCAAGTGGCTATTTAACTATTCCCACCAATAGCAACTATAATTCACTTGGATGGCAACAGGTTGGTGACATTGATAGAAATGCTTGGGTGAAACCTAATTTTACTGTTCCATTTACGGATGGTATATGTACCAACTGGAGTGTCGGTAGTACTGCAAATAATTTTTATAGCAGAATTTTCATTAGTCTTTCAGACTTTGACTCTGACGAGGAAATGATTGATTATATGACATCTCGGGGTACAGCCAAAGATGCACAAACATATGCAAATTACATTAGTCTCTTTTCGAATAAATCATTTTACACCCCTAATACAACTTATTATTTGTGTACCATCGCATATAATAGCGATGGCGTGCGCGGACCTCTGCAAAAATACGAATTTAAGACAAATGCAACAAATTTACCTATTGCTTCGATTTCAAACCTTTCTTTTGACAGTAAATACTGGTTGTATGATGTAAGCATGAGCAACAATGCAACTAAATATTTTGCATACGTTTCTGAAGATAGTGATGATCTTGACTATGATGATCGGTATTTGGCTTTCATGATTTATTATAATATCAAAAAAGGTAAAATTACCGATTTTTATCAAAGTGCCAGCCTTCGCACTTTACGCGAATCAGAAAAATGCATGGTCTTGACCTATGCCCTTGATTCAAAATCAAATATTGGTAATTATGATTGTGTGAGGTATCCGACCTCCTCATCGAACAGGGCACCCCAACACAACAATAACGCACCGACTTTATCAAATACATCAACTGAGTCGATTACTTATCCTTTACCTTCATTCAAAGGTACCATAATGGAGATTAGCCAACAACCGTAAAGATAAAAGTTGAACACTCAACATGGGGGAACAACTGTCCCGTTCGTTCCCCCATGTATTCCAAAGTTTTTCGTTATGACCAAACTCACCCTCCATATCATCTTATTCTTTTTATGTTCCTTATGTTCAAACATGTATGCAGATGAAAGAAGTATTGAAGAGGTTCATAGAATAGCATGTAAGCACTGGCATCATGAAAGAACACAAGGTAAACGGCTGCTAAAAATACCAGATAATGTCAACGTCTCTCAGATAAGCAAGGACAGTACATATTTTGTTGTGACAAGAAGCGATGCGTCCAATAATCCTTTGCCGGGCTTTATCATCATTTCCGCCGCCACATCCATGCCCGAAATACTTGCTTTTGGTGACCACTCGGTGTTTTGCACAAACGACATGCCCACGCATATCAAGTCTTGGATGAACGAATACCATCAAATGCGTTCAGCAATGAATGTGGAAAATGCCTATTTGGAAAAGTGGTTGTCAAGTTCGGTAACTGATAACGATGACATAGTTCCCTTACTTGGAGAAATCGAATGGAACCAAGATTACCCATTTAACGCAAAGTGTCCTAAAAAAGGATATAAAAGAACCCCCGCGGGATGTGTGGCAACGGCTCTTTCCCAGATAATGAAGTACCATGGATGGCCGCTACATGGAAAAGGGGCAGTGGATTATTGCACGGCTACAAACAAATTTCATATCATGTGCGACTTCGAAAATACTATTTTTCAATGGGAAAACATGCTCGACAAATACAGCAAGACAAGCGTGGATGAGAGTGTTTCACAGCCCATAGCCACGTTGCTGTCTGCCGTGGGTGCCGCTGTAAAGATGGACTACGACTCGGATGGGAGTGGTGCAAGCGATTACGATGCTTATTATGGAATGAAGCATTATATGGACTACGACAGTGACATGTTCATTGCCAATTCAGATGATTTCTCTCCCAAACTATGGCACAAGACTCTTCAAAACGAGTTGTTGCAAAATCGTCCCGTGTATTACACGGGGCAAAGCGAACAAGGTGGTCATGCTTTCGTAATTGATGGCATGCAGAAAGACAGCGACGGGAGTATGTATTATCATATCAACTGGGGATGGGGAGGTCTATGCAACGGTTACTATCTTTTGAATTTGCTAAAGCCCAATAATGTCGGTGTCGGTGCCGAGTCCGACTCGGATTTTTCCAACAACAATTCAATGATCTGCGGACTTATGCCAGAAGACAATGTTTCGCATCAACGAATGGTATGCAAGAATATTGCACTCACCAAAAACGCTTTTCTACCAGAACAACTTATGCAACTCTGCGTAGAAAGCCTTGTGGGAATTTCAGAAAACATGACTGCAACCGTTAAACTGATGCTTTGCAGCAAGAATAATCCTGATGATAAATTTGAACTGTACAGATTGAACAACCAAATCTTCTCACATGGAAGAAAATGGAATGACTTTTATTATTCTTGTTTCTTGCCTAAGCATATACCAACCGGCAAATACGAATTGAGAATAGAATGCGTGAATGAATACAATGAGGACATTGAGGTATATGCTGATTTCCCTGAAATTGATGTTCTTGATTCTTCGAAATGGTTTGGAGGAAGCGAAATCTCGCCTAAGGAATTTCTCGGAACAAGGGGAAGGATTACTCCAACATGGTATTGGGACGATGCTATGTTTTCCTGTAATATCGATACCCTTGTGAATTTGGGCACGAGTTCAAACTCCGGCCAATTATCTTTTGTTATTACGGACACTTATGGCAAAATGTTGTCTGTAATGGACGAAAAGACAGAAATCTCAATTCCAGGTTCGTCCGTCTTACGCAATGTGCGCGTGAGTGGTGTGTTCTCTTCAAACATTCCTGACGGACATTATTGGCTTTGCATGGGATATAAGCCTTTTTTTGAAGACAAATTCTCGTTCGTTTACAATATGTTTTTTGATAAATCCATTTGGCTGAGCAACCTTACGCTTTATTCCGTTCCTTTTAGGGTAAGCGACGGAATTATTTATATCGAAGGCTATGAAATTCAAGGGAAAAACATTCCATGGATACCAACGGACATAACCAATGTGTTGCAAACAAAAAAGAATACGACCTTGCATGATATGAATGGAATGAAGACAACTCATCCATTGCCGAAACATATTTATATATACAATAGAAAAAAATACCTTCTGAAAACTGACAAATAATTGATTGATACGATTATGAAAAGAATAATTTGTACTTTTATGCTTGCTGTAATGGCAATCTGTTCCTGGGCTCAGCCTGAACCATTTCCCATTGACAAATCCTTTGTCCCCGAATTGTCTTTTTTGCAAAAACGCTGGTTCGGCGAGTATAATGGAGTGGATCCGTTGTCCCATTCGCGCATTTCAATAAGGCGCACACTTTGTCTCTGCCAGGATTCGACTTTTACAAATGTGTCTTACGGCATTATTGGAACAAATGGTGGAACGTCTGATGAGATGCTGCTCAAGAGTGAGAGAGGTACATATAACTATGATTACGAAAACGGTGAAATCAAATATGTACTGTCCTGCGACACCGCATTGGATATGAATGTATA
>DCGD01000027.1:0-1350 GCA_002315195.1 Prevotellaceae bacterium UBA1787 | reverse complement strand
TTTCTGAAAAACAATAAAATTGTTTATAAAACCAACGCATACACTGGCGCAGGTAAAGAAAACGCATATACAGAACCAACCAATTTTACCTATCTCACGGATGGGAAAAGACAGTGGGTTATTCGAGATTCCAAATTGGGTTCTGACCAACAACAAGGAAAATCGGCCGTATATGTCATGACTGGTTCAGATTTATCTACTACGGCTGTTCCCATGATAACAAGCGAGGGTAAGGACAATGAAAATGACATGTATGACACATATGGAAACAGGCTAAGTCTTGTTCCTGATCATACACTTTTCATAAAAGCGGGTAGGATATATTTGAAAAAATAATGCGTGACCAAGTAATTGCGAAAGAACAACTTCCACGGTGTCTGCACGGCAAACAGCCACCTTGAGGCTTCAGTAACAAAAAGGATGATGATTGTCTTTTTACGTCTTGTGCAATTAATAATTTTGATTGTCCGTAAAAACAAGAGTTTGTTTTTTTGAGGTTGAATAATTCTTCGTACCTTTGCGAAAGAACAGATGGAATGTTAACTACATGCGGACAATCTTATTAAAAAAATACATATGCCATGAAAAAATTCAAGAGTTTGCTGTTTGTCTTGGTTGCAGGATTATCTTTGCTGTCAATAGGTTGTGACAAGGATGACGATGGCAATTCCAACAAGGAAGTGCAAAAGCCCGTCACAAACATTTCAAAGCCTACGTTTGAGAAATATCTGACAACTACCACGACGTCTGATGTTTCACTGAGATGCCGCTTTAACAATGGAGGCGACACTTGGAACAATATGAGTTGCACCGTCCATTGGCGCAGCTATGCTTCAAAACCAACAACGACACCAAAAGCGTCGAACATGACCAAACACGAATCCATGCGACAATATGCCTCGACGTCAAGATCAACAACCTTTGACAAGACGCATGCGGGATTCTCAAGCGGTACGTATGTTTACTACTATTTTGAATGTAAAAACTCAAAATATACGACGACTACCAATGTGACATTTTGCGTCGTGAAACGTTAAAGCACGGAACCTGAGCATTCTGTAACAGTTGAAAAACAACTTGACACGGTTTGTTCCCAGGCCGCCCGCTTGATGACAAGTTTCCGCTTGGTCAAAACGGTTCTCGACGCGGTGTGACAAGTATCAGCATATCACCGACACCACTGACTGACTTTGCTCCGATTTTCGGGCCGATTTTCGGGCTTTGACTGACTTTACTACGATGAAAAGTCCTGTTTTTGGACAATTTCAGGAGTATTTCAGCCTAAAATTCCACCAACCGGCTGACTGAATCTGACCGTCCAAACTGACTGACTTTGCTCCGACGTATGTA
>DCGD01000142.1:6952-21002 GCA_002315195.1 Prevotellaceae bacterium UBA1787 | reverse complement strand
TTCAACCACCATGGCCGCCCACTCAGATGCCTTGCCAAAAGACAACACAGCCGTCATCACTTCCTGCCGCCCCGCAAAGGACGCCCGCCGCTTTTATTCGGAGGCTGTTGAACAGGAAATCGCACGCGTCAAGAAAATCCTGAAACACCCCTATCTTTCATGGATGTTCGAGAATTGCTATCCCAATACGCTGGACACGACCATTCTGTTCCACGGAGAGGAAAACGGCGATGACGACACCTACGTCATCACCGGTGACATCAACGCCATGTGGCTGCGCGATTCCTCCGCGCAAATCCTGCCTTACGTCGCCCTCTGCAAAAAGGACAAGGCATTGCGCAAACTGATCAGAGGCGTGATTTTCCGCCAGGCCAAGTACCTGCTGCTGGACCCCTACGCCAACGCATTCTACGCCCACGGGGGAAAAGCGGAACACGCCGATGACCACACGGAAATGAAACCGGGCGTTTTTGAAAGAAAATACGAACTGGATTCACTCTGTTATCCGCTCTACCTCGCCTATGCTTATTGGCAGGCCACCGGCGACGATACCATCATCAACGAACTTTGGCACAAGGCCGTGGTGACTGTCCTTCAGACCATGCGCCAGCAACAACGCAAGGACGGTTTCCGCACGCCCTACAAATTCGCCCGTACAACCCATGCCATGCACGATACGCAAAGCAACTACGGATACGGCCATCCCGCCAAACCCTGCGGACTCATCGCCTCATGTTTCAGGCCCTCCGACGACTGCACCATTTTCCCTTATTTGATACCGAGCAATTTCTTCGCCGTTTCCGTTCTCGGCAAGGCGGCCAAGATGCTGACAAAGGCGGGCTACAACGAAACCGCCGCCGAATGTACCGCCCTGGCGGCGGAAGTCAAAACCGCACTCGACCGGTATGCCATTGCGCATCACCCGAAATACGGTGACATATACGCCTTTGAAGTGGATGGCTACGGCAGCCAACTGCTCATGGACGATGCCAACGCGCCCGGACTTCTCTCCATGCCGCTCTTGGACTGCATGGCGGCAAACGACCCCATTTACCAAAACACGCGCCGCTTTGTATGGAGTTTGGACAATCCCTACTTCTTCAAGGGACAAGCGGGCGAAGGCATAGGCGGACCCCACAACGGCTACGACATGGTATGGCCCATGAGCGTCATCATCAAGGCGCATACTTCAACCAATGACGAAGAAATACGCCAATGCCTTCTTTCCATCATGGACACGGACGCCGGCAAAGGGTTTATTCACGAAAGTTACAACAAGGATGACGCCCGCAAATTCTCGCGCAGTTGGTTCGCCTGGGCCAACACGCTGTTCGGCCAGCTCATCGTGAAACTTGTCAACGAGGGAAAGGCGGACCTGCTCAACACCCTTCCTTCACCGTTCCTTCCCGCACAGTAAAACAACATCGCTTCACACCGTCCAACGGGAAACGCTCACGCACCCTTTCCCAAGACGACACGCCCGTCCCCAAACACCTCACATTGTGTCCACCTTAAAAAGTCCGTTTCCGCCATTCCGATGGAAGAACTTTTCAAGGTGGACCCATTTTTTACTACCTGCGCCTCAACCTACAGAAAAGCGTATTTCAGCACAAACAACAAGGCGAGGATTATCATACCTATATTGACATCCTTCCTTCGACCACAAAGAAGGTGCAACAACACGTATGATATAAGTCCCACAAGAATGCCTTCGGCTATGCTGAAAGCCAGAGGCATCAGGACAATGCAGAGAAAACACGGTATGGCTTTTACATAGTCTGTGAAATCCACTTTTCTGACATCGTTCATCATCATCACGCCCACAAGGACAAGCACCGGGGCGGTCGCCTGAGTTGGTACGCTGAGGAACAGAGGAGAAAGGAAAACGGCTGCGAGAAAGCAAATTGCCGTAACAAAACTGGTAAGGCCGCAACGTCCACCCGCATCCACTCCGCTGGCGCTCTCAACGTAAGTTGAAACGGTGCTGGTACCCAACATGGCGCCAACCGTGGTACCGATGGCGTCTGCCATGAATGCCTGTTTCAACCGCAAGACATTGCCATCCTTGTCCACCAATCCTGCGCGCTGGCACACACCCATCAGCGTACCCATAGTATCGAACAGGTCAATGAACAGGAACGTCAAAACGCAGATAACCATGTCCAAACTAAGCAATTGGTCCCAACCCACAAATTGAAAAGCCAAGGATGCCAAGGATGGCGGCGCGGAGAAAATACCTTGGAAATGCGTAATCCCCAAAGGAATCCCCAAGCAGGTAGTGGCGATAATGCCCAACAGCAATGCACCGGTGATGTTGCGGACCAACAGCACACCGGTAAAGACAATACCGAACACGGCCATCAAGACGGCCGGATCATGCAAATTGCCCATAGTGACGAATGTGGCGGACGAAGAAGCCACGATGCCTGCGTTCTTCAAACCGATGAACGCAATGAACAACCCGATGCCCGGACTGATTGAACGGAGCAGGGCCTGAGGAATGGCCTCTACTATCTTCTGGCGCAAGCCCGTCAAGGTAATCAAAATGAAGATGATGCCTTCTATGAAAACGGCGGTCAGGGCGAACTGCCACGGATAGCCCATGGCAATCACGACCGTATAAGCGAAGAAATTCGTCAAACCAATGCCGGAGGCCATTGCAAAAGGCAACTTGGCATAAACCGCCATCAAGAGGGTGGAAACAATCGTGGCAATTACGAAGGCGGTAAACACAGCCCCGTTGTCCATACCCGCGACACCCAAAATGGATGGTATGAGAGCCAAGGAATAAGCCATGGTAAGAAAGGTGGTGACACCTCCCAGCAGTTCCTTTCCAATGGTCATTTTAGACGCTTCAAAACCAAACAATTTGTTAAGGATAATTTCTGATTTCATATAGAGTTGTATTGATTTCGCATTGTTTGAACCAATCTTTCCAAATTCCGCCAAGGCTTCATTTGCATTCGATCCATCACATCGGACAATGAATCTTTGAACAATCGGCAAAAATACAAAGATTTTTGTCAAAGGGATCACAATTTCATCTACATTCATTACAAGTTGGATTTTTTCCATCAAATTTTCGGTTACTATTGTCGGAAAAGTGTTTGTAAATTCATGAAAAAACATTATATTTGCAAAATTGATACTTATCATTAACATATTGACATATAACATATAACCAATAGAAAAAACACCGTTTCAAGCATCTATTATGAACCGCATCAAGATTTCCTCCTCCCAACTGCGCAAGTTGTTCCAGAAGGATTTCCGAGAGATTTATGAACTTGCTATAAGTAATGATTTCAAGGGCTTTCACTCACAACTATGCCACACGCTTCAATCCAGTAACCACAAACCATCATCCGCCTTTCTGTTGACAATGGCAAGACGAGAAGGCAACATCATTCACGACCTACCTTCGGAAAAGAACCTCACACTTTCGACGCTTCTTTACCTCTACCAATTTCTCAACCGGCACGAAGGTTCCGACACCTTCCTTGATGGCGCCCTTGACATCTACCATTCACTTCATTCCCTGGATTCTCCATCCAACATGCCCACCAAAAGAAAAGTTCAACGATGGATGTCCCGTTGGCCTTCGGGAATGGACAATCAAGTGATGCAACACCGCATAGCCAACAAACAGCGTATCATTGACTGCCTGGTGGGTTTCATTTCCTCAGGACACAAGAAATCAACAAAATTTCAATTTGACGCTTCACTGCCGTATGAAGAACGATGCCGCCTGGTGTCAGAATGGTGGAACGACCACACATTCCACCTCACCATGGCAGCACGCAGCGCACACGACATCGACGCCCTGCTCGGCAGATCGCTCACAACAGAAGAAAAGACGCTCTACGAAGAAGCCACACGCAAAGGCATGCCTTTCTTCCTGACCCCATACTACGCCTCACTGTTGTGTACGAACAAGGACGCTTTCGACGACCAAGCCATACGCAGCTACGTCATGTATTCACAGGCACTCGTTGATACGTATGGCAGCATCCGGGCATGGGAAAAGGAAGACGTTGTCGAGTATGGCAAGCCCAATGCCGCGGGATGGCTTGTTCCTCCCGGGGACAATGTACACCGCCGCTACCCTGACGTCGCCATCCTGATTCCCGACACATTGGGACGGTCATGCGGCGGCCTTTGCGCCTCCTGCCAACGCATGTTCAATTTCCAAAACAAAAAACTGCATTTCGAGCATGAACATCTTGAACACAAGGAATCATGGCCTCACAAGTTGAAAAACTTGATGCATTACTTTGAAACCGACACACAGATAAGAGACATTCTTCTCACGGGCGGCGACGCACTGATGACGCGCAATCCGTCGCTCAAACTCATTCTCCGGGAAATATGCAAAATGGCAAAACGGAAACGCGACGCGAACCTTTCACGTCCTGACGGTCGGAAATACGCCGAAATCCAACGCATACGACTTGGCACCCGACTTCCGGTGTACCTCCCGATGAGAATGGACGATGAACTGATGGACATTCTGCGACACGCACGCCTGGAAGGCGAAGAAGCCGGCATCAGTCAGTTCGTGGTGCAGACACACTTCCAAACACCACTCGAAATCACGCCGGAATCATGCAAAGCCGTCAAAAAAATCCTATCCGCCGGTTGGCGCGTCACCAATCAAATGGTATTCAACGTGGCTTCATCGCGCAGAGGTCACACGGCCCGACTAAGGGAGGAATTGGCGAAAATAGGCGTAGAATGTTATTATACCTTTTCCGTCAAAGGTTTCAACGAAAACCAATCGGTGTTTGCTCCGAACTGTCGTAGCGTGCAAGAATCCGTTGAAGAGAAACGCTGGTTCGCCAGCACCGACAAAAATGTCCTCAACCTTCCGGGCATTGGCAAAAGCATGACATTCGATTATGTCGGACTGTCGGAAAACGGCTGTCGCATCCTTTGTTTTGACCATGACAGGACACGGGCGCACAGCCCCGTCATAGAACAATTCAAGAAAGTCCACATTACTGAAAACCGTTCCATCGCCGATTACCTCCGTCAACTTGACGCCATGGAAGAACGATTGGACGACTATGCGGGCATTTGGGCTTATGTGAAAAGTGAAACCGAAAAACGCGCGTCCATCTTCGAATATCCTCCGTCTAACTACATGATAACGAATGAGATTTCCAATTTTCAATAAATGCCGGACGCCTTGCCGCATTGGAAGCGTTTTTTGGTGATAGCCTTCCTTATGGGCAATGGCGTTGCGCCAAGACAAGAGCAAATGACAAGAAATGGCAATTTCCATTGCCATTTCTGCAATGTGCCGTGTATGTCAAATGAATGTAAAAATTGAGCCGATATGTCAGCCAGTTCAAAAGCCAAAAAGTACCAATGCCAAAAGTCCACAATCCCCCTATTACTATTTTAGGCTAATTTTCAAAAAAACATGGAAAACTTTTTCTTTTTCAATTAAAAAAAACGTAATTTTGCAGCCGCAATTATGACCATTACACTACCAACAAGATAATAACAAGAAAAAGAAATCATAATGAAGAAAGACATTCATCCAAAAGAGTATCGTCCCGTTGTATTCAAGGACATGAGCAACGGTGATATGTTCTTGACACGCTCAACCGCCAAGACCCATGACACCATTGAATTTGAAGGTGAAACATACCCTCTCATCAAAGTGGAAATTTCAAACACCTCCCATCCATTCTACACAGGTAAGTCTAAATTGGTGGATACCGCCGGTCGCGTAGACAAGTTCCTGAGCCGTTACGCAAAAAGCACGAAAAAATAAAGCATACTTTTTCATTAATAATTCGAATAGGAAGCAAAGCCAATCACAGGCGTTTGCTTCCTATTGTAGTAATTTGCGGTCTCTGCATTCTCTTGCACTACCGAGTTCAAAAACGAAGATGCCACTCTTGCATTTCGTCCAACTGTCAAAGGATAATTTCTTGGAGAACGGCTCGTATGGGGAATTAATCATAAATTTTATTAAATAATGGAATAGATATAGCAAGAACTTTTGCAGCAATGGCAATTTTATGCTAACTTTGCCGATGAAATGAGAAAATGGATGTTCATATTGCTGTCCATAGTCGGGACAATGTCGCTTGAAGCGCGTACCATGAAAGATTTTTTGGTATGCATGCCTTTGTATGTCCAAAATGTCATAACGCAAGCCGATCTCATGGATTGCGTTGACTTCATGGAAAACGGCATGAATGCTTCCGTCAAGAATCGTTTTGGAGAAATCAGCACCTTGACTGATCTTTCCGACAATTATGCCAATTTGGAAATGAGTAGCGTCAGCAGCATGGAATTCAAACTGCTGCCAAGGCAGAAAGACAGTTTGATATTTGTGATTCATACATTCAAGCTGCCAACGGCATCGGAAAGTGAACTGCACGTCTATAATTCCGAATGGCGCGAAATCATATTGACAACCGTCGTCATAAGTCCTATTGCGAGCCAATTCATCAAGAAAAGCGCCACAAGGGTTGAAACGAAAAAAATAGCCGACCTCCTCTTTCCCGCTTTCATCACGGCACACATCAGCAAAGATACCTATGAATTGACGTTTGAAATGAAAGTTGGTGGAAACCATGAGTATGTGACGAAAGAATACGCAACCTTGCTGCATGAAAAATTGACGTACATGTGGAATGGCAAGAATTTTTTCTTCAACGACAAAACCAAATAGCATCGTTTACGTTTATGAAAAGATGTACGCTGCACTTGCTTGGCGGTTCAGGCATGTAAAATACAGGAAAGAGAACAGTCTGATTCAAGAAAGCAGGAACATTACAAGATTATGTCATTTTATGAATAAAAATACATACCATTATCGCGAGAGACGCATGTAATTGGACATGTGCGAATCACCGAAATGATGGACAACAATAATTCAATGTAATCAGAAAAGTATATGGCGTGCATAATACATATAGAGACGACAACCGATGTATGTTCAGTTGCCTTGAGTGACAATGGAGAATGTATCATGTCGAAGGAATGTTTTGAGCGTTCTTCCCATGGTACGATGTTGGGACCGTTCATCGATGAAGCGGTATCTTTTGCAGACAGCCATGCCATACCCATTGACGCGGTTGCGGTAAGTCAAGGTCCCGGTTCCTATACGGGCTTGCGCATCGGGGTTTCCACGGCGAAAGGATTGTGCTATGGACGAAAGTTGAAATTGCTGGCAGTTTCCACGCTTGAACTGCTCAGCGTGCCGGTTTTGTTGTATCATGATGAATTGCCGGACGATGCGTTGCTTTGTCCCATGCTTGACGCCAGACGTATGGAAGTATACAGTGCAATTTACGACAGAAGTCTAAAAGTCGTAAAGTCGGTATCGGCAGACGTGATTGACGACCATTCATACCGCAAATATCTCGACGGGCACAACGTGGTGTTCTTTGGCAATGGCGCGGAAAAATGCAAGCCGATGTTCCAGCATCGGAATGCCATATTCATAGACGACATACAACCACTGGCGCGCTACATGTTCCCTTTGGCGGAAAAAGCCATGGCCCGGGAAACTTTTGAAGACGTGGCATACTTTGAACCTTTCTATTTGAAGGAATTTGTCGTCACGAAATCCAAGAAATTGTTTTAAGCAACGGAATGAAAAACCTACATGTGCATGCTCACCACCGCAGGATGATGATAAAAGCAATAAACGGAACTTGCATCAAAAGATAGCCAATAATACCATTACAAAACATATTATTTTGACATTTAAATAATTCTTCTTACATTTACGCCATGAAAAGTGTTAAAGTACTAAATATATTGCATATTTCGCTTCACACGCTTTCGGTAAGACAAGAAGAAAAAACATACGACAGCAACCTATTAGTCAGGATTGCAGGAAGTATGAAAGAAATAGAACAATTTTAACACTTTTTATAACGTGGATTACAATACAGACAGAACACTGTTGGTTCTTCCGGAATATGGTCGCAACATTCAGAACATGGTAAACTATGCGAAGACCATCGAAAATCGCGATGAAAGGTTGCGCTGCGCCAAAACTATCGTTAAGGTAATGATGCAAATGTTTGCCATTCAAGGAAACGTGGAAGAATCCGAGCGCGTTTGCTGGGACCATTTGGCACGTATGGCAAACTATGAACTTGACATTGACTATCCCATGGAGATAACCGATGAAGAGGACGTGAAAGCGCGACCGACCATAATGCCATACCCCATGAAAAGCATCAAGCTGCGTCATTATGGCTACATCCTTGAAAATTTGATGAGCAAGTTGGAAAATATGGAAGAAGGACCAGAAAAGCAACAACTTGTTGTGCTGACCGCAAACCAAATGAGAAAGAACCTGTTCTATTGGAACAAAGACGCACTCAATGAATCCAAGATTATTGACGACTTGGAACATTATACACATGGAGCGGTCAAAGTGAACAGCGACCAATTGGCTTTCTCTTCCCATATAGGATGCGAAAACATGGGAAAAAATTCAAAAAAGAACAAATCACGGAAATAGCGCAGGAAAAGCCTTTGTCTACTGGTTGCGAAGGAACTTGGTTGATTTTCCGCAAGTTGAAAATTTGTCCCGGCAAGGTTCAGCAGAAACAGCATATTATGATTAAGGAAGACGATTTGTTCAAGATTGGTTTCATCAACAAGACGCACGGCATTCGCGGAGAGGTGGAATTCCGCTTTACCGATGACATATTCGACAGAGTCGAAAGCGACTATGTATTCATAAAATTGGATGGGCACCCCGTCCCGTTCTTCATGGAAGAATATCGTTTCAAAAGCGATGAGAGCGCACTCATGAAATTCGAGGATGTGGACACCGCCGAAAGTGCTGAAAGGTTGTGTGAAGCCGAGGTTTTCTTTCCAAAATCCCTGGTGGGGGATTGTGAGAAAGCACCGCTGACATGGAACTATCTGACAGGGTTCATGGTTTATGAAAAAGACAGCGGTCCGGTGGGAGAAGTCATGCATGTGGATGCTTCAAATCCCAATATCCTGCTGACTGTCAAACGGAAAGACGGAAAGGAAGCGCTTCTGCCCTTTCATGCTGAATTGTTGGAACATTGTGATGAAAAGAAACGCGAACTGACGCTGAAACTCCCGAAGGGTCTCATCACATTGAACGATTAAAGACCATAACGTAATTTTGGAACAATGAAGAAAAGAATAGCCATCCTTGGTTCGACGGGTTCCATAGGAACACAAGGACTGCAAGTGATAGAGGAACATCCCGAATTGTTTGAGGTGGAAGTACTCACGGCAAACAACCAAGTCGATTTGCTCATTGAGCAGGCACGCAAATTCATGCCGAACGAGGTTGTCATAGCCAACGAGGAAAAATATGATAAATTGCGTGAAGCCTTGAACGACCTGCCCATTAAGGTATATTGTGGCAAAGACGCATTGTGTCAAGTCGTGGAGAGCGCCAATGTTGACACCGTGTTGGTGGCCTTGGTGGGATTCTCCGGTTTCATGCCAACCATTCATGCCATAAAAGCGCGCAAGACAATCGCTTTGGCAAACAAGGAAATCCTTGTGGTGGCGGGTGAATTGTTCACCCGGTTGGCTTTGGAAAACAATGTGTCCATCTTACCGGTAGACAGCGAACACTCCGCCATTTTTCAATCCATAGTTGGAGAAAACGGCAATGAAATAGACAAGATACTGCTTACGGCTTCGGGAGGGCCTTTTCTAAGGTGTTCGAAAGCAGATTTGGCAAATGTCACAGCGGTTCAGGCACTCAAGCACCCGAATTGGGAAATGGGTTCAAAGATAACCATCGATTCCGCCACAATGATGAACAAGGGCTTTGAAGTGATTGAGGCGCGTTGGCTTTTTGGCGTTCCCGCCGACAAGATTGAGGTGTTGGTGCATCCACAGTCCATTGTTCATTCCGCAGTTCAATTTAAAGATGGTTCGGTAAAAGCACAGATGGGGGTTCCCGACATGCGTCTCCCCATTCAATACGCTTTGACATTTCCACAAAGAGTGCCTCTGTCAGGGCGTCGCCTGGATTTGTTCGCCTTGGGACAACTCAGTTTTGAACGTCCCGATTTGGAGAAATTCCCCTGCCTGTCGCTGGCATACGAATCGCAAAGAAGAGGTGGAAACGCCGCTTGCGCCATGAATGGGGCCAACGAAGTCATGAACCTCGCCTTTCGTCAGGGACGCATCGGTTTCTGCGATATTTACAAGAACATCGTAACGGTAATGGAACGCATTGGTTTTGACGCGGACCCCAACTTGGACACTTATATTGCGACGGACGCCGAAGCGCGCCGCGTGGCTGAAGAACTTATTGACAAATGAATACAAAAAAATTTATATAATGGAAATATTTTTAATTAAGACATTTCAATTGATACTGTGTTTTTCCCTGCTCATCCTGTTGCATGAAGGAGGACACTTTTTCTTTTCCAAACTTTTCAAGGTAAGGGTGGAAAAATTCTGTCTGTTCTTTGACCCTTGGAAAACCTTATTGAAATTCAAGCCAAAAAATTCCGATACGGAATACTGCCTGGGGTGGTTGCCTTTGGGAGGATATGTCAAGATTTCCGGAATGATAGACGAATCCATGGACGTGGAACAAATGAAGGCACCTCCCCAACCATGGGAATTCCGAACACATCCTGCATGGCAGCGTCTGCTCATCATGGTGGGCGGCGTCCTGGTAAATTTCCTGCTTGCCTTGCTGATTTATTCCATGGTCATGTTTTGCTGGGGCGAGGATTACATCCCCTTGAACCAAATGACCATGGGCATGCAATTCAACACGGAAGCCAAGGCATTGGGATTTGCGGATGGTGACATTCTGCTGAGAACCGACAAAGGCGAACTGAAACAATTCAGTGGAACGGAATCCATAAGTTCTGTGTATCGCGACATTTCGGAGGCGAAAGTCGTCACGGTGCAGCGTGATGGAAAAGAGGTGGACATCAACATGCCTGAACAGGGATTGAACCTGCTTGACATGTTCCGAAATGTTCCGCTGTTCGTTTCCATCAAACTTCCATCAGAAATTGACAGTGTATTGGCGGACAGTCCCGCGGACAAGGTGGGCATAAAGAAAGGAGACATGATTGTAGGCTTCAACGAAGAAACCTTTGACACATGGAACGATTATCGGCTTGCTGTCAATAACTTGAGTGAATCACTCAAGGATGCCCCGACGGATGACAGTATCGCGGCCCGCCACGTCAAAGTGATGGTGCTGCGTTCAGAAAGCAAAAAAACAGACACCTTGCAGGTGATGCTGACCTCAGACTTGCTAATGGGCGTGGTTCAAACTTCTCCTTACTCCTACTACAAGCCCGTGCATGTCAGTTATGGTTTCTTTGAATCTTTCCCGGCAGGCATCAAGCGGGGATGCACAGTGCTGTCCGGCTATGTCAACGATTTGAAATACCTGTTCACAAAGGAAGGCGCCAAGAGCGTGGGCAGTTTTGGCGTAATCGGCAACATGTTTCCGAGAATATGGGACTGGCAAAAATTCTGGGAAACGACGGCTTTCATCAGTCTCATACTCGCTTTCATGAACATCCTTCCAATTCCCGCGCTTGATGGCGGACATGTATTTTTCCTGCTTTATGAGGTAATCACGCGCCGGAAGCCAAGTGACAAATTCCTGGAGCGCGCACAAATGATAGGTATGCTGTTGCTGCTTATCCTTATGGTCTATGCCATAGGAAATGATATTTTCCGTTTCTTGCTGTAGGCTTGAAAAATGATTTATTCGGAAAGCGGTTTCAATCCCATTGAAGCCGCTTTTTCCAACATATATGCATAGGCGGCGTCATGATCGTTGGGAATTTTACCGTCGAGAATGGCATCCTTGATGCTGCTTTTCAACGTACCCACAAGCGAGCAAGGCTGCAGATTGAACAGCCGCATGATTTCGTCACCGTCAACCGGCGGTTGGAAATTGCGGATTCTGTCTTTTTCCTCAATGTCTTTCAGTTTCTGACGCACTGCATGGAAATTATTGATGAATTGCTGCTTGCGTTTTTCGTTGCGGCTTGTTATGTCACATTCACACAAAAGCATGAGGTCGTCGATGTCTTCCCCGGCATCGAAAAGCAAACGGCGAACGGCACTGTCGGTAACCTCTTCGTCGGCTATGACAATGGGGCGCATGTGCATGCCAACCAATTTTTTTACATATTTCATGCGGTCATCGTTCGGCAATTTCAAGGTTCGGAAAATCCTTGTTACCATTTTCTCTCCTATGATGTTGTGGTTGTGAAACGTCCAACCCATTGTTGGGCAGAAAGCCTTGCATACGGGTTTGCCGACATCGTGCAACAGAGCCGCCCAACGCAACCAAAGATTGTCCGAGTGACGCGCCACGTTGTCGAGCACTTCAAGGGTATGATAAAAAATATCCTTGTGTGAAACACCACCCCTTGTTTCACGTCCCTGAAGTATGGCGACTTCCGGAAGTATCAGTTTCAGCAGACCGCAACGTTCCAAATCCACCAATCCTTTTGAGGGCGTGGGAGACGACATGATTTTGTTCAACTCACTTGAAACACGCTCTTTGCTGATAATCTTGATGCGGTCTTTGTTGCGTTCCAAGGCGTCAAACGTATCATCGTCTATGAAAAAGTTCAACTGCGTAGCAAAGCGTATGCAGCGCATCATGCGCAAAGGGTCATCAACAAACGTCACGTCGGGGTCAAGCGGCGTCCTGATGATTCCGTCCTCAAGGTCATACAATCCATCAAACTTGTCAATGAGTTCACCGAAACGTGATTTGTTCAGGCAAATGCCGAGCGCATTGATAGTGAAATCACGGCGGTTCAAATCATCGTCAAGAGAACCATCCTCCACGATAGGCTTGCGCGAGTCTCTCCGGTAACTTTCCTTACGAGCCCCTACAAATTCTATCTCCAAACCATGATAGCGAATTTGAGCGGTTCCATAGTTTGCATAGAGAGTCAAATGGCCTTTGTTCCCGATGTTTTTCGAAAATCTTCTCGCCATCTCTATGCCACTGCCAACCACCACCACATCAACGTCATCCGATGGCCGTTCGAGATACAAATCCCTTACATATCCACCTATGACGTAACATTCGTAACCAAGTTCATCGGCGGTTTCACCCAAAACTTGAAATACATTTGCACTCAATTTCTCCTTTAACTGCTCTTGTGTCCAGCTTATCATTGTCTTTTTTCGCGGCTTTTCAAAATTAGAGGGCAAAATTACGAAAATAGTAAAAAAAAGTTGTACATTTGACCCCACAAACATAATCTAAACAAAGATGAAAGTAAGAAAAAACATCATGGTGCTGCTTTTGGCGGCGATTTTGGCAGGATGTGACAATAAGGTGGACCCTAATTTAGATGCATGGAAAATTTTGGACGATTCCCGCTCGGCATTGAACGAGGGTAACTTTGCAGAATCAAAAGCGTTGATAGACACCTTGCGCAAAAGGTTTCCCATGGCTTTGAACGCACGGGAGGATGCCATTCTTTTGCTGGATTCCATCAATTTGGCAGAAGCGCGCGTGGAACTTGACACTTGCATGGCACGATTGAATCAACCAGACCTGAGTCGCATTGCCCAGGATACACTTAATTTCAACCTCGATGAAGCGCAGCAAAAGGTTCGTTTCTTTGAGAAAAAACTCGACCACGATATTTCCAATCGTCAGAAACATTAACAATTGACGAAAAGGCGGAGGAAAGACACAAGTCTTTTCCAATCCTCACTGAAACCCGCCAAGCGCATCAAAAAAGCCGCCAATATGGCGATAATCCTGAATTGTTTTCAAGTACTCAAATAAATCGTTACAAAACAATTCCGCTGTTTTCAATGCCCAATGCCAATGCGCCACACACATTGGCATTGTGTATTTTGACCATGCAATTTCAACAAAATATTTCAACACCACCCTTGGAAATTCCCAAATGCCGGCTGTTCCCGAACTGAACATAACACAAACCGAACAAGCCGACAATGCACTTTCCGAACACATTCTACAAGAAATCAATAAAGGGAAGACTTCTTAGAAATCTTCCCTAATTGTGAGGTACCTAGCAGATTCGAACTG
>DCGD01000142.1:6780-6921 GCA_002315195.1 Prevotellaceae bacterium UBA1787 | reverse complement strand
TAGCCACTCGGTCAAGGTACCATTCTCGTTTGCGGATGCAAAGTTACAACTTATTTTTATTCCACAAAGATTTTTCTCAACATTTTTTCTTGCAAAATGACATTTTCGCGGTTATCGACACGAATTTTTCGATTTTTCTTC
>DCGD01000142.1:0-6755 GCA_002315195.1 Prevotellaceae bacterium UBA1787 | reverse complement strand
AAAAGGCAAATCATTAGCGCTGTCATTTCCTCCAAAAGAAATAGAATTATCTACTTTTGGAGCGGCGAATGGAGCTTGGGCGGCATTGGCCGGCTGTGCCTGAGTCAGAGCCTGCTGTGGGGTGCGTTCTACCTTCCAAGCGCGCAAACTGTTATACCAGCGACCTTGGTACTCATGTGCGTCTATGTCAAACGAAACCGTCAGTTCCTCACCAATTTGAATATTGAACTGTTTCAGTTTGTCTTCTCCCCAAACAGAAAAACAACATTTGCGCGGAAATTGCTCGTGAGTTTCAATGACAAATTCTTGTGACATCCAACTGTTTCCCTTTTGTGATACGCCTTTTCTTGGCTCTAAGACGAAAATAATTTTTCCTTGAATTTCCATTGTTTCTAAAGATATATGAATCGAAAGCGAAGATACAATTTTAATTTGTTATAATCAGCATTGCAGGATATTTTTTTAGTTTTTTTTTAGCCGTCGTGATTTTTTAAAGACACAGCGGCAAATTAACCGAATACAATTCGCTATTTGACAACAAGCACAATTTGTAGAAACAGCCTTTACTGTTTTCCTTCCACCCACCGGTGCTCCCATTGCGAGAGTGCGTAGCTTATTTCCGATGCGGTTTTGTTTTCCATACGCATTTTAAACCACAACTGCCATCGCGGCAAGTAGTAATCGCTGATGAGTCCCGACCACACACGGCAGCTGTAGTCATCGACGGGTGGTCCCCAAATGGAGACAATTCTTCTGGCGTTTTTGGCATAGGCATCTTTTTCCTTTTCGTTGGTTCCCCATCGCCGCGCATAATCCACCCATCGCTTCAAGGAGCGTGATGGTATGTCGGCTGCAATTCGGGCATCCACTTCTTTCATCAAACTGAAAGCCTTCCGGGCGGTTATCTCCGCTTCATCCTTTGCGCCCGCGGTAATGAGAGAATCCGTCCGAACGAGCAATTTTTCGATTTCTCCGCCTTTCATCGTGGCATATACCTCTGCATAATCCGCTTTTGCAAGAGATGAAGTGGGTAGGGAAGCTTCTTTTATCCATTTTTCAGCCTCGGCAATACACCACACACTACCTTTCCATCTCGTGCCGGGTCTGGTTTGCCAAATGAACGAGGGATGGTCAATAAAATTGTTATATATGCCGCGCCAGCAACTGTTCGAAACAAGTTGTGAACCATAGCGGCACTGCTGATAGTTCGTGAGCCAGGCGTCGGTGTCGATGGGATCGGAAGTCCAACCCCCGTCCGTCACCAATTCATAAATCAGTTCGTTGGATTCCAAACCTTCCGCGGCATAGCCATAGGCTGCGAGTTTGCCTCTCTTTGCGCTTGAGAGTGCATCCAACCGCCCTTGGTTGGCATAGAAATTCAGGAAACCCGTAAAGGGATTCTTGCCTCCCATGTTGGGTATGACGCTGAATGTCCAGGGCTTGTTGAAAAATCCATCATAATATTCCCAGTTAGGTCCACTGCGCCAATGAAGGTAATTGTAATCCACCGCCAAGTCAAGCAAGAGCATCTTGTCGTCGGGAACCTCCCTGAGAAGCGCTTTCAGTGAGGCATTGTCCCAAATGTGACGCTGATAGCCGAACATCCATCCCATCATGGTCCATACCGCCTCAGGAGCCGCCTCCGCGATGCTCTCATACACGGCTTTGCCGTAGGAGGCAAGCTGTGCATAGCGCCTAGGGTCGTTATGGGGCGCAAAAGGCAGTTCCATCTCGTTGAAACTATCCACCAGATAATGGCTGCACGGTCCAAACTCCTTCTGCCATTCCTTGATGAAACTTATTTCCAAAGTCTTGAACAAGGATTGGTCGGGCGATACCATCCAGTTGTGGAACGCTCCTCCGCACCAAGATGTCTCCTTGATTTCCATTTCAGGATGAACGCGCTGCATGGCTTTCGGGACAAAGCCTGAAAAACCGGGGCAGATGGGAGTCATCCCAAGTTTTCGCATACGCCCAAGCACATGATGCGCCAAGCGGAGCTGCCCCTTGTGCCAAGAGGCGGTAAGAGGACTGTCTATCCCCGAAATATTCCCCATTCTCATCCAGGGAAGATGTGCGGGACCGACGAAATATTCATTTATTTCTTTCTCGCTCAATCCTTGTTTCTTGAAAACACGCAACATGATTGCTTCCTGCGCCAACAACATAAGAGGCATGTCATAGCCATGAAGGGCCATCATGTCTATTTCCGCATCCCACCGCTTTTCATCCCAATAGGGCATGGTGTAGCCATAGGTTACGACATTGAGAAAATAACGGTTTTTATATGGGGAGCATGCCGTCAAGGAACAATCGGACGACAACAACCTGCCGACATCGAAGCGTCTGCCCGTCCAACTATCGATGCCCGCTCCGTTCTTCCGCACCAAATCGTAGAATCCCCTGCAGATGGCTATGGGGGTATTTCCCTCTATGTGAACCATTCCATCTTCAACGGAAGCCTTGTATGCGGGATTTCCACCAGCCTCAACAAGTTTTGTTTTGACTTTCAAGTCGTTTCCTGCTATGAACCTACGAATGACCTTGTCCGCTTCATTCTTGGTTGCTTGGCCTTGCAAACTATTGCAAACCATGCCAAACACGACCATGACGAGCAATGGGAGAATGTTGGGAAAATTTCTTTTCATACAATTTATTATTAGGTTTGGATAACCATTCATACTAAAAAATCAAGATTCAATTGAAATCCAAAAGTCAGCAAGCTGAAAGCTATATGATTCTCCATGCTGATTGATGGTCAAGATTGGCTTGTTGCCAAATGTTGATTGCAGGCCTCTCACGACTGGCCGCACTTTTCCGCTTTTTCAGACAATTCCATCCAGCGCAGAGTTTTGGCTTCAATCAGTTCCTCAAGTTGGGGAAGCCGTCGGCTGTAGTCTGTTATTGTTTCAACCGTAAGCGTGCCGCTGCACAATGCGTCTTCCAATGATTTCTTTTCCTCTTCCAACTTTTCAATTTCGGGCATCAAACTTTCCAATTCCCGCTCTTCCTTGTAACTCAAACGCTGTTGTTGGTTGAGACGCACTTTCTTGCCGATGTTTTGTGCAACATTACTGCTGACGTTTGTCTCTTCTTCCTTTCTCTGTGCAACCATTCGCGCCTCTTCCCATTCGCGGTATTGGGTGTAATTGCCTGGAAAATCTTTGATTTCGCCTTGACCGCGGAATACAAGAACATGATCCACCACCTTGTCCATGAAATAGCGGTCATGGCTGATGATGATGACACATCCGCGAAAAGCCTGAAGGTACTCTTCCAACACTTGGAGAGTAACGATGTCCAAATCGTTGGTCGGCTCATCGAGAATGAGGAAATTGGGTGCTTTCATCAGTACGGTGCAGAGGTAAAGCCTTCTTTTTTCTCCTCCGCTTAGTTTGCAGACGTAGTTGTATTGGGTGGAAGGCGGAAAGAGAAAATGTTGAAGGAACTGTGATGCGGACAATTTTCTCCCCCCTCCGAGGTCAATGTATTCGGCTATGTTGCGAATGACGTCAATCACTTTTTCCTGCTCGTCAAATTGAAAGCCTTCCTGTGAATAATATCCAAAGCGCACGGTTTCACCAACGCTGAAACGTCCGCTGTCCGGACGCTCCAAGCCTAATAGCAGTTTGATGAACGTGGACTTCCCCGTTCCGTTGTTGCCCACGATACCCATTTTTTCATAACGCGAAAAAACATAGAAGAAATCTTTCAAGATGACATTGTCCGGCCCGAAAGCCTTGCTGACATAGTCCGCCTCAAAAATTTTGTTGCCTATGTAGGCGCTTTTCACTTCCAAGGCGGTTCTCCGTTCTTCCATACGTTGGCGGGCGACTTTTTCAAGTTCATAGAAGGACTCTTCACGGTAGCGCGCCTTGTGTCCGCGGGCGCAAGGCATTCTCCTCATCCAGTCCAGTTCCTTACGGTACAGATTGTTGGCTCTTGCTATCTCGCTGTTCTTTGCGTCGATGCGCTGCTGACGTTTCTCAAGATAGTAGCTGTAGCATCCCTGATAGGCATATAGGGTTTCATCATCCAGTTCCAGAATTTCATTGCATACACGGTCAAGGAAATAGCGGTCGTGCGTCACCATGAGCAAAGTATGGCTTCCGTTCTGTAAAAAGTCTTCCAGCCATTCTATCATCTCCAAGTCCAAATGGTTGGTAGGCTCGTCCAAAACAAGCAAGTCGGGTTTCATCATGAGCACGTTCGCCAAGGCGATGCGCTTTGTCTGCCCTCCTGAAAGGTGACCTATGCATTCATTCCAATCGTTGATTTTCAATTTTGAAAGTATCTGCTTCACGCGGGCTTCATAGTCCCACGCTTCCATCTGGTCCATCCTTTCAATCAATTCCGCGAAGTGCGGATGACCTTTGGTTTCCAAACAGAGTGTGTATTCCTTGATAAGTTCCGTAACGGGATTGCCATGTTCAAAACATGCTTCCATTACCGTGAGTTCAGGGGGAAAGCTGGGCGTTTGAGGCAAGTAGCCAATACGGGTGTCGTTTCTGAAGACAATCTGCCCCGCCTCATAATCCTTGTCGCCACAGATGATGTTGAGCAGGGTGGTTTTGCCTGTGCCGTTCTTTGCAATAAGTCCGACACGGTGTTTTTCAGGAATACTGAACGATATGTTGGAGAACAACACTTGCGCCCCGATACGCTTGGTCAATCCCTGAACATCCAAAATCGTATTTGCCATTTTTATGATTTCTAATTTTTCCGAGAATACAAAAATAACGAAATGTGCTCGGTTATGAAAAAAAAACGTCAAAAAAGTGTCTTCAATGATACGTTTTGATTAATTTTGCACCGTCAAAGAAAATAAAAGACATTCGCAGGCATTTCACTGCCGTGCTGAAATCTATATCATTTCTGGCAAACATTCCAAAGAAAAATAAATTTACATGAATGCGATGGTGGCTCTGAGTAAAATTGCGGAGACATCCTTGCATTATACATAACTCATAAAATATCATGCCTACTTTTAACAAGGAAGAACTCATGGCAAAGTCCCTTGATGACGTTTACGCCATCGCCAAAGACTTTAACCTTCAGTACAATGAAAAAGACAGTTTAGAAGACATTGTGTATCAAATTCTTGATGAGCAAGCCATTCGCAATGCTGTTCCCGCCCGCAAACCCGCGCGCCCTCGCATATCAGCCANNGCCAAAAAGAAAGAAACGGAAAAAATATTGACATCCAGTACCGCAACACCTGAGAATGAGGAAAAAAAAGATACAAATACAAACGAGGAAACTGTAGTTCCAAAGACCGTTCGTCGCGGCCGTCCTCCAAAGAACACCACCAAGGAAGAAACCGAAGCGGCAGAACCCACGGTAGTAAAGCAACGCGGCCGTCCGCGCAAAAAGGTCCAAGAGGATGTGGTCCCAGAACCCTCCCTTTTCGAACAGGAAATCCCGAATGAGGAAACCACGCCGGAGGAAATCGAAACACCGGAGGTTCCGAGCAATCCAATTGCTGAAGAACAAGAACCAACTGACTTTCCGAAAAACGCCATAGAAGAAGACAATGCGGACAACACGACAGAAAAACCTTTGGAGGAGAACCCTCTGCCTGAACCCATTGAAGAAAAGAACGAAGAAACAGAAGAAAAGGTTCAAAATACCGACGCTGACCTTCCCACTGATTTCATCATCATTGAGGATGTCCCCACAGTTTCCAGTACCCTTGATGAAGAGATTTCCAACAAATTGCTACAACAACTGACAAACAGCCATGCCGATGCAACACCCGACACAAGCGTTGCACCATTGATTGAGACAGCGGATATCCAAACCGAAAAAGAGACGGAGAAGACGACAGTTCCGAACATAGTTTCCCCCAAGGTGGAAGAAACCTACAGTTTTGACAACATCTTGACTGGCAACGGTGTTCTTGAAATCATGCCCGAAGGTTATGGTTACCTGCGTTCTTCCGATTACAATTACCTGCCCTCGCCAGACGACATCTACGTCTCCGTACAACAAATCAAGCAATATGGTTTGAAATCCGGCGACGTGGTAGAAGGTGGAATACGAGTACCCAAAAAGAACGAGAAATACTTCCCGCTCGTCAGCATAAAGAACATTAACGGCTGCACCCCTGAACGGGTTCGCGACCGCGTACCGTTCGAGCACCTCACCCCGTTGTTCCCCGACAAGAAATTCAAGTTGTGCACGGGAAACCATGACAACCTCTCAGTACGCATCGTGGACTTGTTCACCCCCATTGGAAAGGGGCAGCGCGCTTTGATTGTGGCTCAGCCGAAGACGGGTAAGACCATCTTGATGAAGGATATAGCCAACGCCATCGCCGCCAACCATCCGGAGGCTTATTTGATGATGCTGCTCATTGATGAACGCCCTGAAGAGGTTACCGACATGGCGCGGACAGTAAAGGCGGAAGTGATTGCTTCCACCTTCGATGAACCGGCAAGCCATCACGTCAAGATAGCGGGCATTGTCATGGAAAAAGCCAAGCGCATGGTCGAGTGCGGCCATGACGTCGTGATTTTCCTGGATTCCATCACGCGCCTCGCACGCGCCTACAACACCGTGGCACCCGCCAGCGGAAAAGTGCTTACCGGCGGCGTCGATGCCAACGCACTGCAGAAACCCAAGCGATTCTTCGGCGCGGCCCGCAACATTGAAAACGGCGGTTCGCTCACGATACTTGCCACGGCTCTTATTGACACCGGCAGCAAGATGGACGAAGTCATCTTCGAAGAGTTCAAGGGAACTGGCAACATGGA
>DCGD01000008.1 GCA_002315195.1 Prevotellaceae bacterium UBA1787 | reverse complement strand
GCGAGGCCAACTACAGCAACGCACACGGAACGCCATGGGTCTATAAGCATCAAAAGATAGGCAAGCTTGTGGGGGCGCCGGTGCCGGGCACCATGAGTACGGTCAACTGGATTACCCTCCAGGACCAAAGCGTCATCTTCGGAATACCGGTAATAGGTTATCGCACCGAGGACGGGAGTTATCTTGAAGGAAAGCAACTCGAACCGGACATTTATGTACTGAACGCACCCGAAACAATCGTCAAGGGAGAGGATACCCAACTTCGCGCCGCCGTGGACGAACTTCTCAAGGATGTGGAAAAGAAATAAGTGCAGATTTTCAGCCGCTTACAAAAATTGGCCATGGAAATGATTTTTTCCGCACGAGTGTTTTCGATATTTTCGAGGCGCAACGCAAAGCATACCGCTGAAACATGGAGGCTTTGACGCCCAAAAGAGAACGAAAGCCCAAAAGGCAATTTTTCAGGATTTGGTATTCTTCATATTGAACCAAAAAACCGAACCAAAAACAAGGTTCGGTTTTTTTATGTTTTATTGCCCTTGTTTTTCAGAAAAATGCTTATCTTTGAACCGATAGACATTCTTTATTAGAAAAATACGATTAAATCATGAAATTTACACAGACATTACTTGCGGGATTGACACCGTTGTTGCTTGCAGTCCCCCAGATTACCCATGCGCAAGAGGAGAAGATAGAACGCATCCCCGTAGCGACGAAAGGACTTGCCAACCCTGAACGCGGATTCCGTTTTGAAGTCCAAATAGGCATGGACGAAGGTGAAAAATTCTATCTCCCCAACAATTGGCCGTTTCCTTACTATAAGGATGACGGTATCGTCATGACCCAGGCCTATTGTTATTTGAGCAAGTATTGCAATTCAGAGATTCCACAAGAGAAACTGGACGCGCTGCAGGCTGATTTCGACCGCGCGCGCAAGGATGGCGTCAAATTCATTTTGCGTTTCGCCTATCAGAAAGAAATGGAAAATCCATCCGTCTATCCAACGCTGGAATGTATCTTGTCCCACATCAAACGGCTTACGCCGATTGTTCGCAAGAACATCGATGTCATCTACACCCTGCAGATGGGATGGCTGGGCGCGTGGGGCGAATTTCACAGCGACCCCAACCAAATCAGTGAGGACTCGGTGGGCATATCGAAGATAGCGCAAGCGACCCTTGAGATGCTGCCCAAGAACCGTACCTCCATGATGCGCCGCATGCTGTATCGCAACATGGCGGAAGAAGCGGCCGGTGAAAACAAACTGGACGTCAGCAGGATTGGTTTCTACAATGACGGTACTTTGGCGGATTTCAACGATGGCTGGACGTGGTTCAGGTCGTATCCCGGTGACCCGGAGTTTGACAAGGTGACGCACGAAAGTCCAAATCTTCCCGTTGAGGGGGAACTGTATTGGAATTTCCAACCCAATCCCGTACTTGCCAACGCCTTGAATGCGTTGAACCGCTTCATCCTGCACCACTATTCCACTTTCAGCGTGGTACATTCCAACATAGAACTGGATCTTGTCCGTATTCCCGGAAGCATAGACGCTTGGAAAAAGACACCCTTCACGGCGGAAATGCTGCATGCCCTCGGTCTTCCCTGCGACGACAACTATTTCAAGAACAATCCCATGCCGAGCGGCTATGAATACATACGCGACCACCTGGGCTACCGTCTGCAAATGGTTCATTCGGAAGGTGGACTGAAGGATGGCACATACAACGGTAGCGCCACCATAAAGAACGTAGGCTGCGCACGCCCCATCAATCCCCGCAAGGTTTACCTGGTGCTGTATAACAAGAAAGGCACCGTGTATGAGTTCCCCACGGAAATGGATGCCCGCTCATTCATGCCGTGGCAGGAGGTGAAAGTGGCTCTTTCAGGCAAACTGCCTGCCGATGCACCCAAGGGAAAATACAATGCAGCACTGTGGCTACCGGACGAAGCGGAGTCCATTCATTATCGTCCGGAGTATGCCATTACATTCGCTGATGGTACGCGACGCGTCGATATTGGCGGTAGATTGCTGAATGTGCTACCTTAGGATTTTTTGAGAGTCTAAGAGTAAAAAAGTCTAAAAGTTGTCTTGTTCGGAATAGATTTCATTCTTTTAGGCAAAGAAGAAAGTTGGAAAACATAGTTTCAATTGCATCAAACCCTTTTTACAACATGCAACTCACTTGAAAAATAAGATAATATCATGAAATTGAAAAATACAATTCTGTTTGGCTTGCTAACATTGCTGCAAGGAAATCTTCTGTTTGCAAATGCGCAGCATCAGTCGGACAAGACAATTGAACGGGTGCGTGTGGCAACCAAAGGAGTGGCAAACCCAGAACGCGGCTTTCGATTTGAACTACAAATTGGTTTGGAGAAAGGAGAAAAACATTATCTGCCGAACAATTGGCCGTTTGCTTATTATCAAGATGATGGTGTGGTGATGTCACTGGCATACTGTTACCTTTCCAAATATTTTGACAAGGATATTCCCCAATCGAAATTGGATGCGCTGCAAGCGGACTTTGACAGGGCGTGAAAGCATGGTGTAAAATTTGTCCTGCGTTTCGCTTATCAAACGGAAATGGAAAACCCGAAACATTGTCCTTCCCTGGAATGCATTCTTTCACACATGAAACAATTGGCGCCTATTGTTCGTAAGAATGCGGATGTCATCTATATCCTAGTGGTTTGTAAAGTCTAAAAGTTGACAAAAAGTGCTTTCGTACGTTCGTATTTCAACATTTTATGATGAAATATTATGTAATGTTTTAGGCTTTACAATCCACTAGTTACACACTTCGTATTGCTCTTCAACTAATATTGTTTGGAAACCCGTTCCGCGACAGGCTAAACATTTTTTTGTGCCTTTACATGCAGCACAATCTTCGTTAGGATTATAACGTGACCAACCATAGCCAAAACAATAAGGGCACAATGTCGGTTGAGCAATACACTCATTGCAAGGTACTTGCTTTTCAACCAAACGTGTTTCAATATGTCTGGTTGGAGTATTTGTTATTATTCATAATCGCAACTTGGTTGATAATTATTAATTATAATTCAGTTGCATTATTATGGCAATTTGATTACTACTTGGTAATTAAGTTTGATGCAAGTTGAGCGATGATGCCATCCCGAACGCCTATTTTGGGTGCTTTTATGTAAGAAGCGTGGGTGCTGTTGACGATGTCGCGGAATATCTCCGCCGCTTCCACGATAATTTCAGCGCGGTCCCATGGTAGATGATAACGTCTCATGCGTTCAGAAATTGCAAGAGGCGCGAGTTCCTGGATGGTACGAAGGATGGCTTCCTTGGTTACTTTCTCTTGATTGATCTCATCGGAAAACAGCACACCGATTTTGTGTATGCTACCCCCCGAACCAACAACTTGAAGAGGTTGGTATTCTGAAGCAAGTGATGCGAGGTCATTTTTCAATTGAGCAAGAATTGCCATTTTTTGCAACTTATCGTATTTGCGCATGGAACCAATCGGATAAGAGTGAATGAATTTTGTTTCCGTACCCGATACAAGGCATACGTCCGTACTGCCCCCCCCCACATCGGCAAACAGGGTGTTGTGATAATGTTCTATGTTCTGTGCAAAGAAACTGTTTCGTGTTAATTCGGCTTCTTCTTCACCGCTGATGATTTCAATCTGAATGTCAGTTTCCTTTTGTATTCTTTCTACGATTTCTTTCGCGTTGCTTGCCGCGCGGAATGCCGCGGTGGCACAGGCGCGGTAGCGTGATACATTGTAGGTGTTCATCAACAAACGGAATTTCCGGCAGGCTTCCATTAGTTGCAATTCTTTCTCCGTTGATATGCTTCCTTGAGTGTAAACGTCTGTTCCCAATCGGATAGGTATCCTGGAAAACAAATCCACGCCTTGACGAACCAATGGATTATAGGGGGCATTGATATCATCCATGCGTTTTATGAGGAGTCGCAAGGCATTTGAGCCAATGTCAATAGCCGCGATATAAGTTGGCATACTGTATTTATATTGAAATTATCGTTCAAATACAAATGTGCGTGTTTTTGGCACGCACATTTGTCTGATTTGGTTTGTTTTTTATTCGGTGATGTATTTCATCGTCCCATCCACATCAGGCTCTACATTCGAAACACCCTTTCCTGTGTAGTAGTAGTTGTTCCCTACGTCAATGCCGTGCGCCTTTTTGGTTACGTCATTGTTCGTGACTTTGATTGTACCCGAGCGGAACCACATATCGTGATCGGTCTTGAACGCAATGGTCTTGCCGACAGTCGTACTGCCGCTTTTCAGGTGTCCTGCGTTAACGGTGATGTCAATCAGTGTAGGTGCGGTTTTCGTGTTGATGTCAGCCTGGTAAGTCTTGACGCCTTTGGCACCCTTTCCGTTCATGGTAATTTGGTAGTTACCCCCGGTTACAGTAAGAAGTTTTGCGCATTTTAGGCCACTGATGGTATCTCCTTTGGCAACGATGTTGATAGTACCGCTGTTGAGGAACATTTGACCATTAAATTCATCTGTCGTTTCCGTGGTTTCCTCCACTTGAAGCGCGTCGGTCTTGATGTTGTTAATGGAAATATTACCATTGTTCATTTGGAAATATTGTCCGACATGCATACCATCTCTTGCTGCTCCAGTGATGTTGAGATTTCCCGTGAAAGTCTTTTTCATGATGGTGTATTCATTGCTCTTGTAAGCATGATACGTTTGTCCCAAAATGTTCAGTGTTCCAGCACCCTTGAACTCCGCGTGACCCTTGATTGCCATACAAGCTTTGTGGTCACCAGTGACAGGGTCTTTGAGCGAATTGGTGGTGCCGTCGGCCACAACAATATCGATGCGCTTGCCGTTATACATTTGAATGGCAGGACCCTTGTTGCTTGTGATGTTCACACCGTTGAGTACCAATGTACATTTGTATGCTCCTTCTTGATAGAAAGAACCTTTAAGGGTAGAACCTGAGAGTGAATATTTCACTTCAACAGCGTTTGGGTCCGTTTCCGTCAATGAAGAGGTGATTTTGACATGAGCACCCTCGACTTTCACACTCTGATGCGGCAATACATTTAAGGGAATGAAGACTTTGGCACTTGTCATGGAGTAATTCACTATGATGCTGTCTTTCTGAAATGCTTCGTTTCCAACTACGATGCTGTCTATTTCATTTATGGGAAATTCAATGCCGTTCACTATCAATTTAGTGGTGTCATTGAAAGTCATTGTTGCAATATCCTCTAAATCAGCCATTGTAACGACTGAACCTTGGTAAATGAACATGCTCTGTTCGGCCCAAAGTCCCATTGCGGGAATGAAAGTAAGAAGGATAGAAATGATACGTTTCATTTTCATCGAAAATATTTCTTGTTTGCTGAAAATCAATTATTTTTGTATTTTCACCGTTTTGTTCAAGTCACCGAATGAGGCATTGATGATGAAGTCGCCTTTTTCGCCTTCCAATTCAATGTTGGTTTCTTTTTCCGTAGTAGTAAAGCTCTTGCCGATGCCATTCACGTTGCATACGACAATTTTTGTTCCAACCGGTGCAACAACAGTGAACGTGGAACCATTGCTTTTGAATTGGATACCATCTTCCGTCGTGATGTCTTTAGTGGCGGTAGGCCCTTCGGTAAAGAACATTTGGGAAAGTCTCTTGAGGTTGATGCGCTTGGTTCCATCGCTATTCTTGACGTTGACATATCCCTTGTCAAAAGTCATGTTTAGTCCGCCTTTCAAACTATAACTGGTTTCTGTTCCTGTTGTTTCCTTGAAAGTGAGATACTTGAATTTGTCTGCAGCGGACGCGGAAATTACGATGCAAGTAAGGCATACAGTAAAGAATAAACGTAAATTTGCTTTCATATTGATTAATTTTTTCGTGTTATTTTGAACTAAATATAATTACCATATAAACGCTACAAAGTTAGTCCAAAGATTTTGAAGAATGTAGTGTTTCTCAACTTTTTTTTTCATAAAATAATTTAATAACAAGAAAAAGCGAATACCAACAATGGTATCCGCCAATTCTAATGTGCATCGAGTATAAATTTGTTAGAAGAACAAACCTTTGATTTTGTACGAAATTTCAATAGCGTGCAGTCTGCCATCTTCATCGTCATCGTTTCCGCGGCTATATACGTAACCGAAGGAGAGGTGCATTCTTTTTTGTATTTTCCAATCCGCACCAACGCTGTAACGGTGCTTGTCCGTTGAGAAACCGTTGGAGAGGTTGTTGCTGAGCATTACCCATGCGTATGGATTGACCTTGCACTTTGGAATGTTGTAGTCGATTTCAAGCTTTGAACGAAGGTAATGGGTTGTCTTGTGTTTTTTTGCATCGATGTCATGTTCGGGATAACCCGGTTTCAATTTGTATTCTTTGTTTCCTTGAGGGTCAATGATGGTATTGAACCGATATTTGTGTTCTGAGGTCGATGTGCTGTTGAAAATGGTAGCCTGGTAGCGTTCGCGCAGAGAAATGGTGAATCGCCCGAATGTGTGTTCACCTTTCAAGTCTATGTGAAAACGGTTTTTGCTGCGCCAATATCCATTGGTGATATTATAACCACTGTAAACGGGTTTTCCGTCTTCCCCCATAATGGTTTGCCCATCATCATCTTTTTTGAATTTTGTTTCTTGCGTTGTGGGTGAATAGGAATACATATATGTGTAGCCACCACCTATCTTAAGAAATCTCAGCAAGTCATAATTCAAAGCAATTCCCGCATGCCAACGGTCCACGTTCTTAAGGTTGTTGCCTGCGCGGAACCCTAAATCAACATCGAGTCCAAGACCAGTTTTCCCAATGTCATGTGCAAATTCCGCGTCTGTCCATATCCCGAATGTATCTGCCTGTACTGGAAGAAAACTGCAAAACGCGAGCAATAATCCTGTGAATAATTTTTGTTTACTCATATTGTTTAGGTAATTTGGTTATGCTATCCGCGGTGTTTGATCCTGCGGGATTTTTATAATATACTTTTACAAGTGCGATGTCGCGTAGAAAATCAACTGTACCTATTTCAATATTTTCAATTTTAAGTCCAAGACGCTTTTCAAGGTCTGCTTTCATTTCTTCTCTTCTTTCTGGCACAATCAGTGCGATGTTGTCATAGCGCACAAATTTGCAGTTGCTTTGTTTAACCAAGAGGTTGCTTTCACATACTGCGACAGAGGCTATGAATATTAGGTTTGCGGCGAGAAGTTCCACCACGCTGACTTTGGCAGCCATTCCATTTACGACGCTTAAAGCTACAAGGAAAAACAAGTAGGTCATTTCTCTGATGGGAACCGCTTCTGTTCTGTATCGCAGGATACCAAAGACCGCGAACAAACCGAGCGCCGCTCCAATCTTCATCTTTGACCCGTCCATCAAATATATCAGCATGAAAATGCTGACGGAAATCAATATGAACGTGAAATAATAGTCGCGCCTCTTGCTTTTCTTATAATAGAAGAAATGAACGATTATCCAAACTGCAATCAAATTGAGTGCGAAACGGCACAGCATCATAGTAAGTGCCGGCACATCAATCCACATGGTGTTTTCTAAAATGGCCAAAAAATTTTGGGCGATTAAATTAAGCGTTATCATAAAGTGTTATTTAATTTTTGAGAATTGATTTTTCTTAATTGTACAAGACGTGGCTTTAGACGGTTGAATTTCAGTGAAGGATTGGTGAAGATGGACCCCATGATGTATTTGCTGTATCCTTTTGGTCGGATGCGCAGGATGCGCAAAATCTCTTTTATGGGCGAATACACAAGCCCATCGCGCTTTAGTTCAACAATGACAAGGTTTTCGGAATCCGCTTTTCTGTCCGTTTCAAAATTAGTGTATTGAATGTCGAAATCTATGGTAAGACGTTCAGTCATCCCCTTGTTGACCAAAGTGATTCTCTTGAAATAGTTTTGCAGGCATGGATGGATGGTTTCCAAACGAATGCCTGTGCTTTGGTATAGGAACGTGTCTCCTCCGCTTTCTACAAGTTCGGTTTGGGATTTCACTTTTGTGCGTACCTTTCTAGTTTTTCCTTTGTTGTCCTTGCGCTTGATTTCAAGGTAGGTAAGCCCGTTAGAATCTTCGTATGTGCGCACGCGGACTTTCATCCTGGGTTTATGACCATGTTCATGCATGGTGTAGAAACGGTGGTCGTCAAAATCCCAATAGGTCGTTCTGTAATGTGCGATACGTTTGCCATTGATTTCTTGCGCATAGTATTCACCCTTGGCCAAGGTCAAAATTCGGATTAATGTTTCCTTGTTCGTAAGGAATTTTGTATCTGTACGGTTCATAAGCCTAATTTTACCCATTTCGTCTAACGTAATGGTGGGCATTTCGCTCATGGCTTGAAGAAGTCTGTCGTCAATTGTTTCGATGGTGTCTGACACTGTTGTAAATTTGGCAACAAAGTTAGTATAAATGTTATAAGTGGGCAAATATTTCTATCGAAAAATTTAGGAGAATTATATTATGTTCTTGTTGTTTTTGTTTCGGCATTGCGGTTCATATTTCGTACATTTGAAATAAAGTCACCATGCCAGAATGAAAGTTGGCAAGTTTTTTTTTATGGTAAAGTATTATTTTGTCACGTAAAAAAAAGAGGGCGTTTCACAACGGCCTCTTACAAAAAACAAAATGAACTTATGATATGAAAAAAATGTTCTGAATGAAAAGTTGTGGTATTATCCGCGACCTCCGCCGCCACCCATTCGCATGCCGGGTCCCATGCCGCCTCTGCCGCCGCCACCCGGACCCATTCCGCCGCCTCTGCCTATTCTTCCGTTTGCACCTCCAAACAGGTTGAGTTTGTAGATGAAATGTACCATGAAATAACTGTGGATGCCATTTGTCCAGGTATCGCTGCGTGACAGTGAATTAATGGTTCTGCTGATGTTGCTTTGCTGGTGCAAGAGGTCATATATCTGAAGGCTCAATGTACCTGCATTGTTCTTGAAGAAACTTTGCGCAAGCTGTACGTTCCAAATGAGTTCGTTCGTGTTCATTGAAGCATCGTTGAAACCTCGTCGGCTGTTCATGGCGATGTCCGATGAGAAACTCATGTTCCATGTGGTATTGTATTGAATACTTCCACCGTATGCGAAAGTCCAGGTGTCAAGATTGTTCTGTTCTTGCAGTTCGGAACGCGAGTGGTCATAATTTACACTTCCGTTAATGCCTATTTCAAAGAAATCAGACCTATAAGAAGTGCGTATTCTCTCACCGATGTTAAATGTCTTCATCGTATTTCTCTGACTGCTGGCATTACCCGTGCTGATGTAGCCAACCCTATGGTTGAAACCTCCATCGGTGTTAGTTGAAAAATTGAAAGACTTGTCACTGCCGAAAGCCGTGTTCATTCCAATACCCGCCCACATGTTCCAGTTGCCATTGATGTTTTCGGGCTGAGAAGTTCTCTTACCTGTCGTTTCGTCATATACAACGGCATTGCTGATGCTGTTCGATGTTTGGGAGAAACCTGCGTATGAATATACACTGCGTTGGTATTCAGTCCAATAATTGTTATAATTGAAATTGAAATTGTTGGACCATGATGGTTTCAACCCCGGATTACCCTTGGTGACATTCAATGGGTCGCTGGTGTCTGTCACATCCAAAAGGTCGGTCATGGAAGGTTGTGAAGAAGAACCACGGTATCTTAGTTCCAATCTACTATATTTTGAGAATGTATAGCGCAGTCTGATGTTGGGTGCTATGTTGAACACTTTTCTTGTAACCGTTGTGTCAAGATTGTGTTTCTTGTAGTCCAGCTTGGTCTTCTGTGGTTGCAAGTTTACACCAATATTGAAATTTACTTTGTCGTTTACCCATCTGAAACCCACGTTTGCGCGATGTGTGTAGTTTCTATATGTGGCATATTGGCTGTTTACCATGTTCAGCGTCCAATTCAGCGAGTCCCCTTGTGGCAGCGTTCCTATCGGGTGTATGTTTCCAACACCCCACGAAGCAAGCGAATCCAATTGGTACAAAGAGCGGTCGCGGTCATTGAAATCATATCCGTAGAAATAAGATCCCTGAAAGAAAACATTCTTGATGATGGGTTCAGAATAACTTATACGGGTGCCATAACCCCAGTTTTTCGTTGGCGATGTCGTATATTGGTTGTTGTACGTTTGTTTCTGCGTCTTGAAATAGTATATGTCGGAGATGTTGTAATTATGGTTTTCACCCTTTTTGTAATTATAACTGACATCAACGCCTATGCTACGACCTTTCTTACTTAGTCTGCGCGTTACGCCCGCATCCACACTTGCATTGTTGTCTTTGCTATCAGAAAGGCTTTGTCTCCTATTTTTGTTGACTGCAATTGCTGCCAATGCGGGGGGAACGTTAATGGCTGTACTACTCAAAAACATGGAATCCAAAGGGTTTTTGCTGACGTTGTAAGGATCGGAATTGAAAGTGGCTGAGACACTGTTTCCGTTTGAGTTTGACTCCACATGGCTATATCCCGGACGTATATATATCGTGGTCATGGAGTCAGGTTTCCAACGTAAGTTTAAATCCATGTTATAGTTGGTGCTGTGACCGAAATTGTGGCTTTCGCTGTTGCTGAAAGAACTAGACTTTCCTGCGTTCAAGAATGTCTCGGAGTTGCTCCTCGATTCTCTTTCAGAACTGCTATGGCTGTAACGCACATTTCCGTTGATTTGAAAATAGCCGCCTTCATCTTCTTTTTTACCGTTGTTCCAAAGTCCATCGATGCCGATATTCTTGTTTGCAACGAGGCCGCCTCCACCGCCTCCACCGCCGCGGAAACCAGGACCTCCGCCGCGGAAACGTTGGTCATTTACGTTGTTGGCTGATGCGAATGCGGAAATGCGGCTTACATCATCGAAACGGTTTGCAAAAAGATTGCCTGAGTAGCGGTCGCGGTTACCGTATGCCAAATCGATATTTGAGAACCAGGAACTCTTCAGTTTCTGTTTCATCATAAGGTCAAGCACCGTTTTCTCATTGCCGTCATCAATACCCGTTTCTTTGGTGTAGTCGCTTTGCATGTCATACGCCTTCACTTTGTCGATGAGGGTGACGGGGACATTCTTCATGGCCACTTTCGTGTCACCCTTGAAGAAATCCTTTCCGTCCACGCGTATTTCGCTGACGTTTTTTCCATTAAGTTTGATGCCGCCGTTGTCATCTACCTCCGCACCCGGCAATTTATCGATGAGGGCTTCCAATGTGGCGCCTTCGGGAACGCGATATGCAGCCACGTTATACACAAAAGTGTCACCGCGCATTTCCAATTTCGCCACTTTAGTCTTGACCGTTGCTTCATCGATCATGTGGTCGTTTGTGGCAAGACTGACCGTGCCAACGGATAGCGTGGGGTTTTGCTTGGTGAGCGTAATATTCTTGTATGTGGGAATATAACCAAGGAAAGAGAACTTGAGAATGTATTCCCCTTCTTTTTTCATTGAAATCTTGAATGTTCCTTCGAGGTTGGCGCTTGCGCCCGTCACGAAACTGCTGTCTTTTTTCATGACCCTGACCGCTGCCATTTCGATGGGCTGTCCGTTGCTTTTATCAGTGACATTTCCTGTTATGAAGAAATCCTGGGCTTGGAGATTCATCCAAACCAATAGCGTGATTAATAGAAATTGTAATCTCTTCATGTTGGTCTTCCGTTTATCAAATATATTTATACTTGTGTTAATATTCAGAATGTTAATAGTTGTCGCATCTGTTTGCGCACTCAACTTATCCATCGTTATCCATTCGTCCGTAAGACAAGAATAAATATAAAAGGTTTAAAGATTATTATAGAAATGTGTGATAAATGCGATTTTAAGTTTTTCAGATTGTGATTGTGTGATTTTAGGTAGCTGTAAAAATTGACTTATTGTTTTTAGAAATCAATTGCAAGACAACATAGATTGATATGTCTGTCTTGCAATGGATGTTTCTATGATACTATTTTTCCGCCTTGTCTTTGAGGTTGACGCGTCTTTCCTTTATGCGGGCTTTCTTACCTGTGAGTTCACGCAGATAATACAATTTCGCACGGCGTACCTTACCATATTTCTCTATAGTAATGCTTTCGATGTTTGGCGAGTTGTAGGGGAAAATGCGTTCAACACCTACCGTGCCCGACATTTTGCGAACCGTGAAGCGTTTTTGGTCACCATGACCGGAAATGCGGATTACTACACCGCGGTAAGCCTGAATTCTTTCCTTGTTTCCTTCGATGATCTTGTAAGCCACGTTAATTGTGTCGCCCGAACGAAATGAAGGGAATTCGTTTTTGGGATTGAATGCCTCTTCGGCAATTTTGATGAAATCTTCCATTCTTGATTGTGGAGTTTTAATGATTCTTTGTCAATTCTGCGCAACATAACAGGGAACTCTGCATCCTGCCAGCGATTACGCAAAAAGCAGTGCAAAGGAACGATTTTTTTTTGAATTGACAAAATAAAAAGGATAATAATGTGACGAGAGTAAGACAAAAAAAACAGCGGGTACTGAATCACTTGTCATTTATTTCTTCAAAATCCACATACTCATCGTCTTCGCTGTATTTGCGCTTACGCTTTTTCTGTGCATTATTTTGAAATTTCGCTTCCCTCTTTTCGTCGTTTTCCTCTGAAGTTTGACCGGTAATGGTTTTGAATATGTTGCCGGCCTTTCGGAAATAGCGGTATAATATGTAAATGACGAGTGCTAATGCTAATAGTTTTGTCATGGCGTAGTTTCCTTTTCGTTCAATGGTCGTGGAAAAATTATTTGTTTTTTTGCGTCAGAGTGGACAAAACGATATACCACACGATGACCCACGCTATTCCCTGAATTTTGAGTAAAACAATAAGAATGAGCGATGTTACAAGAAACATGTAACGAAGCCAGTTGTCGCGGAGCGAGAAATTTTTGAACTTTAGGGCAAACATGGGAACATTGCTAACCAACAACCAACATGAAAGCGCTGTCAGTGTCAGGATGATGAATAAACCAGCGTTAGTACACAGCCAGTCATTTGGGAAGCCAATCATGAAAGCTCCCCAAAACAAGGCGTTAGCCGGTGTGGGCAAGCCGATGAATGAGGTGGTC
>DCGD01000064.1 GCA_002315195.1 Prevotellaceae bacterium UBA1787 | reverse complement strand
CAAAAACCACAGGCTGAATTGACGGTGGAAAATACCCTACTACCTACTACACAACCAACTTAATACATATCATACCATGAAAACAAACGCAGAACTTCGCAAAGTGGCAAGAAAGGCACTTGACGGCAACTGGTGCAAAGCGGTATGGGTCACTTTCCTCGTAAACATTGTGATAAGCGGATTATTGTATTGCCTCTCCTTTCCGGATAAGGAATACTACGGGTTCGGACTCATTCTGTGTCTCCCACTATTGTATGGATATTACATTTTTTTCCTTGAAATCGTCCGTCAAAGGGTGCGGAAATCCGCTTTCATCTTCACGGGGTACAGACATTTTCCGCGCATCACCTTAACCATGCTTTTGCAAGCAATCTACACCATGTTGTGGTCGCTGCTTCTTATCATCCCCGGGATAGTGAAAGGTTTTTCATACGCCATGACTCCGTTTATTTTACGCGACCATCCCGAAATGAAATACAATGACGCCATCAACGAAAGCATACGGCTTATGAAAGGAAAGAAGATGAAATTGTTCATGCTATATCTCAGTTTCATCGGATGGTTCTTATTGTGTTTGTTATCCTTCGGCATAGGCGTGATATTGCTCATCCCATACATCAGAACCGCGGAAGCCGCCTTCTATGAAGATATTGTGGAAGAAGACCACAAGGAGAACCATCCCGAAAACATCCCTTTCAAAGAAGATGCACAATATTTCCAACAGCAATTTCCACAAGACCTTATCAAGAATTCCGCAGAAGAAAATCTGTAATTGTACTCGACTTTCGCAAGACCGAAACGCCCTGAAAGCCCTATGGCTTACTTGGCATGGGGCAACGCCCCGGGTTGTGGCTTCGTTTCGCTTCTATGACAAGAACATCAAAGTGAAAACCTACTCGAGAAAGTCAAGTAATTGTTCCTTCAAAAAACTGTTTTGAATTTGTCGGTTATTATTATGGACTAATTCAAAACAGTTTTTGTACGAATATGCCGCTCACGCATTTTGGCAAACTTTTATCATGACCCGCGGAATCTTCAAATTGAAAACCGACGGTCAAATACGAGCCCAATGGACTCTCCGACTCATCACAAAACGGCTATCCAACCAAAATTCCATCCCTCAAGTTCAGGAACGGTCAATATCACATCGTCACCCTCGTACTTGGGCTTCAATTTGACATCCTTGCAGCCGTTCTTCTTCCAAACAAACTTCTTCTTCCCGATGTTTACGTCTCTGCCAAGACGCAAACGCAGCGTATAACTCTCCTGCTCTGAAATGCTGCAATTCAGCAACGCGACGCTGTGAAGACAGCCTTTTGCATCCACTCTCGGAATGACCGTCGTTTGCGACATGCTCTCCATCAATACGGGCATGTGCCCATGGCTTGCCCAATCGAAAGTGCGCAACATCGCGTTTCTTTCCTTTATATTTACGTCTGAAATGAAACCATTCAAAACGGCCAGACGACGTCCGCCTGCCATCTGATAGCACAATGTGCCCTCAATGTCTCCCGGCGTCGCTATGCTGTCGTACTGATGCAGCAAATTTCTTTGCTTCAACACCTTCCATGCGTCCTCGTCAACGACTATGTCGTTATGGCGGAACAAATCCAACGCTTCTTCATCCGATATGCCCATAAGCGACTGCTCTTCAATCATCAAAGCCGTCGGAACATTGCCGTCAGGGCAGAATGGTATGCCCAAAGGCGCCATGCCGTAAATGCAGGTATGCGCATTCGTCTGAGTCCATTTCCACGAGCCCTCTCCCGGCATCAAACTGCGGCATACATGGTTTTTGCTGATGTACGGATTGATGCCGCCCGGTTCGGTTCCGAAATTGAAATCGGCATATTCCTTGGCAAACGCATGCCATTTCTGCAAAGCCTTGAAATAGTTGTCGGCATACCATTCCATCGGCTCCTGGCCGGAGCATATCAAGGCGTAACTCATCTGAGTCGCTCCCATTGACAGGTAATACATGGTTTCCACACAAGCGCCATGGGGGGACTTCCCCGTCGCCTTATGAAAATAGCCCTCCAATTCGGGCGATATTTCCACGATGTTCTTGTTCAGTCTTCTAATCTGCCTTGCTATGTCAAGCCCTTTCTCCAACATGCCTCTCGGTGAATGGTCATTGTAAAAGCCGTTCCCTGGACGTGAAGCCGGCACTATTCCCGTCTCGCGCTCCATGGCGTCAAACGTCTTGTTCCAATCATAACCTTCGAGCAAGGCCCTGTGGAACATCACATGCTGGAGACCCATCTTGGTCTTCGGGGAATTCTCGTGTATGCTTTTGGACACGGCGGCGGCGAAACCAACCAAGCCTTCCTGACAGAAATCTATCCATTGCAGACGCAACTTGCCCGCCCCTGCATTTTCGTCAAGCGCTTTCACCAACATCTCTCTATCGTAATGATAGCCATATTTCACATTGAACGCCCCGATACAATCTTCACAGTAGCAAATGGCACTGGCCGGATGGTGTGAAGTGAGACGATAATCATCGTCCAACCAAAAACCATACGGCTGACATGCCTTTGCATACAGACCGTAGGCCTTGGAATAGAACTCCCGAAAACCTGACTGACGCGGACAACTCTGGAATTTGGCCTGAGCACCGTCCGGCCCCACTATCGTTCCCCAATTGATGTTCATGCCACCACCTACAAGCTGAGAATTGTCACTGTTTTCCGGATGCCCGATACAGACGACCTGTATGGACGGCAATATGTTCAACTTACGCATGCGATTGCTCAAATCCGCCATTTTCTCCGACTCCTTTACCATTTCCTCATATGGCTCATCAGACGTATTTTTTGGACACAGCCACACCTCGTCACAAAAATTCGGATACTTTTTCAAAGCGTCTATCAACTGATCGGACAATTCGGGGTTGTTGTGATGATCGGGCCACAGACGGATAATCATCTTGAAATTCGGTTTCTCTACGCCAAATACAATATGGCATCCTGAAAAAAATACCACGCCCAACATAAAAATTTTTACTAATCTACACATCGGCTCATTATTTTTTAAGTAATCAATAGTCATGTTTTCATGGCAAATGTACCCTTTTATTTTTTATTCATATCATTTTTTTCCTAATTTTGCAACATGAAATCATTAAATATGGAAAGAAAATCATTTTGGACGCTCTCTGTTCTCGTCTTTGCCGGCACCGCGCTATGCTGTTTTTCGGCATGCACCGCAGCACGCTCACCCCAACCGGAAACGGCGGAATGGATCAATGAAGAAAAGGACATTCAAGTCAATGGTACCGGCATCCACTATCTCGTAAAGGGTCCCGCCGACGGACGAAAAGTCATCCTCCTCCACGGAAACGGAGGGTCTCACATGGACCTGGCAACCGTAACGGAAGTATTGACTAAGCACAACTGCCTTGTGTACGCCCCCGACTCGCGCGGACAAGGCGCCAATCCACCCCTCCGGGAATACCACTACAAGGATATGGCGGAAGACACTTACCTATTCATCCAAGCATTGAAGATTGAAAAACCGGCCATCTTCGGTCACAGCGACGGAGGAATCATCGCACTTTCACTTGAGATCCTTCATCCCGGAACCGCCTCCATGCTGATGTCCGGCGGAGCCAACATCTTTCCCGAAGGCTTGCCGGAAGAAACCATCAATGAATGGAAAAGAACGGAAGACACCCTTGTTCCTCTCACGAAAATGATGCTGCACGAACCTTGCATCTCCCCCGAACAACTGCAATCCATTGCGTGCCCAACTCTCATCATGGCCGGCAGTGAGGACTGCATCCA
>DCGD01000039.1:7793-9242 GCA_002315195.1 Prevotellaceae bacterium UBA1787 | reverse complement strand
TGGATGGGTTTTTGGATGTGGCTCTACAAGAAACCGGAGGAGAACAAGAAAGTGAACGCAGCCGAATTGGCGTACATCACCCAGAAAGACCCTTCCGAAACCCACGTTAAGCCGACAAGTGAGAAGCACGTGAGTTGGGGGAGCATGTTCCGCATGCCGCAGACGTGGGGTATCTTTCTCGCCAAATTGGCGACGGACGGCGTGTGGTGGTTCTTCCTTTTTTGGACTCCCGCATACGTTAGCGACGTATATAATCTGCCCAGCGACCATCCCATGGCAATGCTTCTGCTTTTCGTGTTGTATGCCATTACATTGCTCTCGATTTATGGCGGAAAACTGCCGGGCATCATCATGGATCGCACCGGGCGGAATGCCTACGAGGCCAGATTGAGGGCGATGTTCATTTTCGCGCTCTTTCCCTTACTCGCATTGGGCGCACAGCCTCTCGGAGCATACAGTTACTGGTTCCCCATCATTATCATCGGTATAGCGGGTGCGGCGCATCAGGCATGGTCGGCAAACCTGTTCTCCGTATGCAGCGATTTGTTCCCCAAGCGCATGGTGGGTTCCATTACGGGAATCAACGGATTGGCGGGAGGTATTTCTTCATTTGCCATCAACAAATATTCCGGACAGTTGTTTGATTATGCGAATGAAACCAATATGCAATTCATGGGATTTGAAGGGAAACCCGCCGGCTATTTCATTATTTTCTGCGTATGTGCAGTGGCGTATCTGGTAGGCTGGATCTGCCTGAAGGTTCTTGTTCCAAAATACAAGCCCGTTGCAGATTAATATTAAATCATAAGTCCATTCGAAAAAGTTCCTTTTTGATATTTAATACTTAAGCAGCTGATTTTCAGTAGTTGTATTATCAAAAACTTTTTCGAGTGGACTAGATTGTCAAACCCTAAGCAATAATTATGGAATTTCTACTTCAAAGCGAATTGGCAAGTCGTCTTTACCATGAACATGCCGAACGTCAGCCAATTATAGACTATCATTGTCATCTCTCACCCAAAATGATAGCGGATGACTACCGTTTCAAAAGCATTACGGAACTTTGGCTCGGTGGTGACCATTATAAATGGCGTGCCATGCGCGCCAATGGTGTCAATGAACGTTTCATCACGGGAGATGCATCGGATTGGGAAAAATTCGAGAAGTGGGCGGAGACGGTTCCCTATACGCTGAGAAACCCTCTCTACCACTGGACGCATATGGAATTGCGATCCGCTTTCGGAATCAACAAAGTGCTGAACCCTCAAACCGCGCGTGAAATATTTGATGCATGCAACGAAATGCTGCAGGAAGAAGGTTTCACGGCGCGCGGGTTGATGCGGCATTACGGTGTGGAAATGGTGAGTACGACGGACGACCCCATAGATACGCTTGAATACCATGAGAAGATTGGTCAGGAAGGATTTGAAATCAAGGTTCTTCCCGCTT
>DCGD01000039.1:2416-7735 GCA_002315195.1 Prevotellaceae bacterium UBA1787 | reverse complement strand
AAGGCGTATGTGGATAAGTTGTCCGCCGTTTGCAACCGTTCCATTGACAACTACAATGACTTGCTGGTTGCCATGCAGCAGAGGCATGACTATTTCGCAGCGCATGGATGCTGCATCGCGGACCATGGTGTGAGTGAATTTCCATGGATGGAATGTACCCGGTCCGAGGCATGTGAGATTTTCCAAAAAGTACGTCAGGGAAAGCCACTTGAGGCAAGGGAAATCTTGAAATTCCAAACGGCGATGCTTCTTGAACTTGCGAGAATGAACGCCCGTAAAGGTTGGGTGCAGCAGTTCCATTTCGGACCCCTGCGGAATGTCAATTCTCGTTTGTATCGTAAATTGGGTCCCGACATCGGCTGCGATACCATGGGCGACTGGCTTTCAACCGAAGCCCTGGCCTCGTTCATGGATGCATTGGACAGTGAAGGCTTGCTTGCCAAAACCATATTGTACAACATCAACCCTACGGCAAACAGCGCCACGGCTGCGATGATAGCGAATTTTCAGGATGGCATCACGCCCGGCAAGATGCAGTGGGGAGCCGGATGGTGGTTCAATGACCAGTTGGAAGGTATGAGAATGCAAATCAACACATTGTCACTCCAGGGACTTTTGAGCCGTNNGGTGGTTCCTGGACCAGGAGGTCGGGATGCGTCGCCAGCTGGACGCCCTCAGCACGCTCGGGCTGCTCAGTCGTTTCGTCGGTATGCTCACCGACTCCCGTTCTTTCTTGAGTTATCCCCGTCATGACTATTTCCGCCGCTTGCTCTGCGACATGCTGGCAGAAGACGTTAACCAGGGCTTGATACCCATGGAGGAAATGCCCCGCGTGGAACAGATGGTGGAGGACATTTGCTATCGAAACGCAAAGACGTATTTCAATCTAGNNAATCTTTAGAGAAAGAACATGTGGGATTTTTTAAAGAAAGGAATCCGTTTTAGAGTAGCGGCAGTGATGGTACCGCTGCTGTGCCTGACGTGGAATGCTTGGGCGCAGCCTCCTTCTTATACGGTCGTGACGGAATGTGGCATATCCAACGAAGGTAAACCCATAGGTGTTGCGCTGAATGAACTCGTCAAGAAAAATTATGGAGGCACCCTGTATTTTCCACCAGGTGTCTATAATCTAACCGAACCCATCGTCTTGCCATACGATTACAAGAAGAATGTCAATTTGATGCTTGACCCCAATGCGCTTGTCAAAACAGACAACCATTTGGAAGCCTTGGTCAAGGTCGGATTTTCAGAAATGGAAACAGAGAACCGCTCGAAAAGAATGTTCTCGTTCATCGAGGGTGGGGTGTTTGACGCAGAGCATGCCGAAAGGGGCATTTGGGTCAATGGCATAAAACAGGTGGTTTCCCTCCGCCGTCTCTCGGTATTGAATTGCTCAGGCAAACATATCGAGGTGAGTTGCTTTGGTGGGCACCATACCGGCAGCAGCGATACGAAGTTTGACAACATATTCATCCAAGGCAACGGCGCCAAGGGAAGTTACGGCATCTACATTGGCGAAGAATGCTGCGACAACAAGATTTCAGATACCTTCATCTATTACACCCAGTGCCACCTCTATGTGGGTTCGGCGGGAGTCATTGCCAACAATGTACATATCTTGAGTGGTTACCCGGAATCCATTGGTATTCAAGTGGAGAGTGGTGGTTTTGATGAATTCAATCAGGTGTATTTCGACACGACGGAACGCGACCTTGTCATTGGAAAGAATTGGAATCCTCAAATCATTGCCAACCATTGCATCTCATACGCTTGGCGCGGGGGACTTGGAAAAACATTTCTTTCTCGTGATACCGCCAACCACCATCCTTTCCACATCAAATTGTCCAACTGCATCTTCAGCCTGCAAAGAAAAGCCGACAACTTTCGCATCTTTGACGTGGCTTCAGATGTGATTGAAAAAGATGTTGAAAACAAAATCACGATGACGGATTGTGTCTTTAATTCTTCCGACAAGATATCTCCTTTTGATTATTCCTTGATGATGAAGTTTGACAAACGCTTGTCCGAGCCTGTGTTCGACAAACCCCGTTCCTTCAAGTCAGAATGGTTGGCTCTCGGAGCGTTTGTACCTTCCTTTTCCCAAAATGACATGAGCGTGAGATTTTCACAGGAATTGCAGGCGGACTTGTCCGTTTATTTCAATTCGGGAAATGCAAGTATGAAACTGAAATCCAGCAAGAAATTTCCTATACAGTTTGCATACGCCATGAAGAATGGATTGTGCATTCTATTCTTCAAACCCAAGCAGGAAATGACCCTTTATCCTGAAATGATGGATCGAAATGGAAACAGCTCCTATATGAGTACGCCATCGAAACAGCGCATGTACGGAGTTTCAGATTATGACATAACAACACAACAACTCACATTAATAAAATAAATATGGAAAAAACATGGCGTTGGTTTGGTCCCAAGGATAAGATAACGCTATCCATGCTGCGACAAATAGGTGTGGAAGGTATCGTGACGGCCTTGCATCAAATAAAAAATGGTGATGTATGGACTTATGAAGATGTGATGGACTTGAAGAAATTCATTGAGAAACATGGACTCAGATGGTCTGTCGTTGAAAGTCTGCCGGTGATGGAAAGCATCAAATATGGAGGAAAAGACCGCGATGAACTGATAGAGAAATACATCATCAGCCTTGCCAACCTCGGCAAGGCGGGCGTGCATACCATCTGCTATAATTTCATGCCCGTGTTGGACTGGGCGCGGACAGACCTTGAGAATCCCAACGCGGACGGCACCTCCAGTCTTTATTTCAACCGCGCTGAATTTGCCTATTTCGACATCATTATATTGAAGAGAAAGGGTGCGGAACAGGATTATGATGAAAAGACGCTCGTCAGGATGCAGGAATTGGCCAAAACGATGACTCGGGAAGGCGAGCATAGACTCATTGAGAACATCATCGTAAAAACGCAAGGTTTCGTGAATGGCAATATTTCCGAAGACGACCTTGACCCGGTCAGAAAATTCCGTGAATTGCTTGAATTGTATCAAGATGTCAGTGCCGAAAAGTTGAGAGAAAACATGAAATATTTCCTCGAAGCCATCATGCCGGTCTGCAACGAATATGACATGAAGATGTGTGTGCATCCTGACGATCCACCGCTTCAGATACTCGGTCTTCCACGCATCGTCAGTTGTGAAAGGGATATAGAATGGTTTCTTAATGCCGTTCCCGACAGGCACAATGGGCTGACTTTCTGTGCGGGAAGTCTCAGTGCGGGCGCGCACAACAATGTGCCGGACTTGGCACGTAAGTTTGCCGTTCGTACCTGGTTTGTTCACTTGCGTTCGACCAATGTTTTTGAAAATGGAGATTTCAAGGAAGCCTCGCACCTTGGGGGGCGTGCGCACATCATAGATTTGGTCCGTACCTTTGAACGTGTCAATCCAGGGTTGCCGATGCGAGTGGATCATGCGCCATTGATGTTGGGCGATGAAAAAATGGGCTACAATGCAGGATATTCCTTCCATGGAAGAATGTTGGCCCTGGGACAGGTGGAAGGCATCATGGCAGTGGTATGCGATGAGTTGGAAAACAAACAAGATTGACTAACAAAATAAAATGTATAATATGAATTTGTTTGATATAAAAGGGTATGTCGTAGTAATTACCGGTGGAACTGGCGTATTGGGGCGTTGTATCGCGGCGTATTTGGCTGATCAGGGAGCCAAGGTGATACTTTTGGGTAGGAATGCCGAACTTGGTGAAAAGATTTGTTCCGAAATAACGGAGAGGGGTGGTGAGGTCCTGTTTTTGAAGAGTGACGTGTTGAATCCACAGACAGTAGAAGAAAACTACAACGAAATAATGGCACGCTATGGTCGCGTTGACGCACTCTTGAATGCCGCGGGAGGAAACATGCCCGGGGCAACCATACCGCCGACGGGTGATTTTTTTGATGTCAAGATACCAGATTTCCAGAAAGTACTTGATTTGAACCTTACGGGAACATTGATACCTACACAGGTATTCCTTAAAGCCATGGTCAAGGTCGGCAAGGGGAGTATCGTGAATTTCTCATCCATGTCGGCTTTCCGTCCATTGTCGAGAGTGATGGGCTATGGTGCGGCAAAGGCGGGCATCAGTAATTTTACGGCCTACATGGCAGGAGAGATTGCTTCCAAGTTTACTACAAACATCCGCATCAACGCCATTGCGCCTGGCTTTTTCTTGACTTCCCAGAACAAAGACTTGCTGACCAACCCGGATGGAACGCTCACGGCCCGCGGTCAGGACGTAATCCGCCAGACGCCGTTCAAGCGGTTTGGAAAGCCGGAGGAACTATGCGGAACCATTCATTATCTCATCAGCGACGCTTCCTCGTTCGTGACGGGGACAGTGGCTGTAGTGGACGGCGGTTTCAATACCTATACATTGTAAACGCATTTGGAAATAGAAAAGGCATTCAACTTAAACACCCGACTGTAGTACTTTCATACTTTTGAATCATAAATTTTGGACCATTAGACTCTTTATTCGAATGAAAAAGATAACCTTTATCGTATTTTTGCAGTTCGCAGTCAGCATGAACAGCCAGGAACTGTTCAGGGACATGAATGCGCCCATGCATGATCGCATCATGGATTTGTTGGGAAAAATGACTGTTGAGGAGAAAGTGGCATTGTTCGAGGAAACATACCAAGGCAACAAGCGTTTGGGACTGGACAAGTACTACATGGGCAATGAGGCGCTGCATGGTGTGGTTCGTCCAGGAAAATTTACGGTTTTTCCACAGGCCATCGCGTTGGCAAGCATGTGGAATCCGGAATTTCACCATCAAATCGCCACGGCGATATCCGATGAGGCGCGCGCACGTTGGAATGAGTTGGATAGAGGAAAGGTCCAACTTGCCAATTACAGTGACTTGCTCGTGTTTTGGTCGCCTACGCTGAATATGGCACGCGACCCACGTTGGGGGCGCACACCAGAAACATACGGTGAAGACCCCTATCTGACGGGTGTGCTTGGCTCCGCTTTTGTCCGCGGTCTTCAAGGAAACCATCCACGCTATCTGAAAGCGGTCTCAACGGTCAAGCATTTCGCAGGCAACAATGAGGAACACAACAGATTCAGTTGTCATGCAGAATTCACGGAACGTGATTTGCGGGAATATTATTTGCCCGGATATGAACGAGCGGTGAAGGAAGGTCATGTACAGTCTGTCATGTCTGCTTACAATACCATCAACGATGTGCCATGTTCCTGCAATCCCTGGTTGTTGACGAAGGTGTTGCGCGAAGACTGGGGGTTTGATGGTTATGTTGTCGGAGACTGCGGCGCCG
>DCGD01000039.1:1017-2361 GCA_002315195.1 Prevotellaceae bacterium UBA1787 | reverse complement strand
TTTTACCGAACATCATTTTACGGCCATTCCGGAGACGGCAGCGGCTTTGGCCTTGAAAGCCGGTGTGGACATGGAATGTTGGAACGTCTTGATGAATGGCCCTCTGTTAAAGGCTTATAAACTGCACATGGTGTCGGACGCTGACATCGATACGGCAGCTTACAGAGTGCTTCGCAGTCGCATGAGATTGGGTATCTCCGATGATCCGGATGCCAATCCTTACAACAAACTCAATCCCAACATTGTAGGGTGTGACAAGCATTACGAGATGGCGTTGGAAGCGGCACGGCAGAGTATGGTCTTGCTGAAAAATGACAAAAATTTCCTGCCGCTTGATCCAAAACGGCTGAAGAAAGTGGCAGTGGTAGGCATCAACGCCAACAACGCTGAATTGGGTGACTACAGCGGAAAGCCTGTCCACGAACCTATTTCTACTCTTGCCGCCGTCAAGGAACGTCTGGGTGGAAAGGTGAAGATTTATCATCGAGATTGGGTTAACGCCCTTTCTTCTCAAATCGTGCCGAAAAATGTGGTCCCGAATGGATGGAAAGCGGAGTATTTCAGCAACGTAAACCTGCAAGGCGCTCCATCTGTGCGTACCGAGGAAGTCATTGATTTTGACCCTACAAGCAAAGCACCTGACCCATTCATTCCTAAATCCCCTTTGTCCATCCGTTGGACGGGAACGCTGAAAGCACCATATACCGGTGAATATGAGTTGAACATGAGAAGTGATGACGGTTGTCGCGTGTATATGGACGACAAACTCATCATAGACAGTTGGAATACACAATCTGTAAAGGATTGTAAGGCGAATGTCACCTTTGAGGCTAACAGAGATTACAAGTTCCGCATTGAATATTTCGACGGAGGTGGTCAGTGTCAGGCAAAATTCAAATGGCAATTGCCTCAGGAAGCCATAGAACAGGCTGAGGCGATGTCTTTCAACACTTATGGCGCGGAAATGGAGAAGGAGATAAGGAACAGCGATGTGGTGATAGCGGTCATGGGTATCAACCGCAACATTGAGAGTGAGGGACGCGACCGTGTGACATTGGAACTCCCGAAAGACCAGCAGCGTTTTCTCAAGGATTTGTACAAAGCCAACAAGAATGTCATCATGGTATTGATTGCCGGAAGTTCCATTGCCTTGAATTGGGAGAATGAACACCTGCCGGTCATCATTGACGCATGGTATCCCGGAGAACAGGGTGGAAAAGCCATTGCCGAGGTACTCTTTGGTGATTGCAATCCCGGAGGAAAGCTTCCCTTGACTTTTTACAAGAGCATGGATGACCTTCCGCCATTTAATGATTACGACATTTCAAAAGGACGTACTTATCT
>DCGD01000039.1:0-1002 GCA_002315195.1 Prevotellaceae bacterium UBA1787 | reverse complement strand
TCAGTATTTCCAAGGAACACCACTTTATCCCTTTGGATATGGGCTCAGTTACACACAATTCCAGTACAAAGGTCTTTCCGTTCAAAACAATGTGGATGCGGTGGAAGTGAGTTTCAATGTCCGAAATATGGGAAAGCGTGATGGAGACGAGATTTCCCAGGTGTATGTCAAATACCCGGAACAGTCCAACCGTTCCGTCCCTTTGAAACAATTGCGAGGTTTCAAGCGAACGCACATCAGCAAGGGAAAGACACAAAAGGTGAACATCACGATTTCAAAGAGCGAACTTCGCCTTTGGGATGAAAGCAAGGGGAAATTCTTCACACCAACGGGAAACTATAAGATTATGGTAGGAAAATCATCCACCGACATTCAGTTGGTGGGCGAGACAACAATATAGTTTTCAGTTTTTTTTGCACTTCCGTGTGTTGTATGCCGAATTTGAGGTGCGCCGTTTGTATGTTCAAGTTGGTTCTGTCTGCTGAATATGAGCATTGTGGTTAAAATGCCAATGATTTGTTTCCGTTCGGTTTACCCGAAGAAATTCTATTTTCTCTTTCATTGACTTTGCACCACCATTGGTTTGGTGGCGCAAAGTTGTATGGAGCAAGCGTCAATGCAGAGCAGCGGTCACTATGCAAAAACGCTAAAAAAGAGCATACGTCATACAAAATTTGTCAAAAATATCTTTGTTAATCAAAGGTATTTGTTAAATTTGCATTTGATGTAAATTGTATATGTATGGCAGCAAGAAAACTAAAAGGAATGAAAGCGGACTTGTCACAAACAGGTCAAATGTTATATCCAATGGGTTTGTTTCCGTCATATTGCTGATTTTACCCATTCCGTCAGTGATTGAGGGAATTCAGAATACTGACATCCGTTAATTGATGGATGATGAAAGTATTCAAAATCAAACAACTACTAATAGATACATCAATAATTATCAACCAATAACTAACCAAAAACAAAAGAAGTATGATTAACTTGACAAAAGGCCAG
>DCGD01000136.1:11339-19160 GCA_002315195.1 Prevotellaceae bacterium UBA1787 | reverse complement strand
TTGCCTGACCGTCCTTTACATAGCATACGGAGTTGCTTTGGGTATATTTCAAGGTAATCAACGCAATCTTAAGGTCGCGTCTGGCCTCGTCGGGGAAATTTTTGCACATCGTTGGAATGTTGTCGAACAAAGCGTCATTGGAAAGATCTATTTCGTTGCGAAGTTGTTCAAACGTAATGCCGAAAACCTGCTTGCTTTCTACCGGCTCAGGCTTATAGGAAGCGTCTATCTTGATGATGTTGTAAGTACCTTTTCGTTTTTCCTTCAACATGGCAAGCGCTTCGGGTGTGTAATCGGGAGCGATGACACCATCGGACACTTCACGCTTGATAAGCCAGGCCGTCGCCTCGTCACAAGTGTCACTCAATGCGATGAAATCACCATATGACGACATGCGGTCGGCACCCCTTGCCCGGGCGTAGGCGCAAGCCATTGGCGTCAGTTCCATTGGAACGTCATCCACAAAATAAATTTTCTTCAACACGTCACTCAATGGCAGACCAATGGCAGCCCCGGCGGGAGACACGTGCTTGAATGAAGCCGCCGCCGGCATTCCCGTCGCGAATTTCAATTCCTTCACCAATTGCCAACTGTTGAACGCATCGAGGAAATGGATATATCCCGGACGCCCTCCCAGCACTTCTATGGGCAATTCTCCATGAGGCATGTATATGCGCGCGGGCTTTTGGTTTGGATTGCAACCGTACTTTAATGTAAGTTCTTTCATGTTATGTCTGTTTTCTTCCTGTTTCTTTGAATGTGAAACAATGTTTTTCAATGATGATTTTATTTTCTCAATTTATTCGCTCTGTGGTTCTTCTCCCTCTTTCTTCTCTTCTATGCTGTTTCTATAAACGCTACCAGGATCGACATATTCATACCTGAACGCCAACGGAGCAAATTTAGCGCCGCCGTTGTTCTGAATACGCTTTTTCAATTTCATGTAGGATTTTTCGATTTTCTTGGCTTTTTTCTCATAGAAAAGCGAACAGATGTAACCCTTTTTCCCCATTTGAGCCAAATAGTTCTTCAACTGCTCGGAATACATTTCAATATTGAGCACACCACCGGTTTCCTTATCGATAGCCACATTCTCAAGCATCATGATTTCTGTCATGTAAACAAGGGAATCTGAATAACTCTTTGCCATGCCATAAAAATACATGGTCTTGGTTTCCAAGTCATTTTTTTTCTTTGCCTGTAGAATTGACACGGAACAAACCACCATGACGGCAAGCAGCATTAAGTGTTTTCTAAACATGTTTTCCTATCCTTTAAATTCTTCAACTTATTTCTTCTTTCCCAAGGTCAGGCCAAACTGCGCTTTTCCCTTCATGCCGGCCAATTTGGTTATGGCCGCCATTTTCAAGTCGGAAACGTCCTTGACATTGATGCTTTTGACAAACGCATACAAACGATCGGCGGTGAAGAGCACCTGCATCGTACCTTCATTCACGGTCACATTTCCGTTGACAACTTGACCGCCAACCGAAAACTGGATGACATTGCCACTCAGCGCATAAGTTCCCTCTACTGCATTCTTTCCAACCCTGCATACAAGTTTTACGGAATCCACAAATTCCATGGAAACGGAATCCTTCTCAATGTTGTATTTTTTCAACAAAGCATCCAATTCCTTTCCTGTCTTTCCAGATAACAATTCCGATGCCTTTCCCAATACACCCTTGGATTCATAAACCACTACGGGTGAATCATATATCCAAGTACCCTTCACTTTGTTGAACGTGACCAAATTTCCATCATTGATAGGAGAGTCAAGCGTCTGATTGCTTATGCTTGAAGCAATATTGGATAAAACACTTTTTACGCTTTGCGCATGTAGTCCAGAACACAGCAGACACACGATTCCACACAATATGGATTTTCTCATTTTTCTCATTGTATTAATATTATTTTTGAACTATTACCACATTTCACGACATATACTCCTTTTGACAACAAATCGTAGATGAATTTCAGTTTGTCCTCCCCGATGAATTGTCCATCCGTTGTATATACCTTTACGATTTCATCACTCCATACCCCTATGTTATCCCTTGCTGAAGTTGGTTCTTTCTTCAGGTTTATGACTGCACTTTCCGAGTCTACATATTTTTCAGCAATGGCATACAATTCCAAACGACTATCAGAAAGGTTCAAACCGCGCAAGACCGCCACATTGACACCCAGCGTGTCGCAATAAACGATTTTTTCCTTATCCATCTTCTTCAGGACGTAAGCATCGGCATTGACAACGCCATTCCATGACAACGCAAAGATACCATCTCCCTTATCCTCCACCTTGAAATCGCCCGGTTTTTCCAAAATGCCTTCCGCCATGTAAGCAAAAACGACATTGCGGCTTTCATCCTCTGAAATTTCATTCAACGCCACGTGCATCTTTCCACCATTATATACCACGTCCGATGGTTCCGTAAAATCCGTCAAAGACCTGTTGTTCGTATAACCCGGGAAAAAATCTCCTTTGTAGGTATTGTAATTATCCGTCTGTGCATAAGATGTCAACTTGTTGTCGGCCGGTATGATGGAAATGTTTGGTCGGGTGGTCGTCTGATTCACAAGGTTGCTCTCCCACTTTTGCTCATCGTAGTCTATATGGTAGATCAACATACCGCTGCCATATTTGGAAGGAAACCAATCGGAAGCCTGTCTGTTCTCCAACATGTAGTATTCATTGCCTGTCGCGTCATTGACATTGGAAATGACAAACGCACGATGGCCCTCGCTTCCGTTCAAGGGTGCCAATACCACACGCTGTTTTGTTCGATACAACGTGTCAGGCTTTATCCAACCGAGATACGCGCGCTCGTATGCGGAATAACCAATGGGCGTCACACCGTTTTCATTGAAATTGCCATAGTCCATTATGTCCCACATATCCAAGCCAAAACCGCCATTCGCATACATGTCAGGCAGAGAAAGCGCATGGGAAAATTCATGACAGAACGTACCTATGCCATCCGGTTTCAATCCTTTACCATAATCGGCCATTTCATTGACAACCAAAACCGCACGGAAGGTCGTTTTGTTTCTACTTCTAAAATAAAGGCTTGAAAAATACTGAGCCCATACGTCATCCGCATTTTGCGACACCTGCTCACCTTCTCCCGCAAATACAATCGCAACGAAAGGAACGGCATTGCTACTTGTTGCATAACTTGAGAAATCCATGCCATCCTCTATGGCTTGACCAATGGCTTCCTGTATCATCGACGATATGTTGCCATCTGTACCATTGACATTCCTGCCGTAATGACTTTTCGGTTTGCTCAACGTCACCTTACCCATTATGTTGAACTGAGGAACGAACAGGCTGTCGCTTTGACTCACGAAATAATCGCGGACACTGCCTTTGTGGTAATTGTTTCTCAATTGCTTTCCATTGAAATGTTGGTCAAAAAAATGCTCGTCACATTCGCTCGCAAACGTCACGTCAGAAAACTGCACCAGGAGAACGGGGAAACTCTGTTTTCCCACCCCATTGACACAAGCCAAATCCCGGCGTCCTAATCCGTAACGCTGGGCGGGCGTTTCCTTTCCGAACCGTGCATAAAATGATTTTTTGATTTCTATGGCGTGTAATTTTTCCCATTCCGTCCGCTGAGACGCTTCATGCGCCGTTACGTTCGTCGATACGATGTTACCACTTTCATCATATCCTGCATAACAATAGCCGCCCCCGAAAGAAGCGACAACGGGAACGCTGTCCGAAGTGACAAGATAATGCAGCCTTTCGTCCCCCATCCACATCAGTTCCAGACTAAAGCCATCACCTTGCAGTACGCAAATTTTCTTTCGGAATGCCGGACTTCCAAAAGTGTACACGAAAGTAATATAAAAGATAAAGACGGAATAGGTTATCCTACGCATTGCTTTCTTGTTTTTCCACTGCAAAAATAGCAAAAGATTTTCGACTATGGCATTATCCAACACGACAAAAGGCTTCGGAAACAAAAATTTCCGAAGCCCCGTCTATTGCACCGCTTTTATTGGTTAAAAGTCATTGAAATGTCTTTCGATATGTGGATTGCACATTAAGGAATCAAAAGAATTTGGAAAGCCTTGACCAAAATGTTTGCCATGATTTGATAGCCGTCGTCGTTGGGATGCAATGCTGTATCGATGGACAATTTGTCAAGATTGTTTTGGTTGCCGCCAAGTCCGAAGAAATCCGCAACCGGCAGTGATTCATACTCTGCAATCTGCTTGATAATGTCGGAGTAATCCTTGAGATAGATACCGTTGAACTCATCATACCAATGATCAGGAAGATAACCACTGAATCCGTATGCCTTGCGCGGCGTGCAGAGGATAATCTTTGCCTTAGGATTGGTTTTGTAAATCTTTTCAAGCAGTTTGCGGTATGTGCCGGCAAAAGTTCCCATACCCGTGTCGTTGATATAGTCGTCAATGGTACCTACCTTTGTAGAATGTCCCCAATCATTGATACCATGCTCAATGGTATAGTAATCAGCTTTTGGAACAGATGCGTTGTAAGAGTCAATCAGACATTTTCCGTTCAAGCCACAGTTGGTGAACTTCATGAACTTAATCTTGTCCAACACGCGGTCCTGGTAACCTCTTTTGAAACGTCCACTTGAAGCGCTAACATTGTTGTTGTACCATGTAATGGATGTACCCATGGATACCCAACTTGCTTTCACGGTAATGGTTGCGGATGTGGTGCCTTCGGTAAGGATTGACTTTTCACTTACGTCAATGCTTGAAATGGTGCTGGCATTGAAATCATGGGTCGTACCATCTGTTTCAACAACGGACAGGCTCTGAGCCATTGTAGGAAGCGCGATAAATGATGCAACCGCTGCAAATAAAGTAACAATTTTCATAACAGTATGTTTTATGTTTATATTCCGTTGGCAAAGTTACAAATTCAATTGATTAAAACACAATAAAAAAGAAAAAAAATATGAATTTCTGTCATGTGGAACGTAATATTTCAGTTCTTACAAAAAAAGAGTCACCTATTGATGACTCTTTTCTATCTTCGGAAATAGTTAACTTATTCTGCGCGAAGCGTGAAGCGCTTGAAAGCAAGTACCGTGCAATCCTTGTTCCCTTCCTTCAGGAATGTTGCGACGTTCTTGGTAGCATCCATGATGTAGTCCTGGTTCAAAAGACATGAATCCTTGTAGAACTTGTTCATGCGTCCCATTGCGATGCGCTCAATCATGTTTTCGGGTTTGCCTTCTTCACGGGTCTTCTCCTTTGCGATTTCAAACTCCTTTGAGCGAATCTCTTCCGGCACATCCTTCTCGCTGATGGACACTGGATTCATGGCTGCAATCTGCATTGCCACACCATGTCCGTACTCTTCGGCGATTGCAGTATTGAAACTTACCATTGTACACAGCAGGTTCTTGTTCTGGTGATTGTAAACGGAAATGTTGTCGCCTTCCAATGTGAAATAGCCATCCAACTCCATTTTTTCACCCGTGATGCCTATGCGGTCAACAATAGCCTGTGCAACGGTCACGCCACCCAACATCTGATTTTTGACGTCGTCGAGCGTCTGGCACTTGTTGGCTACCGCCAAATCAAGAATATCCTGGGTCAATTTGACGAAATCGGCATTCTTTGCGACAAAGTCCGTTTCACATTTCAAGGCGATGATAGCCGCGAAACCGTTTTCCGCCTTGCAGAGAACACAACCCTCTGAAGCCTCGCGGTCTGAACGCTTGGCTGCCACAGCCTTTCCCTTGGCGCGGATAATTTCAATAGCCGCCTCTATGTCGTTGTTGGCTTCATTCAGTGCATTCTTGCAATCCATCATGCCGGCTCCCGTCAGTTTGCGGAGCTTGGCGATATCTGAAATAGTTACTGCCATTTTCTTACTTTTAATAATTGAATTTTGTTTGAAATGTTTTATTCTGCCTCTGTCGTTTCTGTTCCCTCAGCGTCGGCGTTCCTTTCAACGCGGGCGCGCTGGTTGCGGCGACGGCGTGGTCTTGTTTCTTCCTCCGCTGCCTCAGCCTCAGCCTGTGCCTCCGCGGCTGTGGAATCTGCCTTTTCAATCTTGCGTTCTTCCAAACCCTCGTTGATGGCTTCGCAGCAAGCGTTCAGGATTACCTCCACGCTCTTGGTGGCATCATCGTTTGCCGGAATGACGAAATCCACATTGTTGGGGTCGGAATTGGTGTCAACGATGCCGAATACCGGAATACCCAAACGATTGGCTTCGTGAACGGCGATGTTCTCTTTGTAAACGTCAACAACGAACAAGGCGGAAGGAAGGCGGGTCAAATCAACGATGGAACCCAAGTTCTTCTCAAGTTTCGCACGCTGACGCGAAATTTGGAGAGCCTCACGCTTTGACAAGTTGGCGTATGTGCCGTCTGCTGTCAGTTTGTCAATGTTTGCCATTTTCTTCACTGCCTTGCGGATGGTGGTGAAATTGGTGAGCATACCGCCCGGCCAACGCTCGATGACGTATGGCATATTTACCGATGTCGCCTTTGCGGCAACAATGTCTTTTGTCTGTTTTTTAGTAGCAACAAACAGGATTCTCTTTCCTGATTTGGCAATCTGCTTCAATGCCTCAGCTGCCTCATCTATCTTTGCAACTGTTTTGTGAAGGTCGAAGATATGAATGCCATTGCGCTCCATATATATGTAAGGAGCCATTGCCGGATTCCACTTTCTTTTCAAATGGCCAAAATGACAACCGGCCTCAAGTAATTGTTCAAAATTTGTTCTTGACATAATCTTAATAATTCGTTTACTTTCTTTTGTGTTTAAATGAACCAACCCCCAGGTAGTTCCTCGAACGGAAATCCCGCGAGTTTAGATACTAAACGTACATTCTCCAGTCCCGGGAAATTAACGTTTGCTGAACTGGAATCTACGACGTGCCTTTGGACGTCCCGGCTTCTTGCGCTCAACCTCGCGCGGATCGCGTGTTACGAAACCTTCTGCGCGGAGCGCACTCTTGTCTTCCGGGTTCAGCTTGACCAATGCGCGCGCAATGGCGAGGCGGGCTGCCTGTGACTGACCGGTGAAACCACCACCGAAGATGTTGAGTTTAATGTCATATTTCTCTGCCACCTGCAATGTTTCCAGTGGCTGCTTGACTACATACTGCAGAATTTCAGAGGGGAAATAGTCAGCGAGTTCTCTCTTGTTTACAGTAATCTTACCGGTACCTTCTGTGAGATAAACACGAGCGACTGCGCTCTTGCGGCGACCTAATGCGTTTATTGTTTCCATCCTTTATTATTTATACTGATTGATATCAATTGACTTTGGTTTCTGTCCCTGCATATTGTGCTCGCCGCCTGCAAAAATGTACAGGTTGTCGAGCAATTGAGAGCCAAGACGGTTTTTGGGAAGCATGCCCTTGACCACTCTTCTTACCAAACGGTCCGCCCCGTTGGGCTTCGCCATGATGGAAGCAGGGGTGGATTCACGCTGACCACCTGGATAGCCCGTGTAGCGATAATAAATGCGACCCGTCCATTTGTTTCCGGTCAACTGCACCTTTTCTGCATTGATAATAATCACGTTGTCTCCGCAATCTGCGTTCGGGGTAAATGTTGGTTTGTACTTACCGCGCAGCAACTTTGCTACCTTGGAACAAAGACGACCGAGAATCTGGTCCGTTGCATCCACAACTACCCATTCCTTCTGAGCGTTCTCTTTGTTGACAGAGATAGTCTTGTAACTTAATGTGTCCACTTTAATTAAGAATTTTTTAATACTACTAAAAACTTTTTATTTCGTGCGCCACTGCAAACGGTCGGCCAAAACCATCCACAGAACCACACAAGACGGCTTTTTACACCC
>DCGD01000136.1:9873-11329 GCA_002315195.1 Prevotellaceae bacterium UBA1787 | reverse complement strand
CCTTGATAATAATCGGCGTGCAAAATTACAAATTTTTCACAATATGCAAATCAAAAACAATAAGTTTTTTCCAAAAAAAATTGATATTCAAAAACCGATTGAAAATCAACTTTCAGCCAACGCATATGCCAAAGTTTAGAAACTAATATACGTGTATTTGTAAGGAAAAACAACTACACTCAACTGGTCTGGATAAAGCCGCCGAAAAGTGACTTTTGTTCATCTATATTTTTATTATCACATATTAATTGCTATTTTTGCAGATAAAATACTCATACGAACATGAAACATTTCATTTATCTTCTCTTAACTTCCTGTTTCCTTTCCATCCAAACGTATGCCAACACCCCGACCGAACCCCCTACGGCGCAGACGGATAAAAAAAGCTCAAGCAGGACCATCGGCAAAGGAAAGTCCTTCTTCTTCATTCAAATGGCAGACCCTCAGTTGGGTTTCAACAAACAACTTGACTTGACACCCGACATTCCTTACCTGGAACGTGCCATCAAGATTATCAACCAACTGAAGCCCGACTTTGTCATCTGCGCAGGCGACATGGTTAATGAACAACTCAATGACAAGTCCGCGGAGACGTTTCTTCGTTACATGGAAAAAATTGACAAGAAGATTAAGGTGCATTACGTTGCCGGCAACCACGACATCAACAAACTTGAGGCAAAATACTTCACCTACTATGAACGCCATTTCGGCAAAGACCGCTTCAGCTTCCGCCACAAAAAATGCGCTTTCATCGGTGTAAACTCCACCATCATACAAGAGGGTGCTTCTGAACTTGAAAGCGAGCAGTACGTCTGGTTGGAAAATGAACTGAAAAAAGCCCAAAAATGCCGCATGAGAATGGTGTTTTCACACATTCCCCTGGTTTACACAAGCATGGACGAGGAAAAGGACTATTCCAACTACCCCATCGAAATGCGCAAGAAATATATGGCACTCTTCAAGAAATACAATGTAAGCGCGCTTCTTTGCGGACATCTCCACAAGAATGCCTACGTGGAATCAGATGGCATTGAAATCGTAACGACCAACGCACTCGGCGTGCCATTCGTAGGGGAACACGGAATGACCCTGGTAAAGATTGGCAAAGATGGTTACCAACAACAATTCCTGTCACTCGACGAATTTGAAAAATTGAAAGCAGTGGAATAGTGCATTTGTTCTCACAGTGTTCATTCAACACATGAAAGGCGGTTTCCAAAAACCGCCTTTTCTTTTTCATTTCCAATTGTCCCCTTTCTCCATGGTCTGAATGTATTTCTTCACCAACTGCAATCCCGGAAGGACCATCTCGCCATGGGTAAATCCCTGCATCTCGTACAGCCACGTCTTTTCATGACCGCACAGTTTCATCATGCGCCAGAAATACGCCTGTTCTTCATACCTGCCATACAGTTCAAGTTCTCGATCACCGGAAATGACGAGCATGGCAGGAGCG
>DCGD01000136.1:8314-9811 GCA_002315195.1 Prevotellaceae bacterium UBA1787 | reverse complement strand
TTGAAGGTTCCGATGCGCAAAATGCGTTATCACCTGTCCGCTGAGTGGCAGGAGCGCAGCGATGGAGTCTGCCTCAACCCCATATTTCCTCAACCACTTTCTGTCCAAACCGACCATATACGTCAAGTAACCGCCGGCGGAATGACCGGAGACGTAAATTTTTCGCGGACTGCCACCGTAATCCAGCACATGATGAAAAACCCAAGCCACGGCCTGGGCGGCATCATCGATACATTGCCCAATCCCTACTTTCGGAATAAGACGGTAATTGACCGCCACCACAACCATGCCACCGTTCTTCAACTCCTCTGGGATTTTCTTGTTTCCTCCCGTCAGTCCACCCCCATGAAACCACACGACAACCGGACAATCCACCGTATCTGAAGGATAATAGACATCAAGTTTGCAGCGTTCCTTCGAATATGCGTCCTGATGATCAGAATATGAAATATCTTTTTTCAAAAGATGGTTCTTTGATACAGAAAAGGAAAGAAGTGCATGGCACAACAAGAAAACAAGGAACAAGTATCTTTTCATCATATTGAAAGTCTAAAATCTAAAGGTTAAAGGTTTGTCAAAACTTTTGTTTTTTATCTCTATTTGCATACTACGTCTGAGGGTTTGAGATCTGTCGGCCGCATCTTTTGTGTTTCTACGGTTCGGTTGGTGTGTTTGCCCCAATGGTTATTTTGTATTCTGACGTCACGACAGCCTTCCAAAAGGAATGCGCTCTTCTGCCATGCGTAAGGCTTGTACGCCGTGGAGTGTTTAACGCTGTTGTTCACGAACGAAAAGCCGCCCACAGAACGTGCATGAAGCAGCGGAGCGTCAAACACGCGGAATTCATTGTTATAAATTCGTATGTTGCGGTGATACGGAAGATCATCGACACTCTTTGGCAGGTGGGAAGGCGTAATGGTGATGACCGCTTCGCCCCACTGCCAACGGTCACCGTCGCGGTTGCCGGACGTCAGACAATTGTCAAACACGTTGTTGCATATCCTGACATTGGTATTGGCACCCGACTCAAACCAAACATCGGTATCCCCTTCAATCAAGACAGCCGTGCCCGCGGTATGGAAATAATTGTTTTCGATGATGACATCTTTCGGAGTGGTGACAAGAATGCCTCTCGCACGGTTGCGTTTCAGCACCCTGCAGTTGCGCATGACAAGGGAAGCATTCCATGATTTGTTTTCTATGATGTCGCCCTTTCGGACACCTTCGGGCAATGCTTCCGTAAAGGTTATGACATAACCGGTGTGCGCATGACTGTCGTCATACGTCGCCATGCTCTTTTCCACCTGACGTGTTTCGCCACGCTGCGCCGTTTCCCGGCTTACCATCCAAACGGTATCGGGGGGCAGAAGCACATAACCCTGAGTACCGACACGAACCGTCTTTTCGTCGATAATCTCACTAATTTCAACATTTCTCCCATGAACATTGATGAAATCATCCCCCTGTCCCGTATGGCTGCAATTCTCCACAAGGATC
>DCGD01000136.1:1779-8276 GCA_002315195.1 Prevotellaceae bacterium UBA1787 | reverse complement strand
TACTGAAGCAACGCCCCTTTCTGTCATTCACCGTACAGGAAAAGCCATCCAGCGTAATGTTCTCCGTCCTGGTCCCATACACTCCGCACCCTAAGGTATGGTAAAGGACAATGTTGCGCAACGTAATGTTTCGACTGTTCAACACTTGAAATCCATTGCGATAATAGGTAAAATGAAACAGGCTGACATACGTCCCCTTTTCCGGTAGAAACGGCATTTTCCCATGGAAGCGCAAGTGTCCGCTCCACTTAAGCTTCACATCACCGGAAAGCACACCGTTCAGCGGTGCGTCCCAGGTGTTGTAAACGATTTCCTTGTTTTTCCTGTCATATATATTATTAAAGGAATTTAGAATGGGTCTTTTCCAATCTTCCCCGACAAACAGAAGTTTGCCATTCTCAATGACGTATGGGTACTGCGTACTGTCAATCTCGACATCCATATAATCGGTGGATGCACCGGTGACAACAGCCTGTGAAATGAACGGGCGATCCCAGTCTATGGTAAAACCCTCCATTTTCACGTTGCTGCAGGAGTCAAGCCGGGCTACTGTCATGGTCTTGTGAAAGACGAGTTCTGAATGGTCGCCCACGATGGTAAAGTCCTTGAATCCATTCAGGGAAAATCCCACCTCTCCCAATGCCGAGTCCGGCCAAATGTCATACCTACCCTTTGGGAATACCAAGGAAGCCGCACCGCGTTCCCTGCAATCGTTCAGCGCCTTGACGATGGCGGGCAAAGCGTTATCCCGACTGTCGGGCCTCGCTCCATAATCCGTTATCTTCACCTGAATGGAAGCCAACAACGACAGCAATACTATGAGTACTTGATTCATGTTAAGTGAACTCTATAAATTGAGCATAATGATTTGAAATTGTTCAAGGCCGCTTTGGCATGGGAAAGCAAAACACAAGCATCACGACGGAGTGAATGTGAAAAATGCTGAAACCATCCCTGATGAAACCTTGAAAGAAAAGGAAACCCTGCATTATTGTTCATCTCATTGACAAACGCATTGTTATAGTGCCAGCCATCTTTCAGGGTTGAGAATGGAACTTTCCTTGCGCAATTGAAAATGCAGCGTACGATGTCCATTGGCATCGACTGCAATGGCACCTACAGACTGGCGTGTGGAAACGCGCTGTCCTTTTGAGACGGAAACGCTTGAAAGGTTGCAATAGAGGGAAATGTAATTTCCGTGACGTATCAACACGTTCAACGTGTTTCCAAAGGAAAAGACGTTGCTCACTTCTCCATCAAAAATGCAGCGGGCATTAGCTTCACCCTTTCCGGTGATATAGACCCCCTTGTTGTCCAAGACACCATGAACACCTTTCATCTTGTACTGTCCATAATGGGATGAAATGACATAAGGTCCCGTTATCGGAACGGGAAGACGCCCCTTGTTTGCCAAGAAATTAGAACCGATTTTGTATTCCTTGTCATTTGTTTTATAGGTCGGCACTGGTTCAGGCCTGGCAACATCCTCATTGGAGGAAACAATGTTTCTATTGTTACTATTGTTACTTTGAGTAGTCTTTCCTGCCGCCGATTCACGCTTTCTGCGCGCCTCTGCCTCGCGTGCCTTGCGTTCTCGTTCCTCGCGTGCCTTGCGTTCCTGCTCAATGGCCAGCTGAACATAATAATTTATCTTTGCGTTCAATTGGTCCATTTCTTTCTTGTCGGCGGCGAGTACGTTCTGTATCTGCTTCTGCTTGTTCTTCAGCGAAGCCACTACTTTCTGCTGTTCCGTCTGTTTGCTCTGCAATTTCGCCTTTTCCTTTACGTTTTGGTTCAGCAGCATTTTTTTCTCATCCTTGTTTTTCACAAATTCTTTCTTCGCGTTCTGCACTTCCTCCTCTTTCTGCTGCACAATCTTTCCTTGAATGCGTTGGTGTTTCGCAAAATTATGTACGTAGTGGTAACGGCGCAACGCCTGCGTAAAATTGTCCGCCGAAAGAATGAAGAGCAATTTATTTTCTATCTTTCGATTGCTGTAAAGGTACTGCACCGAACGACGGTATTTTGTCTTCTTGTCTTCCAACTGTTCCTGCAATTGCTTGATTTCTTCGGAAATCTTGTCTATCTGAGACGTCAGGGTTTCAATGTTCTGCTGGATTTTGCTGACAATGTTCTGCTGGGCCTCGACCTGTCCATTGAGTACCGAAAGTTCAGCAAGTCCCTTCTTCACGATGGCATTGGTTTGCGCGAGCTGTTGTTCGTTTTTGACTATCTTGTTTTGTACTTCCTCTTTCTTGTTACGCAACTGACGGATGGACGTCTGCGTTTGGTCCGACTGTTTTTTCTTCGTCGTGACTTTCTTTGATACTTTCCTTGTCGTTTTCTGAACAGTCTTCCTCGAGACCTGTTTTCGTGTTGTTTTTTTCTGCACCTGCGTCTGCCTGGTGCGTGTCTGAGTTGTTTTTTTGGACGTTTGTGCAGAAACTCCCATGACCGACAACAAAAGCACCATCAAACAAAGACATAACCTTCGTATTCCACCCATAGCCTAAAAACCCAATGAACCTAAAGAATTCAGTATTTGTTCCACATCCATCTTTGAATATTTTGACGAAACCTCCGTGTGCGCGTCCCATTTCTCATCGTTGTCAAGACCGCTCAATTTCATGTCAAGTTCATATTTTCTGTCCCCCTGAAACACCATGTCCATTTGCGATGGGAAACGATGGCCACCAAGATTCACATAGTCCGTATAACGGCACATCAAACTCTCGGTCGCAGCGGCGCCTTTGGGTTGAATGGTCGTACGGACAAGCAGGGCGTCCGCTGTCTTGGACAAGAAAGCATAGTCCAGTTTCGGAGCATTGGCGAGATGAAGCAGGGTGTGGTCCCCGCTTGCGGCTACCGTGAAATCCGAAAGCGACTTTGAGACATCGGAACTGCCGGGAACGAACAATTCCGCCCAAAACAGCGATTGCAAGGCACGGAAATCAAGGTTGGCTGACCTCAGAAAATCCAACATTCCATAGTTTACTTGGGCATAACGGCGGTTTATGCGGTCTATGACGGTCACGTCATTCATGGCAAACTCTAAACGGCCCACTTCCATTCCGAGGAAAGTCAGCGACAATTGTATCACCTCATCGCGTTTCATCTTCAAATTTCCGCTCAAGGAAATGTCTTTTTCCCCCATGCGGATAGACACTTTCATCCTGGCAGTGACTGCCTTGGCTTTCTGCATGTTGGAAAGTATGCGCAATTTGTAGGCATCGTCAGCCGTACCGCCAGTTATCGTCACTTTCTCGCCTGCTTTCCTGGAAGAATGGCAACCGGCGAGGAAGAGCGGCATCGCCAACAGCATGACCAAAAGAATCTTATTGTGTTTCATTGGATATGTATTTCTTTGTCTTGATTTTCATTTTCAGTACCTTGCTGTCGCAGTCCAAAGCATCCGCCTTTTTCCAAAATTCAAGGGCCTCGTCATGCAAGCCGAGATGATAGTATATGTCTCCGGCATGATCATACAAACTACCGTCTTCCTTGTTGCCCTTGATATATTTCAAGGCGGCATCTATCTGTTTGCGCGCACCTTCATAATCCTTCTTGACAAAAAGTACCCAGGCATACGTGTCAATATAGGTTGGATTGTCGGGTTCCAGTTTCATCACCTTTTCAATCATTGTCTGCGCCTTGTCCAATTGCTTTTCTCTGAGCGACAGAAAATAAGCATAATTGTTCAGACCTATCACGTTGGCGGGATTATAGATGAATGCCGTATCGTAATAGAGGTAAGAACGTTCATCCTCTCCCAAGGTGTGCAACACGTCGGCGTAAGCGGAATAATAATTTGACACCTGCTCCACATCCTTGTTCGAACGGACGAAAGGCAAACCTTCCTCAAGAAACGCCTTCGCCTCCGCAGTGCGTTTGGCCTGGTTCAACACGCTTCCGCCAATCAAATAGAAACGCAGGTTCTTCTCATGATAATGCAGTCCCTCCCGACACAGGTCAAACGCCGAGTCGTAGTCCCGTTTTTCCAAATTTTCCTGAACCACATACAAGCGCGCGGTCATGTCCTCCGGTTCCACCTCCAAGATTTTATGCATCACGGGAGCATAAGCTTCTCCGGAAGCTTTTTTTCTCGCCAAATACTGTCCGTAGAGATCCGCCACATCCCGATTCTCTAAATGGACCTTCATCAGTTTCTTGAAAAGCGTGTCAAGATGCAATTGTCTCAAGGTATCCTTTGAAGCCATTATGCTCTTTAAGTAAGATATTCTGTTCTCAGCTGGAGTACGATCGTTCAAGATCAGCGTATCAAGTACCTCGTGAATTTTACGTTCCTGTTTGGTCTGGATGTAGTACGTTAACATGATTTGCTGCACCGCCGGGTTCTGAGGGTCTTCTTTTATCATACTTTCGTACAACATTCGACCGGCAGCCGTGTCACCTTTATTTATCAACGCTTCGCATTTCAAGACGGAAAAATCCATTTGCCCGGGCATCCGCGCCAAAAGAGAATCCAGAAACGCCAACTCTTCATCGTAGCGACCCTTTTGCCCCAAGATATGTGCCTTCTTATATAAAAATTCCCCTTCATCGCCATACAATTGCAGCATCTTGTCCAGGCAGCGCAATGCATTGTCATAAAGTCCCATCCACTCAAAGCACGACAACAACCTATTAAAAGCGTCCTTGCGTTTTGGACCATTCTCAGTCAATTTTTCCAAATACATGGCAGCCTTGCCAAAATTGCCCCTCCGCATCAGATATTTGGAATATGCATCCATATACGACAGCCGCTGCCCCTCCGTTTCTTTTTCTGCGGGAACCAAATTAATGGCCTTTTCATAGAAAACCTCAGTCAAGGAGTCATTTACTTTGCCGGCTTTCCCGGCAACTTCAATGAAATCAAACATCGCCTCGGGCGCTTCGGGACAAAGCGTCATTGCACGGCTGAGCAATTCATACTGGGCCGTGCGATTCCCCATCTCGCGCTGGCATACGGATTCCAAATAGAATGCCTTGTACCGGGCTTCTACATCCTTACCATCATACTTTTTCCCCAAGTGATATGATACCTTGTTCATGGGTTTTATAAACTTGCCTTTCCCTTCGGTTGTCAAGGAAAACGCAAGGAATGTCAGCAACGCAAGCATTAATCTCAATACCATTTGTCAAGAAGATAACAATTCATTCTACAATATTATCACTCACTCTCCCGTGTGCCCGAATCCACCGGCGCCGCGTTCCGTCTCACCCAGTGCTTCTACCACCTGCCAATCCACCCGTTCGTGGCGGGCAATGACCATTTGGGCTATGCGCTCCCCATCATTGACCACGAAATCCTCATCGGAGACATTCACGAGAATGACACCTATCTCACCGCGGTAATCCGCATCAATGGTACCCGGGGCATTGAGTACGCCGATGCCTTTCTTCAAGGCAAGACCAGAACGCGGACGGACCTGGGCTTCATAACCATCAGGAAGAGCGATGTACAACCCAGTGGGTATCAACTTGCGCTGAAGGGGACGAAGCACTACGGGAGTTTCCAGGTTTGCCCTTAAATCCATGCCGGCGCTGCCGCTGGTGGCGTATGTGGGAAGGGCATGATGAGAGCGGTTTATGATTTGAACTTGCATGCGACTTGATGGCTGTTAAGAAAACAAGTACAAAGATACAGCAAATCCTTCATACTTGATGTATCAAGTAATAATAAAATGATTTTTATGGGTTTGTTTTGAATTTGTCGTCCAATAACTCTCGACCTTTGTCAAACCTATTTTTCCTTGTTTATGGAAAAACGAGTGTTATTCTGCCCCATTTCGGATTTCAACCCACCCATCATGGGCGCATCATCGGATTTGTCCTTCACACCCCGATACATTCGTCCGCTCATGCCGTCAAGGTTATTACCTAATGCACGGTTTTGACAAAATCCTTCAGCCCGGTGAACTGATTTCCAAACACATCGCGCCAAGGATAACTTTTCAACGGATAATCCAGGAAATCGCCTAATTGAATGTCACCGTTGACGCTGATGTAGTCCAGAATATTCTTCAAATACGCTTCTTGATTCGCATTCAACGCTGCTCCCCTTATGAACGCGGCATATTTTTTCCAAGACCTTCTTGCGGTCAATGGCCTGTATGACCCGGATGAACGCCGCCACATTCACACTGAACGAGAAAAAGGTCAAGGAGGCAAAGCTCACCTCCAGCTTCTATGCAAACATAACACATGCTGTTGACTATTCTGCAATGAAAGCATCAGAATCATACGCTTTGCGTGACGAGCAGGAGAAATACTTTGAACAGATGAAAGGGTCTCTTGGTAACAACCGGCAGAGATGCTGGCCTGAGGATGGCAAGAATGGAAGGCTCTTCATATACTTCGTTGCCCTCATCATGGCATCATATCTGAAGCATATATGGAAATCAACCACGCTGAGAAAACAGTTTGACTCATTCACTGAGCTTCTTGACGAAATGAGACCTATCAGATGCATAGAGCACAAGGGACACGCTCGACAC
>DCGD01000136.1:0-1686 GCA_002315195.1 Prevotellaceae bacterium UBA1787 | reverse complement strand
AGTACACGTCCAGAAAGTCAAAGACAGGTAAGCGTGGCAGGCTCGCAAAACCTACCACGGAAGCCGAGCCGAAAGGTTGATAGTACAAATCGCGGCTACACTAGGATATTATTATCTAATCACGGCTTACTTTTCAACAATTTGTGCCACTCATGGCGCAAATGCCATGACCCTAAGGACCAAGCAGACGTTTTGCCGAAAGGAAAGACGTAACGGAGCGACAATCGGGATGAGAACAAACCTGAGCCACGTTCACTCATCCAAATACCTCGCGCAGTTCCTTGTTGGACAGTTTTCCTATCCAACTTTCCCCCGTGGCCACCGTCAAGTCGGCAAGGTTTTTCTTGTCCCGTATCATGGCGTCGATGCGTTCCTCGAACGATTTGCGCGTGATGAAACGGTGAACCTGTACGTTGTTATGCTGTCCGATACGATAGGCGCGGTCGGTTGCTTGGGATTCCACGGCGGGATTCCACCACAAATCGTAGTGTATGACGTGTGTGGCGGCGGTGAGGTTGAGTCCTGTCCCGGCGGCTTTCAGTGAGAGAATGAAGATGCGGCTGTTCCGTTCGTTCTGGAAACGGTCCACCATGGTCTGACGCTGCTTTAGCGTACAGCCTCCGTGGTAAAACAAGGTATCTTCGTTGAGTTCCTCGCGGATGAAATGCTGCAGCAAGTCGCCCATCTCGCGGAACTGCGTGAACACCAAAACCTTTTCGTTGGCATCCACGATGGAGCGCAGCAGGTCGAGGAGCATTTCGGTCTTTCCGGAAAGGGAAGCATCCATGCGGTGATCTTTCAGGTATTGCGTCGGATGGTTGCATATCTGCTTCAAGGCGAGCATCATCTGCAGAATGAGTCCCTGCCGCTTGAAGAGCGTTTGGCTATCCTCGCCTTGCAGATTTTCGATGACCTCCATGCACTGATTCAGTACCTTTTGGTAAAGCGCAGCCTGCTCGGCGGTCAGCGTAGCATATTCGTTGCGTTCTATCTTGTCGGGCAAGTCGATTATGATGGACTTGTCGGTCTTCAACCTTCTCATCATGAACGGAGCCGTCACTTTGCGGAATCTTTCCGCCACCTGCAGGTCGCCATCCTTCTGTATGGGGCGGGCGTAATGTTTTTGGAAATCGTCCGAGGAACCGAGATAGCCCTTGTTGGTAAAGTCAATGATGCTCCAAAATTCGGATAGTCGGTTCTCCACCGGTGTACCACTCATGGCTATGTGCGTATCGGCATGGATGCCGTGTATGGCCTTGCTCTGCGCCGTACTGCTGTTCTTGATGTTCTGTGCCTCATCAATGATGACCATCCGCCATTTCCGTTTCTTGAGCAATTCGGCATCCGAACGCACAATGCCGTAAGTTGTCAGGAGTATGTCTGCCGTCATGCAGGATTTCTCCTCGATGTTTCTGGACGTTCCATGATAGATGGCGGTGGAAAGCCCCGGTGCAAAGCGTGCCACTTCCGCTTGCCAGTTGTACAGCAGACCGGTGGGTACGACAACCAACGCTCTCTTCTTCTCCAATCCACCCTCCTCTTTTATTTTCAGGAGAAGCGTGATGACCTGGAGCGTCTTTCCAAGACCCATGTCGTCAGCCAAAATGCTTCCGAAACCTATCTTCATGTTGCGGTACATCCACGAAAAGCCCCGTTCCTGATAAGGGCGCAACTGTGCTTGGAGGC
>DCGD01000100.1 GCA_002315195.1 Prevotellaceae bacterium UBA1787 | reverse complement strand
GTTCCACCTGCGTCTTGGCATTGGCGGTCTGCGCGCGCATGGCGAAAATGTCAAGGATAAGCGATGTACGGTCCAGTATTTTGATTTTCAATACGCTTTCTATGTTTCGCAATTGCTTGGCGGACAGTTCATCGTCAAAGATAACCATGCCTATTTCCCTTTCCGCTTCGTTCTCGTCTTCGATGTACTGTCTAATTTCGTCCAGTTTTCCTTTTCCAATATAAGAGGTACTGCTAGGACCTTCACACCTTTGCGTAAAGCGTTTGACGGTATGGACACCCGCGGTTTCGGCCAAAAATTCCAATTCGTCAAGATATTCCCTTGTCTTCCTTTCGTTTTGTATGGGAGTGATGAGAGCCACCAATACCGCGGTTTCGGCCTTGGCTTCTGTCATAACAAATTCCTTCATCGGCGGTTGTGGGTTGGTTTGTATTAGAATTTCAAACGAAACATGTGACCCTGTGTCTGGATATACAAATCATCCTGATATACCGAGCAATCTTCCAACTCACCAAAAGTGGCTTTGGTCAAGTCTATGGCATTGCGCATGCGACGATTTTTCAAGTCCCATACATACAGAATGGATGGATTGTTTTCGTTGCCTACACCCGTTGGCATGAACAGCATGTCGTTCTTGATGAAAAGCCCCTGCCCTATGGGGTTGAATGGCTGGCTGTAAGTTTCTTCCAACAGATAGTTTTCCAACAGGTCATCGTTTGTGAGATAGGTTACGCCGTCTTTTGAAGGTGCGTCGATGGTCGGAAGCCTGAATTTCACGATTCTGTGTTTGTTTGCCGGATCGCTGTTGTTGATGGTGTTTCCATAACCGTAGAGAAACTGGTTTTCACGGTCGATGACCCATTGAAGCGCATAGCCAAACAGATTCTTCGTGTCTTTGAAACAGATGGTCTGCACCACGGTGGTGCTTTTCAAATCCTTCCCTATGCGCTCCACATAGAGAATGTCCTTGAGCCCGTTGATGGTTTCTTTTTGGCATTGGCTGACATATAGAAGGGGAAACTGATCCTTGGGTTCATAGAACTTGGTGCCGAAAGAAACTACGTTGGCATGGTTTTTCTCGTTCCAACTTGCCAATTTGAAAGTTTCTCCTTGTTTTTCCAAACCGCCATCCTTGAATTTGTAAATGGTCAGATAACCGGTATTCTGACAACTGAAAGCATAGTCTCCCCAAATGTCGAATCCCTGATAAGACTGCTTGGAAACGCCGGACAGCTTCGCAACATGGTAGCACTTGAATGAATGGGATGCGAGATTGATTTTTTCACCCTCATAATAATATCTGCCATCTTTTTTCTGTTGTGCATGAATGGCCGTCGCAAGGCATAATGCAATGATTGTGATGTATGTCTTCATGTTTTTTCGCTTTTGTAAGCAAAGGTACACCTTTCTATGCATACTTTCTCTTTTTTTGTAGGAAATTTTATGTTTGGCCGATTTTCGCAATTTGTGCATTTTGTGTAATTTTTGTTCTTTGTGCTTGCACCCAAGAACAAAAAATGGCAATTTGCAAGCAACTATCTCCTTTGCTTATCGTAACAGAAATACACGACCGCGACAGAAATGGTGAGCATTTCATGATGGTTGTTTCATGTTTGGGAAATATGCCATGGAACATAATTTCAATGTTTAACCGATGTTTGCCCGTTGTTTTTTTTGTACTTATACGAAAAATACATAATTTTGCATAAACCAAATAACATGCCAAGAATAGCAGACCACACGATATTGTGTTTAGATATTCGGATAGCCCACAAATTATTGTTGAAACATTTGCGAAACACAAATGACATACAGTTGACAAAAGGTGATATCCAACTGATTTCTTTAGTAATATCCTAAATGAAAAAATAGATACTTTATGGCAGAAAAAAATAGATACGGACAATATTTCACCATTGGCGTAATTGCTGATTTTATGGTTTCGCTAATTTCTCATTCCAAGCAAAGTAAAATTTTGGAACCTTCCTGTGGAAAGGGAGTTTTTTTGGACAAATTGGTTGAAAATAAGTTTGAGAATATATCGGCATACGAGATTGACCATTCCATATAGACCTATTAATTGGCAAGATGCCAAAGAAGTAAAATTGCACAATGAAATCACCAAGGAGGTAAAACTATATTTGCAAGATGGTGTTTCATTTCATATTGTAAATGTATATAAATTGTTTAATGAAATTTTCAATGGGTAGAGTAGATTTTAAGAAATTGGTTGAAAAAATGATAGGTCAAAAGGTTGAGAGACCAAATAAAGCCGGTTCAGGAACTTTGTCAGGACATGCCGCCGGAGAACCTTTCGAAAAATGTGTTTATCACAAATTAAAGGCTCTATATCCTGACAGAATTTTCAAACAATATGAATATCTGAATAATCTTTACTTACACAACCCCTATCACATAACACTCGAACAAAGACAGTCCTTGTTTAATTCTCCCATTGCCATGTTTTTAAACAGTAGAAGTGACAAAGCAACAAAAGAATGGAGCCCGGAACAACTTTTTCAGGAGAAGCAAGATGATACTGCTGACATACTCTATCATGAAGAAGGTTTTTTCGATTTAATTGATGTCAAGACTCGCAACATGAATAAATCTGCCATGCATCCAAATATCATGTCTGCGTATAAGTTGGCCAAAACATGCACACTTATGATTGACAATGAGGAATACGATAACATCCTTTTTGACTATGTTGAAATTGACTGGGTGGAAGAGAAAAGTTATCTGAAATGCGTAGGAGCGCATCATGGAAACCTTTTCAAAGCAAATCCTAAAACACTTTACATCAATTGGGCCGCTGCCATGCAAATACAGTTCCATGTTGCGAACTTGACCAATCCTGGACCCAATCAAAAGAAAAGTGGGCTCGCCAATATCTCAAAGTTTTTGTCAAAAGCGCACAGCGAAGATGTGAACGAATCAAAGAATTATTCATAACTCCATTCATGAAATATATACAAGATTAAACAATTATTCAATAATACATAACCTATCATGCGATGATTAAAATCACCTCCATTCTATTCTTCTGTCTCTTACTCGTAAAAGACATTTGGGCTGAAGCTCGACAACACCAAACGCTCACTTGGGAATTGTCGTGTTCGGACACACGTGAAGGCAACCGAAGTCAGAAAATCAATGCCACCGTACCGGGATGCGTTCAATTCGATTGGGCAAAGGCGCACCAACTTCCCTCATACCACAAAGGGGATTGCCAGCAAGTTTACGACGGGCTGGAGGATAAGTGGTGGCATTACCTTGCCAGCACTACAATTCGCAAGGGAAAAGACGTTCCCTTTCTCTGCTTCGAGGGTGTGGACTATCAATTTGACGTATTCATCAACGGGAAATGCGTTCTGAGCCACGAGGGCATGTTTTCAAGACCGAGGGTGGACCTGAGCGCATACAAGGGTAAAAAGATCGACATTGAAGTACTTATCCATCCTGCACCTAAAAATCCCGACATCGAACCTTACAGAGGACTTGGCAACGAAGCGTCCGAAAGTTGCAAGCCCGCCTTTTCTTACGGTTGGGACTGGTGCCCGAGATTCATCACCCTGGGATTGGCAGACGAGGTCTTCATTTCCTACCTCCCCAAAACACACCTTTCATCATGGGATGTCGCTTACCGCCTGAACGAACAAATGGACACAGCCTACATCCAAATGGATTACAACGTCACCGGTCCCTGTACACTCCTTTCCAAACTCATTTCACCCGATGGCAAGGAAATGTCCCAAACATCCGTCAAGGCAAACGGCAGCGGTTCTATGACGTTGGTTTTGAACAACCCCCGGCTGTGGTGGCCTTGGAACCATGGCGCGCAGCCCATCTACACCATTGAACTGACATCCTCCAATGGAGAGAACTTGAAACGGAAAATATGCTTCAGGAAAACCGAGATGGTCTATAATGAAGGTGGAAAGCACGATGGGGCCGAGGTATCCGTTCCAGCCACCATTCAAATGAACCACCGCAAAATCTTCGCCAAAGGCAGCAATTGGGTGCCTTCCGAGATGTGCAGAAGTGAAGTGAAAAAAGATAATATCCGAAAATTACTGACCTATCTCAAGGAGTGCAACATGAACATTCTCCGTTTATGGGGAGGCGCTTACATCCAACCCGATTGGTTCTACGATATGTGTAATGAAATGGGTATCATGATATGGCAGGAATTTCCACTCGCCTGCGCAAAATACAGCGACGATGCAAAATATTTGGACATTCTCGCACAAGAAAGCGCCGCCATTATCAAACAGTTGCGCACGCATGGTTGCCTTACCATGTACTGCGGTGGCAATGAGTTGTTTTTCAAGTGGTTTGACAAGTGGGGCGGCATGAGCTATCAATCCAAGGCACTGCGGCTGTTGGACTCCCAAACTTATCTCCTCGACCCTGACACCCCATTTTGGTACGCTTCACCCCAACCCGGCATAAGACACGGTGGCTACTTTCCCATTGAAGGCGATGAAGAACTGGTTACCATGTTCTACGACAGCAAATATTTCGGCTACACGGAGTTTGGCTGCGGCGCCATTTCCGAATTGGACTACATCAAGACGATTGTAAGCGAAGACGACCTGAAACACCCATTTGAAACCTCCATCTGGCAAGCGCGCCACGCCAACCAATGGGGCAGGCTGGACGTCACCACACGAATGACGGGCAAGGACTATACACATCAATTTGAGCAAGGCGTCAAGGATGCCAACGACATTCAAGGCGATTGCTACCGCACCGTCTTTGAATTGGCACGACAGAAATGGCCCTATACCTCCATGGCTCTCAACTGGTGTTTCAACGAACCATGGAAAACCCTTGCAGGCAACGGCCTTGTCA
>DCGD01000126.1:35693-41595 GCA_002315195.1 Prevotellaceae bacterium UBA1787 | reverse complement strand
CAGGATTTGCCGATGTGGCGGGAACGGCAGTGGTGTGGGGAACAACTTTTGCTTGAGATTGGGAAACCGGACCGGGGGTGGAAGATGCCTGTACTGCGCCGACGGTCACTGGTTTCATGGCTGATGTATTATTTTTTTTTTCTTCCAGCGTATTGTCCGTCTCCAACTGCGCCGTTTCTATGAGTGCTATCTCTACTGAGAGTCGTTTGTTGAAAGACGATTTATAGGCATTGCTGCATTGGTCACAAATCTTGATGGCCTTGTACAAAAAATTCAAGGTACATAGCTGAGCCTGTTTGCCGTACTTTTCCTTTACGGACGCCGCCACGTCAAGCAGCGGCAACGTACAAGCATCGCGACTCACCAACAAGTCACGCAGATGACTGGCAAGACCTCCGATGAAATTGCCCGCGTCAAAACCTTTGCTGATGACTTCACCCAACAGAAGCAAGGCGGCCGCCACCCTATGCTCCAACAAATAATCGGTTATGGTGAAATAATACTCATAATCCAAATAATTCAGACAGCTCAAGACACTTTCGTATGTGATGTTGCCACCGGAGAAATTGGTGACCTGATCAAATATGGACAAAGCGTCACGCATGCCACCATCCGCTTTTTGGGCTATCATGTTGAGGGCGTTTTCCTCATAGACGACACCTTCCTTGCTTGCCACCATCTTGAGTTCCTCGATGATGTTGTCAATTTCCATCCTATTGAAATCGAATATCTGACAGCGACTTAGGATGGTGGGGAGTATCTTGTGCTTTTCCGTTGTTGCAAGGATAAAAATCACATATGAGGGCGGTTCCTCCAACGTTTTCAACAAAGCATTGGATGCACTCGGCGACAGCATGTGTACCTCATCAAGAATAATCACCTTATACCTGCCATGCTGTGGCGGTATGCGTACCTGGTCTATGATTTCACGGATATCGGTCACCGAATTGTTGGCGGCGGCATTCAATTCCTGAATGTTCAAACTTCGCTGTTCGTTGAACGAACGGCAACTGTCACATACGTTGCATGGTTCTCCTTCTAATGAAAAGTCAAGGCAATTGATGGCTTTTGCAAATATCCTGGCACAAGTTGTCTTTCCAACGCCGCGGGGTCCGCAGAACAGGTAGGCACTCGCCAATTTGTTGCGCGTGATGGCTTGCTTGAGCGTATTGGTCAGTGAAGACTGACCTACCACATCCTTGAAACTCATCGGACGATATTTTCTCGCTGAAACAACAAAGTTTTCCATGTTCTATTCTTATCATCATTTATAGGCGCAAAGATAACAAAAATCACGCATATAGACATTATCCATCTTGATTTTGTTGCATATTAATCAAGATGCAACAAACTTCCTTTCACACCCGAATTGGACTTGACATTTCCATGAAAACACATTTCAATATTTGATTTGGCTTAACCCACCATATTTCTACCAAGATGTCATTGATTGACAACAAATTTTACGGCGATAAAGAAATGGAATAATAATTACGACAAATTGCATTGCCACTTTGCACAATTCAACCTTTCTTGTTAATTTTGCGTTTCCAACCATAGCACAATGAAAATGAAACTGACAGTTCTCTGCTTTCTCACTGCAAGCGTCGTTCTTGCATCTTGTACCACACACTCATCTTCAAAGAACCTGCAGACCTCACCCTGGAACAACGCCTCGTCTTGGTATCAGTCCGAAATACCATACGACAGCAGCAAGATCGATGTGTTTTACATGGTATCCACCAATGTTATTTCCGCGGTGGACAATTGTGGAAACACCGTATGGCAGTCACAATTGACAGAAAACGACAGGACTGTAATCTTGAAGGAAATGAAATACTTTGAGAAAAACATCTTTTACGACAATTTCAATTTTTCTTCACCCATATACCGACAATATACCTTTAACAGCATAATCTGTTTGTCAGCCGATTCATTTGAGTTGGTTCACCAAAAGGTGGCATCGGAGGTATGCGAAGCGTTCGACTATTTCATGGAAAACATCAACCACGGCCGTCCTTTCATTCTCGCCGGTTTCAGCCAAGGCGCCATGCTAACGCTGGACATCCTCAAACACATGACGGATGAACAATACGCGCGCATGATAGCCACATACGCCATCGGTTACCGCCTGACAGCGGAAGACTTGAAACATCCACACATCAAGGCCGCACAAAATGAAACAGACAGAGGCGTCGTCATTTCCTTCAATTCTACACAGAGCATTGAAGCAGCCTGGGACGTAGTATCGAAAGATGCAGCGGCTTGCATCAACCCCATCAACTGGAGAACGGATACCACAGCGGCATATTTCTCTTATAAAGGAACCCACAACAAAGTACACATTGACAAAACGCACAACACACTGATTGTACGGACCGACAATCCCGACTACTATAAATTCTGGATGAAAGAGCATACCTTTTATGCCGATGCGGGAGTGAGCTGCGACAACCTGCACCATTGGGACGCACTATTCTATGGCAATATGATTCATGACAATGCCGTCAAAAGAGCCAAAGGAAAATAAGATCGGACTTTGCAAGACTTGAGTTTTTCTACCAGAAACCTACAATGTATATGGAATTAAATTGTGGATTTTTAACACCACCACATGCAATGAAAAAAATAATTTGTCGTATCTTTGCCACAAAATAAAACCTTATACTAATGAAATTCAATTATTTGTCAAAAATTAGTTTTTTACGCAAATACAAGTACATCGTTGTCATTGTCTTTTTCATCATCGTTGTTGGATTTATTAACCCCAACAGTTTCTATAACTGCTACAAGTTGCAGCAGGAAGCCAATCAACTGCAACGTGAAATCAACTCCTATCGCGAAAAGTATATACGAGACACGCAACTCTACAACGAACTGTCCAAGAACCCGAAAGTCATGGAGCGCATTGCCCGTGAGCGGTATTTCATGAAAAAGCCCAACGAAGACATATATGTTTTCAAATAAAATACCCCTATGAAACAACTTACCCATTTCCAAAACCTCGTTTACATCTTAGGCGGCATCATACTTCTTCTTGGACTGTTGTTGTGGTTACCCCGAATAGAGGCGGCACCCTACATCTATTGCGCCGGGGCTTTGATGTTTGCTTCCATGCAACTATTGGCAAGGTATGATGGACGCAGCCTCACCATCCGGCGTCTGAGACATCAGCAAATAGCGGGAGCCCTCTGTTTGGTACTATCGGGAGCCTTCATGATTGGAAACATCTACAACCTGCCATACTGCAGAAGAAACGAATGGGTTGTAGTACTCATGATTGGCTGCATCTTTGAGGTATATACAGCGTTCCGCATCCCTTCGGAAATGAAAAAAGGAGAACAGACCAAAAGGACTTCGTAATCAAATCAAAAAAAATCTTATATTTTGTTAAAAGGTTGCCGATATGCAAAAGAGGCTTTGTATTTTTGCTTTATCAATAGGGAACTAAACAAATGGTACTGACAATTATTGTCTTCATGTTCATTATGGCTGTCTTGTGTTCATGCAGCACGCAATTCAACATCAGCGGGGACTCAACAGTCTCCAATCTGGATGGGCGTATGCTGTACCTGAAAACCTATGGAAACGACAACCACATGAAAAAAGTGGACTCCTGCGAAGTCATTCATGGAAAATTCAATTTCATGGGATTTGTCGATTCCGTCTGCATCGGTGAAATTTTCATGGAAAACGAAAGTGTCATGCCCGTCGTCATCGAAACCGGCAACATATCCGTACGCATCAACGAACTGGAGCAATGTGTAACCGGAAGTTCCCTGAACGACCGCCTTTACAACTTTCTTGTCAAACGCACCCAATTGGAAAACCACATCATGGACCTCTCCAGTCAAGAAGCGCACCTCATTCTCCTGGGCACCGACCCTTTTGACGCACACAACAACATTCGCAAGAAATCAGATGAACTTTACGAACACATTGAGAAACTTGAAACAGAATTCATCATCGAAAATTCCAACAACGTCTTGGGTTCCACCTATTTCATGATGCTATGCAACCAATACCCCTACCCCATCGTTACGCCCCAAATCAAGAAAATCATCAAGCATTCCTCTTCACATTTCCGCAAACTCCCCTATGTCCGTACATACATGAATGCAGCCGAACAAAACATGCGTTTTCTGATGCCTAACAGCAAATAACTCTTTTTCCAATTTATCAAAACAAAATCCTACAACATTTTGCAAAAATTTAATAAGACATAATTTCAAGGTTTCTTTGTTCATTGATATCATTTTCTACAACAACCCAAGTCAAAAAGAGACAATTTACTACTCATATTCTATTTTTTTCTTTTTTATCGCCCTAATTGTGAGAAAAAAACATTACCTTTGCAATCTTGAAAAAGAACACCTATTCGATGAGTTTTAAGCGCACGCCATATCCTACTACCAAAGGACGGATTTCAAGAATTGCTCTGCAATGTACATTGACATACTCATGTACTTGTGGAAAGTTTTGCGCTATGGCTCCACGAAAATCGTAATTCAACCTAATTTTGTACAACAAATCTATTCTATTAAAAACTACCAACTAAAAATATGGCAGATACAAAAAAAATAAAAACCGCACTGGTTTCAGTATTTCACAAAGATGGTTTGGACAGTCTTCTCGCCAAATTGCATGAAGAAGGCGTGGACTTTCTTTCAACGGGCGGGACACAGCAATTTATCGAAGGCTTGGGCTATCCATGCAAGAAAGTTGAGGATGTTACCACATATCCATCCATTTTGGGCGGACGCGTGAAGACACTCCATCCAAAGATTTTCGGAGGCATTTTGGGACGCAGAAACTTACAATCAGACGTTGAACAGATGGCACAATACGATATCAATCCCATTGACCTCGTGATTGTGGATCTCTATCCATTTGAACAAACGGTGGCAAGCGGAGCCAGCGAAGCGGACATCATCGAGAAAATAGACATAGGAGGCATTTCCCTCATCCGCGCGGCGGCGAAGAACTTCAAGGATGTGGTAATTGTACCCAGCAAGGCGGAATACGAAAAACTACTTAATCTGTTGAACAAGAAAGGCGCAGAAACAGACATCGAAGAACGCCGATACTTTGCGGAACGTGCGTTTGCGACAAGCAGCAGCTACGACACGGCAATCCATGCATATTTTGAAAAAGCGTTGGCCGGACAGACAATTGAACAGCCACAATAAATATTGGAACCCACCTCATTTAACAACCTTTTACAATATGGGATTCTTTTCTTTCACACAAGAATTGGCCATGGACTTAGGAACGGCCAACACCATTATTTCCTACGGTGACAAAATTGTAGTGGATGAGCCTTCGGTTGTTGCCATTGAAGTCCAGTCCAACAAAACAATTGCCGTAGGACATAAGGCAAAATTGATGTATGAAGCCGCCCATCAAGGCATCCGCGTTACACGTCCGCTTCGCAACGGCGTGATTGCCGATTTCTACGCTTGCGAACAAATGATACGCGGTCTCATCAAAATGATGGATAAGGGACACCACTTTTTCTCTCCCGCACGCCGTATGGTCATCGGAGTACCTTCCGGTTCCACGGAAGTGGAATTGCGCGCGGTGCGTGATTCCGCCGAACATGCGGGAGGACGCGAGGTGTACCTCATATACGAACCTATGGCGGCTGCAATCGGTGTGGGCGTGGATGTCACCATTCCGGAAGGAAACATGGTGGTGGACATCGGTGGTGGTACCACAGAGATTGCGGTCATCTCACTCGGCGGCTTGGTTTCAAACAGTTCCATCAAAGTGGCGGGGGATGATTTCATTGAAGACATCAAGGATTACCTCGGACGCCAGCACAATGTGAAAATCAGTGAACGTATGGCGGAACGCATCAAAATCAACGTTGGCGCCGCCATTACGGATTTAGGCGACGATG
>DCGD01000126.1:14418-35661 GCA_002315195.1 Prevotellaceae bacterium UBA1787 | reverse complement strand
TGACTACACAGTTCACGGACCGAACAAAATCACCGCACTGCCAATGGAAGTCCCCGTGTGCTACCAAGAAATAGCGCATTGTCTGGACAAATCCATCATCCGAATAGAAACAGCCATACTTTCCACTTTGGAACGTACGCCGCCTGAATTGTATGCGGACATTGTCAAAAACGGCATCTACCTTACGGGCGGTGGCGCTTTGCTTAGAGGACTCGACCAACGCCTTTCAGACAAACTGAACATCAAGTTCCAAGTCGCGGAAGATCCACTACACTGCGTCGCCAAGGGAACGGGTATCGCCTTGAAAAACATTGATAGATTCTCTTTCATGATGAAATAGTTTTTCAAATGAACATAAGTGAGGCTACCGGCTTGTCTGATAGCCTCATTTCACTTAATCAGTAGGAAATTTTCCCAACTCGAGAAATTTACTGTTGATGCCGTTATATTAAACTTGCAAATCCAATAAATTACAACGGTTCCATACAACTTGACAGGGTGAAAATGGAAAGCGCCTTTAACAACAACTTTTGGCATCTTTTGTGAAATTAACATCAAACCATCGGCAACGACATGCAGAACCTTATTGAATTTTTCAAAAAAAACAGCCATTGGTTTCTTTTCGTTCTTTTGGAAGGAATCAGTTTTATTTTGTTGTTCAATGCCAACAACTATCAAGGAAGCGTATGGTTCACTTCAGCGAATGACGTTGCAGCGACAATAAACAGCTGGCATAAGGGAGTCCTGTCGTTCATCCAACTCAACGAAGTCAATGAACAACTTACGCATGAGAACATTCTACTTCAACGAAACAACGCCGCACTGCGAGACCAATTGAACAAACTGAATACACCCATCACCAAAAATGAAATATATTTGGAGAATGCGCTGAGAAATTATGAACTGATACCAGCCCACGTCATCTCCAATTCCATCATCAAGAACGAAAACTACATCGTGATTGACAAAGGTGAAGAAGACGGTGTCCATACCGAAATGGGAGTGTCGGGTGGAGGCGGAGTAGTAGGAATCGTATTTCTTACAAGCAAACATCATTCTTTGGTTCTCCCCATCATCAACGTGAAATCAAGCATCAGTTGCCGCATACGCAACAAAAAATTTTTCGGTAACCTGCAATGGACCGGAGGCAGTACTTTGCGCGCAATATTGTACGACATTCCCCGTTACGCCAATGTCAAAATTGGTGAAAACATCGAAACAAGCGGTTATTCAACCGTATTTCCCCCGGGACTGTTTGTGGGACGCATCATAAAGATTGACAACGCTCCCGATGGCCTGTCCATGCAACTTGACATACAGTTGGGAACCAATTTTGCAACACTCAGCGATGTCAACGTCATTGTTAACAACAACAAAGTCGAAATTGACAGTTTGTACATGAAATTATCTGACTTTGAATCAACAAAGGATTAATGACAACCATATTCTTCAAACTTCTGCTAAGAATGATCTTGCTATTGATGATGCAAGTACTCATTTTCAACCATGTGCAAATCTTTGGGTATGCTACACCCTTGATATGCATATACCTCATCCTTAAAATACCATTATCCGTCCCCCGCTGGCAGACGATGCTTTGGGCTTTTGCCATTGGAATGTTGGAAGACATTTGTACCAATACCATTGGAATGAGTACGGCAAGCCTCACTTTCATCGCTGCCATCCAACCATCATGCCTTAAACTTTTCGTCAAAAAGGAATTTATTGAGGACGAGGAAGATGCGGAGCCATCCGCCCAAAACATTCAATGGTGGCCATTCATTCGCTACGTTTGCGTTTGCGTACTCATTGAGCAAATCATTTTTTACTGCATTGAAGCATTCAATTTCTTCAATTATATGGAACTTCTCATCAACATCGTAGGAGGTAGTTTTACAACTACGTTGATTATCGTTGCCATGGAAAGCATCAAACCCAAAAAAGCGGACCAACAGAAAGCATGAAAGAATTAAATCTTGAGAAACGCAAATATACCATTGCTTTCATCGCCTTCGCAATTGTCATCATTTATATCCTTCGACTTGTGTATCTGCAGGTTCTGAATGATGACTACAAGCGCTATGCCGATTCCAATGCATTTCTCAAGAAAGTGCAATACCCCGCCCGAGGACTCATCATGGACCGAAGCGGAAATCTCCTTGTGTATAACGAACCCGCCTACAACATCAATGTCATCATGAATGAGCAGCATGGCGTTGACACACTGGATTTCTGTAACACGATAGGCATCACAAAGGAACAATACATAAAGCGAATGAGTGAAATCAAAGACCCGACAAAAAACCGCGGATATTCACGTTTCACTCCACAACTTTTCATGAGTCAGATTCCTGCCAAGGAATTTGCCATTTTTCAGGAGAAACTATTCAAATTCAAGGGTTTTTCCATTGAAAAACGTTCCATTCGCCATTATGCCACCAATGTGGCCGCCCATGTATTGGGAGACGTGGCTGAAGTGTCCCAAGCCGACATCGACAGCGACGCTTACTACCGCCCGGGAGACCATATCGGTAAATCGGGAGTAGAGAAATTCTATGAAAAGGAACTGAGAGGCGTAAAAGGCATGAAAATCATGCTTCGCGATGTTCGGGGTAGAATAAAAGGGCACTATCAAGACGGAAAATTTGACCGGGTTCCCGAGCCCGGACGTTCGCTTACGCTAAGCATAGACCAGGAACTTCAAACTTTGGGAGAAAGACTGATGAGAGGGAAAATTGGCAGTATCGTTGCCATTGAACCTGCGACGGGAGAAATTCTGTGCATGGTTTCTTCGCCTTCATTCAATCCCCACATGCTGAGTGTTCCTGACCGCAGTAAAAATTATTATGTGCTACATAACAATCCCCACAGACCCTTGCTTAACCGAGCCATTATGGGTCAATACCCACCCGGATCTACTTTCAAGACAGCTCAAGGACTTGTCGCCCTTCAAGAAGGCATCATCACCCCTGGTACCTTGTACCCATGTTACCGTGGTTTTCAAAATGGACATACACACGTGGGATGCCATGGACATGCGTCACCATCCAACCTTTACTATGCCATTCTGACCTCATGCAACAGTTATTTCTGTTGGAGCCTTTACCACATGATCCACGCACATTCGAAATATGGTTCATACGCCAACGCACTGACACGATGGAAGGACCACATGGTGGCCATGGGTTTCGGATACCGTCTTGGGGTGGATCTTCCCGGAGAAAAAAGAGGAATGATTCCCAATGCGGATTATTACGACAAACATTACAACAAACGCTGGAATGGTCTTACCATCATCAGTGATGCCATTGGTCAGGGTGAAGTGGCGCTCACACCCCTTCAAATATCCAATCTTTGCGCTACCATAGCTAACAGAGGATATTTCTACACACCACATGTCGTAAAAAAAATCGAGGGGAAAGAGTTGGATACGCTTTATACCCGTCCGCGACATACAAAAATCAACCCTCTATATTACAATTACATTATCAAAGGTATGCGCGGTGCCGTATTGGGAGGTACTTGTCGCAACGCCAACATCCCAGGCATCACCGTATGCGGAAAAACGGGTACGGCACAAAACCGAGGTCATGACCATTCCGTTTTCATGGGGTTCGCACCCATGGACAAACCTCGCATTGCCGTTTCCGTCTATGTGGAAAATGGTGGTTTTGGAGCTCATTTCGGTGTTCCCATTGGAGGCTTGATGATAGAACAATACATCAATGGTAGATTGTCTTCATCAAGCGAGACACGAGCGCAATCCTTCGCAAACAAAGCTATATCTTATGCTATACGCGCACGACAAAAAAGCATCACCCCTACAAAAAGTAGATAAAGTGACAATCTTGATTTTCCTGCTACTCGCGCTTTTCGGTTGGATATGCGTAGTGGGAGCTTCATACACCATCGGTGATGAAGCCATTGTCAATTTCACGGAACGTTCAGGTAAACAACTCATTTGGATATCATGTTCCTTAATTATAGGTTTGGGGTTGCTTCTGACAGACGAACGATACTATGACACATTTGCCGATATTATCTACGTTCTGTTCTTAATTCTGCTTGCAGCAACACCTTTCATTGCCACGCCACACAAAGGTTCGTATTCCTGGATTACCATGGGGCCGGTCAGCATTCAACCCGCTGAATTTGCAAAATGCGCCACCGCACTTTTTCTTTCAAAAACCATGGGGGCATACGATTTCTCCTTTCAGAACATGCGCTGCAGACTACGCGCCATTTCCATCGTGCTATTGCCCATGTGCCTTATCATCATGCAACACGAGACAGGTTCCGCCCTTGTTTTTTTAGTTTTTTTCCTTGTATTTTATAGAGAAGGAATGAGCGGTAGCTTTCTTTTCATCGGATTTGCCATCATTGTATATTTTGTCGTCGGACTACGTTATGAACCATTTCCCTTGCCCAACACGCTGACAAGCGTTGGACGATTCTGCGTACTCCTCCTCACTGCTCTATTTACTATCATCCTACTTTGGATTCACACCAAAGACAAAAATACCTCTTTATATTTTTGCCTTGCCACAGCGCTTACAATATCATTGTCTTTGATTTTCTCAACACATATCCTGACCATAGACGTTTCAATAACACTTGCCGTCCTTCTTGGAGGATTTATCATCTACATGCTCATTCTCTCTCTTCGCAAACAAGAACACACATACGTTTATATCGCAATTTTCACAATAGGCTCAATGGCGATCAATTACTCCGAGAACTACGTTCTCAACAACGTCATGCAAGCACACCAACAACCACGAATCCGCGTTTTGTTGGGACTTGAAGAAGACATCAATGGTGTAGGCTACAATGTTCATCAAAGTCAAATTGCCATAGGTTCTGGAGGATTGAGCGGAAAGGGATTTCTAAACGGTACACAGACAAAATTAAAATATGTTCCTGAACAAGATACTGATTTTATTTTTTGCACAGTTGGTGAAGAACACGGATTTATTGGATGCTCTGTCGTGCTCTTGCTGTTTCTGACACTCATTCTACGGCTTTTGTTTTTGGCAGAACGACAAACACATGCTTTCGGTCGGATTTATGGATATTGTGTCGTCTGTATTCTTCTATTTCACCTATTTATCAATATAGGAATGGTTATCGGTCTTACCCCAGTGATTGGAATACCTTTGCCATTTTTCAGTTACGGAGGTTCATCATTGTGGGGATTCACAATCCTGCTCTTTATTTTCCTGCGCATCGACGCCAACAGAGAAAAATAAATTCTAATGTATTACGCTGAACCACATTGACCAAGCACTATTGAGTATCCCTAATCCGTATTCCAACATCTGACACACCCTCTAATATGCTTCGACGCATGATGTGTGAAACTTGTATCATTCCTACCTGGTTGGAATACAAGTGGATATGGCATACATCAAACACATTCTGTTTGACACCAATACCATCTCCATACTCGTTGCCCAATCTATCCATGAGTACGCATTTTACAGTGTCCACTAAAGACGTATCTGGATTAAACCATCGCTGCTTCACCTGAAGCCAAAGGCTTTGAAAAGGGTACTGGTTTGTGGTTCTTATGCCCAATGTCATGTAATAATAACTTTCTTTAGGTACGCTGTCAACGACAAAGGTTACAATGTTTTGTGATTCCCAACCTTCAACGGGCACGGACTGGTAAGTGTGCAAAATTGTTTTTCTCCCTTCACTACACGACACCAACATGATTGACAAACACATGATACTCAAACAGCATCCCAAGAACAAGTATTCGTCTATTCTTCGCATTGAAATCTTACTCTATGACTATCCTAACCCTTTTCGCCTTCTATCAGCATTTCTTTCTTATGCACTTTTACATCACCTTCACGTCGTGAATGACCTTGTCCTGAATGACGCACACGTTTTACTTCCTTTCGATTAGAAGATACCTTTTGTCGGGAGGTCTCCTCTGACACTGAATCAGAATTGACGGAGTTCACTTTCTGCACATTCTCCACTTTGTTGATAGAATTGCCCTTTTTATTTTGGTGCTTCTTTTTCTTCTTGCTCTTATCAAAACGTGTCAAACTATCTTGCACTGCCAAATCATGATTCTCAGGAATAATGTTATCGTTTCCGTCAAGATTTTCAGGTCGAACTCCTTCTTTGTTCATCCTTATTACCTGCTTTGCCCTTTGAACCGTAATGGTGACAATGTTTTCAGCCAAGTGCTTATCAGTAGAATAACTGACTATACCCGCAAGAATGTCACTTTTGAAAAAATAATATGTGGCTTTTTCCGTTTCTAAAGCAACATCGCGATAAGGTAGTTTCGCGGCGGCTTCCGTATAGACACTCACCTCGAAATTCAAACAACATTTCAACTTGGCGCATTGCCCTGCCAATTTCTGAGGATTAAGGGAAACATCCTGACAGCGTGCGGCACCGGTCGAAACAGTAACGAAATTTCTCATCCAAGCGGCGCAGCACAATTCGCGTCCACACGGACCCGTACCGCCAATGCGACCGGCCTCCTGACGCGCCCCTATCTGTTTCATTTCAATGCGCACGCGAAATTCTTCCGCCAAAACCTTGATGAGTTGTCGAAAATCTACACGTTCATCGGCAATATAATAAAATATGGCTTTGTTGCCATCGCCTTGATACTCAACGTCACCTATTTTCATGTTCAAGCCCAAATCCATGGCAATCTTGCGCGACTTAATCATGGTTTCGTGTTCTCTCTGCTTGGCTTCTTCGCTTTTCTGTATGTCAATTTCCTTAGCGAACCGATACACGCGTTTCGGCGGCAAATCCGTACGTATGCGTGTTTTTTTCATTTGCAACTCTACCAACGCACCAGTCAATGATACAACCCCGACATCATGTCCAGGAGAAGCCTCCACGGCAACCACGTCTCCTTTCCTTAAAGGGAGATGGTTACTGTTGAGTTAGTAATCCTTACGCGTATTCTTGAATTGCACCTCCACATATTCGCACAAACTACTTGCCCCTGGTACATCTGCCAAATAATCGTATGTATGCAGTTGTTTGTCCTGTCTGCCGCAACCATCAATATCTATCCCACGCATATTGCCGCCATGTTCAAACTCATTCATTTATCAATATTTTCTTTCTCTGGCATACGTAATTCGGAACACCAGAATTGTTTTTATTTTTTAATTAACAATATCACCCTTAGTGACAAATCGAAAAACACCGTCTTCACTCCGACATTTTGTTGGACGTCAAGACTTGCCTTGGAAAATTCCTCCACAAAACCCTTAACGTTCCGTTCATTGACAAAACGGGCAAAATTCTTTGCAAAACTTTCCTCCTTTTCTGTCATGAAATTCAACTCCGGTTGTTGGAAATTATAGATAAAGTTTTCCCGAATCATATTCTGACAGTATGAAAGAAAATCTTTCTGTTTGTCACGGTCTCCTTGAGCCATTTCATCCGTCCATTGCTGCAAACCCCGTACATCACACTTATATGCCAACCGCATCAAACGAACAAAAGCGTCAAAGAAATAATCCTCATTGCTCTTTGCATGAATGGTGCGCAAAGCGGCCAAATAACTTCCGTTGGCCGTACGCGCAATCCTCAAGGCACTACTTCTGTCAAGTCCATTACGCTCAACGAGAGCAGATGTAATTTCTTCAAAGTTAAGCGGACGAAAACGAATTTGTTGTGTGCGGCTTCTAATCGTTTCAAGGATTTTCTCAGGGTAATCCGACACAAGTATGAATACTGTCCGCGGCGCGGGCTCTTCCAACATCTTCAGCAGGTTGTTTGCCGGAGTGTCGTGCAAGCGGTCCGCTTGCCATATTATCATGATTTTATAACCGCCCCCGTATGACGAAAGACTCATCTTGTCAAGAATACGGTTTCCCTCAGCGGTGGGTATCAACGGCTGCTTGATTCCTTCATTCATTTGCTGGATCCAATCATCCTTCCCAAAATACAAACTATCTCGGACCATCAATTTCCATTTCTGGATGTATGTTTCGCAAGTTGTAGAAGCGGCATCCTTCACTATAATAGGATAAGAAAAATGCAAATCAGGATGTTCAAATTTGGCAGTCTGATGACAATTCGGACACTTGCCGCAAATGTCATCTTTACCAGGCTGTTTACATAAAAGAAACTGGGAAAAGGCAAACGCAGTGGCGAACTTGCCACAGCCTTCAGGTCCGGTAAACAACATGGCATGAGGCACGCGGTTCTCGCTCACCTGCTTGAGAAGCAACCGTTTGACTTCCAACTGTCCTACTACTTCGTTGAACATAACCTTTGCTTACTAATAGATTTGTCGTGCCACCTCATTCACACTGCGAGCGAGTCCATTGGTATAAAAATGAATGCTTGGTACACCCGCACGTACCAATTCACGGCATTGAGACACGCACCACTCTGTACCTACCTTAAACTGGTCTTCCTTTGTTTGTGCCTTCATCATCTCTTTTGTAAACTCTTCGGGAATGTCACAATGAAAAGAACGAGGTATGGACACAAGTTGTTTCTGATTGGTAATTGGTTTAATGCCCGGAATTATTGGCACAGTAATGCCTTCTTGACGCACACGCTTTACAAATTCAAAATACTTGGTATTGTCAAAAAACATCTGCGTGACACCATATTCCGCACCTCTCTCCACTTTGCGCATGAACCAAGATATATCGGTAGATAAATTGGGTGACTCGTTATGTTTTTCCGGATAGCAAGCGACACCGTAATGAAAAGCAACTCCAGGATTTGTGATGCTATCACCATTAAGGAAGAAACCTTCATTGAAACGATTCACCTGTTCCTGCAACTCGGACGTATGCTGATAGCCTTCATGCCTTGCTCTAAACTGCTCAGCGTCCTTGTTTTGGTCACCACGCAACAGTAAAATATTTGAAATACCCAAAAACTGCAAATCAAGCAGCACGTATTCTGTCTCTTCACGCGTATATCCATTGCACAAAATATGTGGAACTATGGGTATGTCATACTTATATTGCAGGGCAGCCGCTACCGCAACAGTCCCTGGACGACGACGCAACATTTCAATTTTTACCAATCCATCGCTTTGAGGATGATACACCGGTTCACTATGATGCGTCGTAATATTGATGTACTTAGGTTTGTAAGGCAAAAGCGTCTCTATAGTCTTCTCCAATTGAGCTATTCCTTCACCTTTTTTAGGAGGCAACACCTCGAATGAAAAAGCCGTTTCACCTGCCTTAATCAAATCAGTTATTTTCATGTTATGTTTCATCAGTGCAAAATTAGGAAAAAACAAACACATTTTTTAAATGATTTCCTAAAATTAAACAAAAAAAGATGAGAATTTGAAACATACCCTATTGTTTCATATCTGCATTAAAGTCTTGTGAACAACGGTTTAACCAATTGAAAAATTGACCGAATTGAAAAACAATCAACTTTTGCTAAGATAACAAATTTATGTCTAAAACTGAAAATAAATGAAAGGACGTACATCGTTGGACTGCAATTGAACAACCAACCATATTACAAGGACTGCAAGTACTGCTTTTAACCATATTGGCAAAGCAAAAAAGAATAGGATGAATGATTTTGTAAAATGCTTAGGTAAAAAGTGAAGCATGAAACCTATACCAATAACCGACATTACCATAGCATTAGACGTTATAATTTCCGTAACCATCTCCATTCTGAAATCAGATTGTATCTGATACAGCATAGTCCAAACCGTCTCAGTGTCACTGGCACGGAAAAACAAAAAACAAAAACAAACAAAATGGAACGTAAGAAACGTAGAAAACAGACGATTGATGGGTTTCATTTCTTCACCGCTCTTTTTCATTTTAGGAAACAGACGAAGCCACAGTTTATGAACACACAAAGCCAATCCATGCAAGCCTCCCCACAAAATGAAACGAAGGTCCGCACCATGCCAAAGACCACCCAACAACATGGTAACCATCAAATTGACATACATACGAATTTTGCCTTTCCTGTTTCCACCCAGTGATATGTACAAATAATCCCTTAGCCAAGAAGACAAGGAAATATGCCATCTTCTCCAAAATTCCGTAATGGTGGCAGATTGGAACGGTAAACGGAAATTCATCGGAAAGCGAAAACCGAGCATATATGCGATACCTATGGCCATGTCTGAATACCCGGAGAAATCACAATATATTTGGAGGGTATATGCATACGCACCGATAAGATTTTCAAAACCTGAATATTGCAGGGGATTGTCAAATACTCTATCCACGAAATTAACACTGATATAGTCAGATATGACAATCTTCTTTACCAATCCCGCCAAAATGAGCAGCAAGCCCATGTTGAACATTTTCAACGTAGGAATGGGTTTCTTCACAATCTGAGGAAGAAAATCCCTGGCCTTGACAATAGGACCGGCAACCAGCTGAGGAAAAAAGGATAGATAAAAGACATAATCCACCCATTTTTCTGTTGGCTGAATACGTCGCCTATATATGTCTATTACATAACTGAGAGACTGGAAAATGTAAAATGAAATACCAACGGGCAAGAATATATCCTTCCAAACGTATGTTTGATTTGTGGCTTCTGCTATCAGGGAGCATGCAAAATTGGTGTACTTGAAATAGCACAAGATACCCAAGTCCACCAGCAAACTTAATGCCACCAACAATTTGCGGAATGACTTCCTGCTTGTACAATTTAACCAAAAACCGATACTATGATCTGTAACTGATATAATCAGCAAAAGCCACAGATAGGTACCGCTCGTCAGATAATAAAAATAAGCCGAAAACAATGCGATGAATAAAACCCTCGCATTGAACGACTTTCTAATGATATTAAATATAATTAGGAATACAACGAATAACAAGAGAAACCGCTTTGATGAAAACATCAATGGGTTTTCCGCATCGTACGTCAAAAATGTAAAAAGCGGATTGAATACTGAAAAATCCAATTTCTTTTATGATTTTTGGGTAACCTTTCCGTTAAAGGAACTACCTTTTGTAATCTCAAGAGTCTTTGACTCTATATCTCCAACAACAATGGAACCATCGTGTAGAACCACATGGCCCGAAGAGAAAATATTGCCTTTCAATTGACCATGAATACTTAAATCCTTTGAAGTCATCATGCCTTCTACCTTACTATCATTCTGAATATCAATAAATTCTGACGCAGTAATATTTCCTACAATCTGTTTGCATTTGATATATACACATTTCGCGCCTATATCACCCATAATGTTGCCTGATACATAGATTTCGCCCTTGGTGACAACATCTCCATTTATCGTACCTAAAACATTGATATCGTTCGTAGCGCTTACAGAACCATCTATTATTATATCCGGACCTATAATGGTGCTTTGCGTAACCACAGGTTCAGATTCAACATTAGGTTTAATTTCATCTCCTAATACATCTTCGGTTTCGGTTTCAGAAACGTTGTTGTCTTCGTAAGTTGGAGTCGGTTCAAGATTGTCTTGAGCTTGAGATGTTGACACCTCTGGCGCATTAGCATCAACTTCGTGATTAACAGAGAAACTATTCAAATAGTTCTTGAAATTTTTCTTCTTTGCCATAAATGTTATTATTTAATTATTATTACTCTGCACTACATCTCGAATGGATTGCATCAATAAATTGGAGATTTGCTTCCCCCCCTTGTTGTTTATGTGAACATAGTCTTTTGAGGCCCATCCTTTGGACACGTAATCCTGCATGGAATTGGATCCTCCCATTGCATCATATATACTCCAATACATAATCTGGCTCTTTTGCGCCAAATCATGCTGCATTTGTACCATGCTTGGCACGGCGGGTGCGGTCACGTATTGACTTTCCTTTTTTATGCTGACATCACCAACGCTAAGCAGCATGATGGCACTTTCAGGGAAACACATTTTAACATAGTCTATCAGTTTCTCCATTTTATTGGAATAATAACGATAGTTGGTCACTTCTTTGTTCATGGCATTCAAACCATATTCCATAATAATGAGATCGTACTTCAGCAAATTGTTCATCTGTTGATTGACACTCATATGCGTTGAAAACAAATTTAGACCACTGTTTGAGCGCAATCCGAAATTGTCCAAGACCACACCTGCTTCACCTTCAAAAACCACGCCATAACCGATAAAATTCTCACATTTATCCAACTTGACCGTCAGTTTGCGAATATTTATGTCGTTAACGTCAACACACTGTATTTCATCGCTCTCCTCCAAATCATACACTAAATTAACACTGTCATTGACAATGACTCTCATTTTTGCCTTGCCTCTATTTTTGAAAAGAATGCTCGCCTTTCTTGACAAGAACTTGTCTTTATCCTTACACTTGGTTGTAAAGGTTGAATAAGCTCCTTGCTTCGGCAGGGAAACATAACCACTGATGAAGAATTCATCCTTTATGCTCTTAGGAGTATTGTTTCTTTTCAATATATTATAGCGTTTCCAATCTCTATAATCTTGCTTTACGTATGGACGTATTTTACTCATAGGATCTGCAAATGGTATGAAACCCAAGCCTTCACCTCCGTAATTTTTCTGAAGCGCCGTTCTTAAATCGTAAGTTAGTATATCTCCCTCTATATATGAATCACCCAAGAATGCTATTCGAAAATTTCCTTCTTTGGAACTACTAAGACACAATTTCCTCAATTGTCTGATCATCGAATGATTCGGACTGTAATCCTCGATTTTATTTGGCAGCAAGTTTACCAATCCTCCTTCTTTGCTTGTGCCTACAACCTTGGTGTCCACATCATGTTTTACAAAAATAGTATCTGATACATCCCATGATGTTGTATCTAAAGTCGAACTGTCGCCAGATAGAGTCGCACAACTGTTACGGTCTAATTCCACCAATACAGATTCAGACAAATCCGCAATGCAACTGGTATCGATTATATCTTTGGAGGTCATATGGCAATCGGAAGAATCATTGAAACTGATAAGACCTTCCAAAAAATTGGCTCTGCTGACTTTGATTCCCATCACGCGGAAAGGTGGGATAAAACTGACGCATATACACAAACATATCACACAGATGACAAATGAAAGTATCATCCGAGATTTGTCTGTTTTTTTCTTCTGTTTATTATGCATCTCTAATTTTTTTACAAAAGTAATAAATTCACACGATAACTTCCAAATATTCTGCAAAAAAAATGCTAATTCCGACGTAGGTATTAATATATATATTCACACCAATTCGACAAGTATGATTCATTTCAAATCGAAATAGATATATAAATGTATATCAAATACTTTTGTGTATCATATTAAATGGATGTCATAATTCAAAATTATTTTTTCATTTCAATGCATACTCAACATTTACGTTATTTGACATTTAACTATAATGTTCAAAATTATTGCAAACAGTATAGGTGGATTCGTTTACAATTGAACCCAAAACATATTCAAACTGCCCTTATATATTGTGAGTTTTGCAAAGTTTTGTAACGGTTAAATGCTAATTGTATATAAATGGTTGAAAAGGGTTAGTTCTCCGTATTACAGATTTGAAACACGTTTAATTTTAGTTGTTACAATGTAACGATAACTGTTTTTGCTAAAACAGCATAAATTCTTGTGTCACTGTAATATAACTATTAACCGTTACAAATTAATTCAAAACTCAGATTATATATTGAAAAATGGAAATCTTTTGGCAAAAGATAAACTTGTATTCATGCAAATTGTTTCCAGTTTCATAAATGCAAATTTACATTTTATACATAAGAAAGAAAAATCTAAACGTTATCAAAATAAAATAACCTTTGGTCAATATTATTTTCCTAATATATATATATATATATATTTGCAATGTAGGCTTTACAGATTAACCAAATCGTAAATCAATTATTCCACCGCACAAAAACTATACTTTTTCACTTTCAAAGTTGGCTTTGCAACCTAACACCCGGTGAAAGATTCAACGTGAGCAATAAACGGTAGTAATAATTGAAGAAAAACAAAAAATCGGAAAATGCGGTGTTTTCTCGCATCACCCGTAAAGTGGAAGCAACGAAAGACTTATCGGGAAATGTAAAGCCGTTATTGAGCAACTTACCCCTTAGAGTACTCCGAACCGCTGTCAAACAAATTGTAAATCAGGTTTCGTTTCATGTTATTGCCGAAACAAAGCCGCTATGTCGTTTGTCAATGAAACGAAATCACTGACTGAAAGTTGTTCAGGACGGCGTTGCCATTCCTCTCGATTCAAAAAATCTTGATAGGAATTTGTGCCAACTTTCCGAAATTCAGATGACAACTGGGCAAGCAACGGACGCAAGGAAACGCGCAGCATCTTTCGGCGTTGGTTGAAAGTTGTCTTCACCACACGCTTGAAGAGTTTTTCATCACAGCCGAGGTCGGTCACTTTGTTGCGCACAAAACGTATGACGGCGCTCTTCACCTTGGGAGGCGGACTAAACACGGTCTCAGGAACCGTAAACAGATACTCCGCATCATACCATGCACCCAGCAATACGCTTAGAATGCCATATTGCTTGCTGCCGGGTCCGGAGGTAAGGCGGTCGGCGACTTCCTTTTGTATCATTCCCGTACAACATGGAATATGATCGCGGTAATCCAACAATTTGAAAAAAATCTGACTGCTTATATTATACGGATAATTACCTGTCAAAACAAAAGGCCTTCCTTCAAAAAGACCCAAAAGATCCATTTGCAAAAAATCTCCCTCGACGATGCTGCCACAAAGCATGGGAAAATGTTCCTTCAAAAAAACAACGCTCTCTGTGTCAATCTCCACAACGTTCATTTCGCGCATCTTAGGAATCAAATATTGCGTAAGTGCGCCCATGCCGGGACCAATCTCAAGAATGGGTAAATCAGGACAGGCATCAACCGTATCGGCAATGCGCAATGCTATGCTTTCGTCAATTAAAAAATGCTGACCAAGATTTTTTTTGGGGCGTACTGACTTCATTCGTTACCTTTTTATTATTTTTGCAAAGTTAACACTAATTATCCTAATAAAAAATAATTCATTGGTTTGGCTTTGCCGAAAAAATAGTTTTGAAAAAGAATATCATTAAAATCCTGAAAACAGTGTTTCCATTCGTTTTGGGCGGAAGCATATTATATTGGATGTACAGACAGATGGATTTCTCCAAAATCGGTAACGTGCTTTTCCATCAAATGGACTGGACATGGATGTTGCTTTCCTTCATCCCGGGCATCCTTGCGCAAGTGTTCAGAGGCTTGCGTTGGAAGCAGTCGCTCGAGCCTTTGGATGAACGGCCCAATAGGCGGAACTGCATCAACGCCATTTTTCTATCATACGCGGCCAGTCTGGTCATACCCCGCATAGGAGAAGTGTTACGATGCGGCATTCTTAAAAAGACAGACAACATTTCGTTCCCGAAAGCGTTGGGAACGGTTGTAACCGAACGCATCATCGACACGCTGATTATGATATTGCTCATCTCATGCGTGTTTATGTGGCAATTGCCCCTGATTACAAAGTTTTGGGGAATAACGGGATTCAATCTTGTCCAAACCCTCTCCGAATTCACTTCGGCAGGAATCCTGGTTACTGTGGTTTGCGTCGTGTGCATTGGCATCACGCTCTACCTGCTGCTCCGACGACTTTCTTTCATGAGCAAGATACAATCCACCTTGAACGACATGAAAGAAGGATTCATGTCAATCGGTAAAGTCAAGAACCTGCCGCTTTACTTGTTCTATTCCATAGGCATTTGGGTGGCATACATTCTGCATTACTATCTCACATTCTTTTGCTTTGATTTCACCGCTTGCTTGGGATACGACGCGGCAATGCTGTCTTTCTGCATAGGCTGCGTTTCCGTGCTTGTACCCACTCCCAACGGAGCCGGCCCATGGCATTTTGCAGTCAAGACGGCTTTGATAATCTATGGACTCACAGCCGACAATGCCATCATCTTCGCACTCATTGTCCACACCGTTCAAACCCTGCTGCTCATCGTCCTCGGCATTTACGCATTCGTGCGCCTACAGTTTGCTAAGCCAAAGTCCGCGGACATCAAGTAAATATACTGTAATTTTAATAATAACATTTTAATTTCCATTATCATGACAAACATTCAAGATTTACAACCACAAGGCGTTTGGAAAAATTTCCATGGCCTCACACGAATACCGCGTCCGTCAGGACATCTTGAAAAGATTCAGGAATACCTGATCGATTGGGCGAAACAACGCTGCATCGAAGCATTCATGGACAATGCCGGCAACGTCATCATGCGCAAGCCTGCAACCCAAGGCTATGAAGACCTCGCCATTGTCACCATGGAAGCCCACATGGACATGGTTCCGCAGAAAACCGTTGACTCCACCCACAATTTTGAAACCGACCCCATTGAAACATACATCGACGGAGAGTGGCTGAAAGCCAAAGGAACCACGCTCGGTTCCGATGACGGCATTGGAATTGCCATTGCACTCACCGTTCTTGAAGCCGACAACCTGCAGCATGGTCCGCTTGAAGCCATTTTCACCGTTGACGAAGAGACCAACATGTATGGTGTCAACCATCTTCAGCCGGAAACGCTCAAAGGCCGTATTCTCCTGAACATAGACAACGAGACCGAAGGTGAAATGGTCATCGGAAGCGCCGGAGGTGAAGATGTCAAGGCGGATCTTGAATACCAGGAAGAAAAGGTACTTGAAGGCGACACCGCATTGAGTCTCGTCATCAAAGACCTCAAGGGCGGTCACTCAGGCTTGGAAATCAACGAAGGACGCGCCAACGCCACCAAGCTCATGGCCCGTTTGATAACCGATCTCATTGAGACTTTTGACATCAGCCTGGCATCATGGACGGGAGGCGACATGAGAAACGCCATCCCCAACAACAGTAAGGCGGTCATCACCATTGCACCCGAAGACGAAGAGGCGGTTATCCAAACCGTTGAGGAATGGGCGAACATCTTCAAGAAAGAATACGGAAACGTGGAAGACAAGTTCACGCTTACAGCGGAAAAATGCACCATCCCTGCCATGATAATGCCCGACCAAATCCGAGACAACATCGTTAACGCCATCATGGCTTGCCCGGCAGGCGTCGTACGCATGATTCCTGAATCTCCAGAAATCGTCGAGACTTCGTGCAACCTCGGCATTGTCAGCGCAGCCGAAGGTAAATTCCATGCGGATGTACTCGTGCGCAGTTCATGCGACAGCCAACTCACCGCACTTGAAAACAGCATCCGCGCCGTTTTCTCAATGGCGGGAATGGGTGTGGAATATACCGGACATTACGGTTCCTGGCAGCCGGAATTCAACTCACCCATCATCCATACCATTGAACAGGTTTATCATAACACTTTCAACGCAAATTGCAAGGTACAAGTAGTACACGCAGGGTTGGAATGCAGCATCATCAAGGGCGTATATCCCGACATGGACATGGTAAGCTTCGGCCCTACGCTACGTTCACCCCATACTCCAAACGAACGCTGCAACATACCGAGCGTTGCCAAGTTCTACGACTTCATCAAGGCACTACTTATCAACATACCAAAAAAATAGAAAACATCGAATTTCGTCAAGGTCACTTCTAAAAATATACTTGGATGGATTTCCCCCATGGTTGGCGGATTTGTTTGAGATTAGAAATGACCACAATGCCATAACCCCGATGGAATGAATAAGGTAACTGTTCTATTCTCATTCATCCCATTGGGGCGACTGCATCGAAAATCAAGCAAACATGATATCAAACCTGTTCCTCAGACTTCTTAAGAAGCATTTTCCCTTTGAAATGACGGCGCATCAAGAGAAAGCCGCGGAAATGTTGTGCAACTTTGTATTTGGTGAAACGCTGCAAGACAGGATTTTCATTCTGAAAGGCTACGCTGGAACAGGCAAGACGACGCTCATGGCGGCTTTTGTCAAACTCCTTTCCAATCTTGGTGTCAAGGTTGTCCTCATGGCACCCACCGGCAGAGCAGCCAAGGTATTCACCGGACATTCCGGCAAGTCTTCCTACACCATCCATAAAATCATCTACCGCCAACGCAGGCAGGACGACATCAACGCGAGCTTCAGTCTCAACGTCAACAAGCACCGCGACTCTATCTTCGTCATTGATGAAGCATCCATGATTGGACAGGGCGGTAACGTGACATCCATCTTCGGTTCCGGAGACCTTCTTGAAGACACTTTGCAATTCGTCTACAGCGGGGAGGGATGCAAAGCCATCTTCATCGGTGACTCCGCACAACTTCCGCCGGTGGGGGAAGAAGAAAGTCCCGCACTCTCCGCGGAAAACCTCGGCTGCATGGGATTTCAGGTTGACACTTGTCAACTCACCGAAGTGATGCGACAGGAAAATGAAAGCGGCATTCTCCACAACGCCACCCTGTTGCGGAAGCACTTGCAGGAAAACGAAGTGTTTGAACTCCCTTTGGTCAGGTTCAACGGTTTCCGCGATTTCCGAAAGTTGCCCATGTCTGATTTGATTGATTCCCTGGAATACAGTTACGCCCACAAAGGATTGGAAGACACCGTCGTCATCACGCGTTCCAACAAACGCGCAAACGCTTACAACGAAGGCATACGGCGAACCATCTTCTGCTACGAGGAACAACTCTCAAGAGGAGATGTCCTGATGATAGCGAAAAACAATTATTATTGGACGGAACAGGCTGCCGCCGCCCTTTCTGAAAACGAAACCATGCCCATGGATTTCATCGCCAACGGCGACATTGCCATCGTGCAAAACATCAAGCGATATACGGAAATGTACGGACTACACTTTGCCGACACGGTACTCGCCTTCCCGGACTACGATTATGAAATGGAAGTAAGACTCGTTCTCGAAGCCCTCAAAAGTGAAACACCATCCCTCTCACCAGAAGATTCAGGAAAACTCTTCAATGGGGTCATGGAGGACTACGCAGACTACACCACCAAGAAAAAACGAATGGAAAAACTGCGCAAAGACCCTTTCTACAACGCCCTGCAGGTGAAATACGCTTACGCCGTCACCTGCCACAAGGCACAAGGCGGACAGTGGAAGCATGTGTACATCGACCAAGGTTGGTTGCCTGACAACGGTTGCGACTCAGGATATTACAGATGGCTCTATACAGCCTTGACCCGCGCCACGGAAAAGACTTATCTCGTCAACTGGCCCGATAACCAAACGGACGAAACATGAAACATAATCCATACTCTTTTTGACTTAACTCATGAAAAACTACATCAGCAAAAGTGACGTCACATTCTGTGGCGTATTCTCGGGATTGTTCACTTGGAGCAATGCGCTGTCATTGCCATCCTTCGGTGGATATGAACTGCTCTTCATCCTTTGGAACTATCTACTCAACTTTGTCGTACTGACGGTTCTGCTATACCTGATTACCCTCTTTTTGAAACGTCCCGTATTCGGGCGCATCAAGGCATATTACTTCCCCTTCGGCACCATGGTCATCGTATCGCTGGTAGCGACGGCGTTATTTGCCCTCATCAACTACATCGGTGACAAACAACCCATGACCCCGAGACACATACTCATCTATGTATTCGGATATTTGGCCAATGCCGCACTCCTGCTGCTCTACTTCTACATAGCCACTAAAAAAGACAACAGCAAAAAATAGGTTTCACCATGAAAATTTTAAGTTTATTAACAACGATGTGCGCAGGTGCGATGTTGCTGTCCTCCTGCGGAAATGGAAACGGTAGCGGCAACGATGCCTCTCCGAAATATTTTCCCGAAGACCCTGACCCAATTGCTCCAACAGAGAAAATCGTCTTGTTCAACGGTGACAATTACGATGGTTGGGATTTGTGGGTTCGTCCCGACAGTTTCGCCTTGCCTGCGGAACAACTCTTTACGGTTGCTGACAATGCCATGCACATCACGGGACAAGGCTATGGCGGATGCACCACGAAACAAGCCTACAAAGATTATCACCTTACCATGGAATTTCGTTTCGTGGGCGAGGCTTTTGCAGACCGCGTTGGAAAGACCGCGGATGGGGGTCTACTGTTCCACTGTATCGGTCCCGATGGCTCTTTTGGAGGAATATGGCGTCTGTCCTTTGAATGTAACCTCATTCAAGGACGCTGCTGCGACTTGATTGTTGTCGGAAACCCACAGGAATACCCTGACATGCTACACGCCAAGGCATACGTTGACAGCACGGGACGTTGGGAACCTGATACGACGAAAGCCCACATTCTAAATTTGAATGCATCGGGACGCGTTAACAACATCATGTACGATGGCAAGTGGGAAGATGTGGATTCCCAGTCTGTTGCTTTTCCTGAAAAACCTTACGGAGAATGGAACACCGTGGAACTGATATGTGAGGGCAATTCGGCGGAATACATACTCAACGGCACCACTGTCCTGAAATTATTTGATCTTGACCCGGCCGCCGGACGTATTCAACTGCAAAGCGAATGTCATGCCATAGAATACCGCAACATCACGATTGAGCCAATAAAGAAATGAAAACGCCCTGCTACCTTCAAAAGACAAGTTTGTGAAAGCCTGTCTTTTGATGGATTTTACGAGCATTCGGCAAAATTATGCAGGAAAATAAAAAAGCAGGTCCATGCTTCCACGATAAACGCACGTTTGAACTGTTTCACTACCAAAAGAACCGGACTTTTTAAGTTCGGTTCTTTTATTGGAAACTCTACAAATTGGCAAGTTCAACAACCTTGTCAATGGCGGCATTCAGACCATCGGGATTTTTTCCTCCGGCCGTGGCAAAATGAGGTGCGCCTCCACCACCGCCCTTGATGAGCTTGGCCGCCTCGCGAACCATCTTGCCGGCATTCAATCCGTGTTCGTTGACCAAATCCTTGCTCAGCATGACGGTCAAGGTCGGTTTGTTGTCTGTTACGCTTCCTATGACGCAAAGCAAACTTTCGGAACTGTCGTTGTTAAGTTTGAATACCATGTCCTTCACCAAGTCGGCGGGAATTTTGGTGATTGCCCTTACCACCCGCACACCATTGACGAGTTGGGCTTCTTCGACTACCTTGGTACGGAATGCATCCGCTTTTTCCTTCATATACGCTTCAACCTCCTTCTTCAGCGAAGCGTTGTCGTCCAATGCCTTCTTGACCGCCCCTTGCAAATCCTTGGCATTGTTGAAGAGTTCACCCATGGCGGTCATGGCTTCCTGCATCAAATGGAACTTTTCAAGTGCCTGCGCTCCGGTTACGGCTTCAATGCGCCTTACACCGGCTGCCACCGAACTTTCGGACAATATCGTGAAAAGTCCTATACGTCCCGTACTCTT
>DCGD01000126.1:884-14368 GCA_002315195.1 Prevotellaceae bacterium UBA1787 | reverse complement strand
GCACCTTGTCGCCATATTTTTCTCCAAACAATGCAATGGCTCCCATCTCCTTTGCCGTCTCCATAGGCGTGTCGCGATGTTCGTCCAAGGGATAGTCGGCGCGGATGCGTTCATTGACAAGGCATTCCACCTTGCGAAGTTCCTCTGGAGTGACTTTTTGGAAATGAGAGAAATCAAAACGCAGATAATTGGAAGAGACCAGCGAACCCTTCTGTTCCACATGCGTTCCGAGTACCTCACGCAACGCTTGGTCAAGCAAGTGGGTCGCCGTATGGTTGGCTTCGCTTGCATACCGCTTTTCCACATTGACATGAGCGGTGAACTCCGCCTCAGGGTGTTGCGGCAATTGCGTGCAGATGTGTATGGAAAGGTTGTTTTCGCGTTTCGTATCAATGATTTTCACGAGTTCGCTTTCTGATTGCAGCGTACCCGTATCGCCAAGCTGTCCTCCCATTTCCGCATAGAAAGGTGAAGCGTCCAGCACGAGTTCGTAGAACACTTTCTTCTTTTGTTCCACCTTGCGGTAGCGCAGTATGTGGCAGGGATAATCCAAATTGTCATAACCGACGAAAGTCGTATCCCCCTCGTGCAAGATTTGCCAGTCGCCCGTCTCGACGGCGGCCGCGTTGCGGGCGCGTTCCTTCTGTTTCTGCATTTCAGCGTTGAAAGTGGCGAGGTCAACGGTCAAACCATGTTCCGCGCATATCAGTTCGGTCAAATCCAAAGGAAAGCCGAAGGTATCGAACAGTGTGAAAGCCTGTTTGCCGTCTATGATGTTCTGTCCTTTCTTCTTTGTCTCTTCCATCACACCGTCCAACAGGTTGATGCCTGTGGCAAGCGTACGGAGGAAAGCCTCTTCCTCCTCCTGCATCACTTTGGAAATCAACACTTTCTGCGCCACAAGTTCAGGATATGCCTCGCCCATTTCACGAATCAAGACAGGTAGCAGCTTGTACATGAAAGCCGTCTGTTGTCCGAGGAAAGTATAGCCGTAGCGGACGGCGCGACGAAGAATGCGGCGGATGACGTACCCCGCCTTCGCGTTGCCCGGCAGCTGACCATCGGCTATGCTGAAAGCGATGGCGCGGATATGGTCGGCTATGACGCGCATGGCTACGTCCACTTGTTCTTCCTTTCCATATTCCTTGCCCGACAAGCGGGAAATCTCCTTGATGATGGGTTGGAACACATCGGTATCGTAGTTGGAGTGTTTGCCTTGAAGGGCGCGGACCAAGCGTTCGAAGCCCATACCCGTATCAATGACGTTCATGGACAATGGCTCGAGATGTCCGTCCGCCTTGCGTTCAAACTGCATGAACACGATGTTCCATATTTCAATGACCTGAGGGTCGTCCTTGTTGACCATTTCCCGCCCCGGGACGGCCGCCTTTTGTTCGGGTGTCCGCGAGTCGAGATGTATTTCCGAACAGGGTCCGCAAGGTCCCGTATCGCCCATTTCCCAAAAATTGTCATGTTTGTTGCCGTTGATAATATGGTCGGCGGGCAAGTGCTTCAACCAGTAGGATGCCGCTTCATCGTCACGGGCGAGTCCTTCTTCCCGTGAACCCTCGAATACGGTGGCATACAAATCATTTGGATCAAGATGGAGTACATCAACGAGATATTCCCATGCGTAGTCAATGGCTTCTTTCTTGAAATAGTCACCGAAACTCCAGTTTCCCAACATTTCAAACATCGTATGATGGTAGGTGTCGTGACCTACTTCTTCCAAATCATTGTGCTTGCCACTGACGCGCAGACATTTCTGTGAATCTGCACGGCGGCGAGGCTCCGGGTCGCGGGTACCCAATATAATGTCTTTCCACTGATTCATACCCGCATTGGTAAACATCAAGGTGGGGTCATCCTTTACAACCATGGGAGCTGAAGGAACAATTGCATGTCCGTGTTCCTCAAAAAATTTCTTGTACGACTCCCTTATTTCTTTTGCAGTCATCATTACGAAAAAAACTTTACTATAAACGTCTGCAAAATTACACAAAAATCTGTACATTTGCACGGAATAACGATTAAACCTAACCTAATCGCACCCAACACTGACAAATTATGGCACTCAACACGAACAAGGATCTTAAGCAGTACTACAGCATCAATGAAGTAGCGACCCATTTCAACGTAAGCGAGTCGCTGCTGCGCTTTTGGGAAAAGGAATTTCCGCAGCTCAAGCCGCACAAGGCGGGAAGAAACATCCGGCAGTACACCAAGGAAGACATGGATATTGTCGGCATCATCTACAATCTCGTCAAGGTTCGCGGCATCAAGATTGCATCCGCCCGTGAAATGCTCAAGAAAAACAAAGAAGGGCAGCAGAACCTGACACAAGCCATAGATAAACTCCAGGCGCTCAAGGCCGAACTGATGGAAATGCGCAAGGCACTCAACCTCGTCTATCCGGAGTAATTCATGTTTCACCCCTTCAATGTCTTCAACGCCAAAATCCTTGCACGTCCCTGGTCTTTACAAAGTTTCGATTTGTCGGCATTATTATGTGCTTGAAGGATCTGCTACCATGATATCCCTTACGAAAACCTGATATTCATATTTTACTCAACTTTCGCAAGTGGGTTAAGAGGTTATGAGGTACGCATATTCACCAAGGCGCGTATTAAGGATTTTCAATATGTTCAATGTTTCCAACACCTTCAACCAATCCAAGCAAATGAAACCACGCATTTTCAATTCCCTGATATTGGTCTTATTTCTTTTGACCGCGAACAGGGCAACAGCGGAAACCCTACACAAATTGGCTGGCGAGAATCCCACTTCCTTTACCATCGTTTATGACTCCAAGGCGGAAGCCGAGGAAGGACAGCTTGCCGCCGCCAACATCAACCGGTATTTTGGGACATGCATGGGCAAACGATGTACCGTGATGTCTGACAAGGATTTCAAGAAAGGTAACGCCATCTACCTCACCCACAGCAATCCCAAGCGCAACCCATTTGAATACACCATAGACGTAACCCACAACACCATCACCATTGACGCAGGCGGCTGTTGGGCTATGCAAAGCGCAGGCAAATGGCTGGCGGAAACGCTAAGGAACAAAGACATCCCGAGTCGCTTTCACAAAGAGGGCAGTGTGGAAGGGCATACACTTTTCGGGCGGCCGCGCGATGTCAATCTCCGCATACTTGACGACAACATTTGGGATTACAGTGCGGAACGGCTCCCCATTGAATGGGAAAAGGCTGGCATAGACTGCAGAGACGACCACCGAGCCCCACAATTCGCCCAATTGGTAAGAGCCTACATGCCTGACGTTCTTTGTCTTCAGGAATACAGCAAACACATGCACGATCGTTTCTATCCCTTGATTCAAAAATACAACTACGTCATCAGCCATGAAGGGGAAACGCCGGCATGGAACAACACGCCGATTTTCTACAACAAAGAAAACGTAGAACAGATTGAAAGCAAATACAACCTGTTCGTACCGGAAAAATGGTGCAATTCCAAGACCAAGTCATTCACGACCGCTGTATTCAGACAAAAAAACACGGGAAAAATGTTCGGTGTTGTCAGCACCCATCTGTGGTGGAAGGATGACAGCGTACAAGCGGGCAGCACCTTGGCGCGAGCTGCGCAGGTACGGCTCATCATGGCGGACGTTGAAGAATTGAAAGAAAAGTACCATTGCCCATTCTTCGTAATGGGAGACATGAATTCGGAAGAGAACACCATACCCATCCAGCAGTTCCTGCAATACGGCTACAAAGAATGTTATGCGGAAGCCACCACCTACGGCAATCTCGACAACGGACACCACCAATGCTTCCCATACGAAATTGGCGTAAGAAGAAGCCTCCGCAAGGGCAGCGGCAGAAAAGTGGGTGCCATTGATCATTGTCTGATTTACAATGCGGACAACAACGTAGAGATAAAGGTCTTTGACTGCATTCAACCCTATTTCACCGTACTGCTCACCGACCACTACCCCAACCTCATCGATGCCGTCATGAAATAAGAATATGGGCATTTTAACAGAGTGGTGAAAAGATGCGCATCAAGGATTCAATCAATCTTCGTTTCAACGGGCGTTTTTTCCATTCCGCCATGGTCAAGTGTCGGCAATTTTCTTTTGCCGCATCGAACAATGCCTTGACACGCAAGGTTTCTTCTGCATCGTAAATAATGGCGGTATCCTCAAACGTCTGTCCTAAGCTGCGGAAATCCAAGTTGATGGACCCCACCGACAGTATGCAGTCGTCCACCATCATGGTTTTGGCGTGGAGCATACCCGGCTCATACAAATAGAGTTCCACCCCGGCCTTGAGAATGTCACCATAATAACTTTCGTTCATGCGCTTCATCCATACGCTGTCAGGCACGGCGGGTACCATGATGCTGACCTTTACGCCGCACATGGTAGCCGTCTGCAAGGCTTCCAACACACTTGCAGGCGGCATGAAATAGGGTGTCTGTATGCAGATGTTGCTGCGCGCATTCTGAAACAGGCGATTGTACCCCATCTGCATGATTGCCCAATCATCAAACGGTGTGGTTCCTATTACCTGAACGGCCTTGCCATGCTTTGCGCCGGCATCATGTGGATAGAAAGAGGTATCGCTCACCGTTTGCTCAGTGGCCACGTACCAATCCTCCAGAAACAGGTACTGCATACCATAGACCGCGAAGCCCTCCATCCTGACGTGCATATCCAGCCATTCATCGGGATTGTTCGGCACGTATCTTTCAGCGATGTTCATTCCGCCCAAATAACCTATCCTGCCATCGATGACCACCAATTTGCGGTGGTTGCGATAGTTCACGCGATGGGACAGATACTTGAAATAGATAGGCATGAACGCCGCCACTTCAACGCCCGCCTGACGCATCGTCGAGAAATAGTGTTGGCTGATAGCCCAGCACCCTATTTCATCGTAAATGAGCCGCACGTTCACGCCTCTTTCGGCGGCGGCTACCAAAGCCTGCCGTAACTGTTTACCAACGGTATCATCCTCTTTGATAAAGAATTCCAAATGTACATGGTGCTGCGCTTCCGATATGTCTTTCAACATGTGGTCGAAAAAATCCTTCCCCCATGTGAAATACCGCAGGTTGTTCCCTTCCAACAAATGGGATTCGCAACCTGACTTGAAAAAATGGATAAGGGAAGCGATATGGGGTACTANNGTACTATGCCGGGGATGCTGCAATGTGGCAGCACGCCCACATAATTGGATTTTTCCACGATGCGCTTGATTTTCCTTCGATTGTAGAAACGCTTGCCACGGATGTTCTGACCCAGCAAGTAGTAGAACAACAAGCCTGCGACGGGGAACATAAACAGAAACAATATCCAGGCTATCGTCCGCGACGGCTGCCCTCCTGAGAGCATCACAGCCAAAATGGCGTTCACAATCAACACCAAATATACACACAATACGACTATTGCTATAACTGACAACATGATACATTTCTCCTCATTTCACAATGTCAGGCAAAGATAATTCCATTTTTGAAATTACTACGTCAAAAATATTAATTATTTTTGCAGCCATATACGACATTCATCATGGGAACACCATCCTTGATTTTCACCAACAACATCAAAGAGACGCTGCCTATCGTTCTGAAAGAATGGGATTGGGACAAGATTTTCTTCTTGACCGACGATAATACACGAAAATTATGTCTGCCCTTAATTCACCTTGACGACAACCGCACCATTGAGATTCCAAGCGGTGATGGCCACAAAAATTTGGATTCCCTCTCCCTTGTATGGAAAGCGCTGGTCAATGGGGGCGCCACCCGACATTCTCTCCTCGTCAACCTTGGCGGAGGCATGGTGACGGACCTTGGAGGATTTGCCGCCGCCACCTTCAAGCGGGGCATACCGTTCATCCACATCCCCACCACGCTGCTCGCCATGGTCGATGCCTCGACGGGCGGTAAGACGGGAGTCAATTTTGAAGGATTGAAAAACGAACTGGGTGTTTTCGCCCAAAGCAGCAAAGTAATCATCGACACGACCTTTCTCCACACCTTGGACCGGGAAAACCTTGCTTCCGGCTTTGCGGAAATCATCAAGCACGCACTCATTCACGACGAGCGCATGTGGCACGAAACAATCAATTTCGACTTGTTCCGCTCCGATGACACCCAACTGCGAAAACTCATCAGGGACAGTCTTAAGATAAAGCAAGACATCGTGAGCAAAGATCCGGAGGAACACGGAATAAGGAAGGCGCTCAACCTCGGACACACCGCAGGGCATGCCTTCGAAAGTCTCGCCTTGAAAATGCAGCGGCCCGTTCTTCACGGATATGCCGTGGCATGGGGGCTTGTATGCGAATTGTACCTTAGTTGCAAGCTATGGGGATTTCCGCACGACATCCTCTTCCAATGCATCCAGTTCGTCAAGGAACACTATGGCGTGTTCGCCTTCCACTGCGACCATTACGACACGTTGATTGAACTCATGTCGCATGACAAGAAGAACATAGGTGGCGACATCAACTTCACCCTTCTGTCAGGAATTGGAAACATTCACATCAACCAAGTCGCCGACAGAGACGAAATCACGGACATGTTTGATTTCTACCGTGAAACCATGGGTGTCTGACATAAAACGAAACATAAACATATCTGACATGAACAATGAAGTACTGAAAGCCATTCGCGAAAGAAGAAGCATACGCTGTTTCAAACCCTTGCAAATCAAGGACGAAGAACTCAACGCCATACTGGACGCCGGCACCTGGGCGCCAACGGCCAAGGGAATGCAAAATCCGCTCATCGTCGCCGTACAGAACGAACAACTCATGCAGGAAATCGTCAGCCTCAATGCGCAGGTGCTGGGCACGAGCGGCAATCCCTTCTTCAACGCTCCTACCATCATCCTGGTGTTCGGCACGCCCGAATGGAAAAACTACATTCAGGACGGCAGCCTGGTCCTGGGAACCATGATGCTGGCTGCGCATTCAATCGGTGTAGGAACGTGCTGGATTAACCGCGAAATAGAGATGTTCCGTCTTCCGGAAGGCAAGGTGCTCATGAAAAAACTCCACGTGCCCGAAGCGTACGGAGGCATCGGAGCGTTGGCGGTAGGCTATCCCGATGGTCCCGCCAAGATGCCCAAACCAAGAAAAGAGAATTATTACAATATTATTAAATGATGAAACAACTCGTTCTCGTTCTGTTTTCAGCCCTCCTCTGCGCCTGCGGCAGCCTAACGGAAGTGGGCAAAAAGATGATGTTCTACAAGGACACCGACCGCGTGGGAGTTCCTTTTTCAAAAGATCCTTTCATAGCGCATTTCGGGGGTAGGTACCTGATGTATTATTCCATACCACCTTTCCGAAACCAAGCCGACAAGGGTTGGAACATCGGGATTGCGGAAAGCCGAAACTTGGTTGACTGGACCAAGATTGGCGAAATGACACCCGCCCCCGATGCGCCATACGAAGCCAAGGGTCTCTGCGCCCCTGGAGGTTTGGTGAGGAACGACACCCTCCATCTGTTCTACCAAATCTATGGCAACGGTAAGAAAGACGCCATCTGCCACGCCTATTCCACCGACGGAGTCAACTTCCACCGCGACCCTACCAACCCCATCTTTCGTCCGGAGGGTGACTGGACCTGCGGCAGAGCCATCGACGCGGAAGTGGTGTTCTTCAAGAACCATTATTTCCTCTATTTCGCCACCAGGACACCCGATTTCAAAATTCAGGAACAAGGCGTGGCGACCGCGCCAGCGGGATGCGATTTCAGCCGCAACTGTTGGACGCAAGCCTGTACGGAATCCATTCTCTACCCCTTGCACGATTGGGAAGGTGCCTGTATCGAAGGGGCTACCATAACGCGGAGATACGGCAAACTGTTCATGTTCTATGCCGGCGCCTACAACAATGCGCCCCAACAAATCGGGGTGGCGGAAAGCACGGACGGCATCACGTGGAAACGGCTCTCCGACGAGCCTTTCATGCGCCATGGGAAGCCGGGCAGTTGGAATGAGAGTGAGTCGGGACATCCCTGCATCTTCACCAACGACGACGGACGCACGTTCCTCTTCTTTCAGGGAAACAACACGAAAGGCAAGACCTGGATTCTTTCATGCAAGGAGGTATTTTGGAAAAACGGGAAACCTTACCTGAGATGGTAACCTACCGGACAGGCTCCCATGCCGCCGTGAAATATACAAGAGGGCAGTGAAACCTTTCACAACCCTCTTGTTTGTTTTCCAAAGCGCCTTGGCTACTTGAACAAGGACATGTCCATGAAATTGTAAAGGCGGAAATTGCGTATGCGGCTCTTGAATTCGCCGGTTTTCTGCAAGGGGAACATCAACGTCTCGCTGATGTTCATCTTGAACTTTCCTTGTTTGTCGCAATAAATGGTGTAACCGTTCTTGCGCTCCTTCATAACGCCATTGACAAACAAGGTGGTTTCTTCGTTGCTTCCGCAAATGGTAATCCTTGCCTTTTCACCAGGATAGAGTTTGTAGTTGAAAGCATAGAGATAGCCGTCGCGCGTGTAGCCGAAATTGCCCGATGCGGGCTCTGCCAAATAGAAAGTGGCATTGGGCGACTCAAACAACACCGTACCTTTGGCTTCCTTGACACCTTCGATGTCGAACGAAACGGTGTAGCCGTATCCCGCTTCGGTAAACGGTGTGGCGTGCCGGGTATTTGGTTTCAGTTCGTCCATTTGCAGCACAAGGGATGGTGTGTCAGCCAACTTGCCGCTTTCGTTCACGCCCGGGGCTTCGCGGACGGTGCGACGCCAAAAATTGAAATCGTCAAAAGGTACGCTCACGTTCTTTCCCGTCCAAAACTTGGCGGACAATGTCTGCAGAGCGGGGAAAATGCGGTCGTGCAAATCTTTTGTCGATACGCCGTTGCCGATGATGTCGTTCCATAACGCAAACATGCCGCCTAAGAGTGTCGGGTCGTCATAGTCGAACGTCACCTGAGCCACAATGTTTGGTGTCCAGTTGTTGTACAGGTAGCGGATGTTCAAGTAGTCGTTGTAGTAGCCGGCACGCGGCACAATGTAAATCAAGCCATCGGGTACGCTGATGAATTCCTTGTAACCGGCTTCCTTCATTTCCTGAGGCTGCGCATAGCCGTTGTACCACAGAGACATGACCACGTTTTCCGACTTGACGGGTGTCTTGCCCTTGGAATGTGTCAGCGATCCCCAGCATACCGCCTGCTTTCCGTAACTCTCCACATAGCGTATAAGACCATCCATCAACTCGCGAAATTTTTCGGTCACTTCCTGATTCTTGTTGGAATACTCGTCCGTTCCGATGTCCACGCGCTTGCCCTGGAACACGGGGTTGTCTCCTGAAATATACTCCTTCCAAAGGTTCTCAAGGAAAGGCTTGACCTTAGGGTTGCGAAGGTTCAGATGGTCCATGCCGAATTCCTCGCTGCCGAGCGTGGGGTCATACTGGGTGAAAGCCAAACTGTGTGCGGGCGCATCGATTTCAGGAATGACTTCTACGCCGTATTCCGCCGCCATCTTCTGAAACTCGATGAATTCTTTCTTCGTGTAGTAACCATCGCGTGAGGTCAATCCGGGGTAGGTGTCACACTCCAGACGAAAGGCGGAATACGTTTTGTTCCAGTCCATGTTGCGGTATTCGTTCGAACCGCAGTCGTTCAGGTGAATTTGGAATGTGTTCATCTTGTAATAGGCCATGGTTTTCACAAGACTGTACAGATAGCTCATCGGCACGAACTTGCGCGCCACGTCCAACATGAAGCCGCGCAAGCGGAAATCGGGATTGTCCACGGCGACGCCACAATCCACGGCATGTTTCTCACCGCCGGCGTCAAACATTTGCAACAGCGTCCGCGTCGCCCAATAGGCACCTTTCTCCGTCGGTGACGAAATGACGATTTGAGAACCGATGTGCAGGATGTAACTCTCCACCGCTTCCTTCTTGTCGCCTTTCTTGAAAATAATGTCGCCTGCTGCAGGCTTTCCTGAAACCACCTGAGGCTCAACTCCGAACATCATTTTGTAGTCGGCCGCGAGCGACTCCGCCGCTTTCTTGAACTCCGCCGCCGATGCATCTACTACAATCTTCATGGTGGACGTGGGAACGAACTGACCTTCTCCACCTTTCCATTGCTTCAACTCCGGAATGACAAACGGCTTCGTACTTTCGGCATGAACACTGTCACACCACATCGATTGGAATACGCAACCTATCAAGGCTGCAATCAAAAATTTTCTACTCATTTTATTGTTATGGTTTTGTTCTCTTAACGTGTGAAGAAACTGTAAACACGGAAATCGGTGATTTTGCTTTGGAAATTACCTGAATGTTGCAGTGGGAAGACGAGTGTTTCGAGCACGTTCACGCCATATTTGCGTTCCTTGTCGCAATAGTGGACATACCCGTTCTTGCGTTCCCTCAATTTTCCATCCACGTACAAATCCGTTTCTTCGTTGTTGCCGCTTATGGTTATCCTCGCTTTCTCTCCGGGATAGGGTTTGTAGTTGAAGGCATAAAAGTAGCCGTCGCGCACATAGCCGAACTTTTCCGTCACGGGGTCGGACAGATAGAACGTGGCGGTGGGCGATTCAAACAGCACCGTCCCCTTTGCTTCCTTCTTGCTGTCGATGGTGAACGTCACGGTGTAGTCGTAGCCTATCTCCACCGCGCCAGTCACGTTCTTCTCGTTGGGCTTGATTTCGTCTTTCTGCATGATTAGGCAAGGCGTGTTCGCCAACTTTCCGTTTTCATTCACTCCCGGGGCTTCCCTGACCGCCTGGCGGAGTATGTTGAAATCATCGTATGGAACGGTGACGTTCCTCCCCGTCCAAAACTTGGCGGAAAGCGTCTGCATGGCGGGGAAAAGCCGATGGTGCATGTCCTTGACGGATGCCCCATTGCCCGTGATATCGTTCCACACGGCAAACATGCCGCCGAGGATAATGGGATCGTCATACGCGAAAGCCACCTTTCTGATTTGGTTGGGCGTCCATTTGTCATAGAGGAACCGCGTATCGAGGTATTCCTTGCAGTAACCCGCCTTCGGCACGATGTAAATCCATTCATCGGGTATGCTGATAAAATGCTTGTAACCGTATGCTTTCATCTCGTGCGGGTCGGCATAGCCGTTGTACCACATCGAGAGTATCACGTTGTCCGTCTTGACCTTCGTTTCTCCCTTGGCGTGGGTCAGTGAACCCCAATATATTGCCTGCTTGCCGTAGTTCTCGACGTGACATATCAGGTGGTCTATCAACGAACGGAATTTTTCGTTGACCTCGGGGTCTTCGTTGGAATACTCGTCCGTACCGATGTGCACGCGCTTTCCTGCAAACACGGGCTTGTCACCCTTGAGGTACTCATCCCACAATTTGTCCAAGAAAGGCACTACTTTCGGGTTGCGCAGGTTCAGGTGGTCCATGCCGAACTCCTCGCTGCCGAGCGAAGGGTCATACTGGGTGAAAGCCAGACTGTGCGCGGGGACGTCTATTTCGGGAATGATTTCCACGCCCTGCTCCGCCGCCATCCGTTGTAGTTCCTTGAATTCCCGCTTAGTGTAGTACCCATCGCGGGCGGTCAGTCCGGGATAGGTGTCGCACTCCAGACGGAAAGCGGAATACATGTGCTGCCACTCCCCATCCAAAAGCCGCTCCCATGTGTTGCGGTTCAGGTTGTTGCCGTGGTGCGACGTGTTCTCCTTATGTTCTTCGGCTATGTTTTTGTAATAGGACAAGTCCTTCATCACCAGGTTGTCGTTCAGGTGAATCTGCAGGACATTCATCTTGTAGTACGACATCGTCTTCACCAAATTCTTCAGATAAGCCATCGGTGTGAACATACGCGCCACGTCAATCATGAAGCCCCTCATGCGAAAATCGGGGCTGTCCACAGCCTTTCCCCTCGGAATGGCATGTTTCTCACCACCTCCGTCAAACAACTGCAACAGGGTCCTTGTCGCCCAGTAGGTGCCTTTCTCGCTCGGTGATGTTACCACGATTTTTGAACCGATGTCCAGTGCGTAACTCTCTTCGGCTTGTTTTTTGTTTCCTTTCTTGAATACAATGTCGCCGACGGCGGATTTTTCACCATACGTCACAGGCAGCGCAACACCAAACATGACCTTGTAGTCGTCCGCCAATGCCTCGGCTGCCATCCGATATTCCTTTGCCGCCTCTTCCACCACAATCTTCATTGAAGCCGTTGGAATGAACCATCCTTCACCACCTTTCCATTGCTTCAACTCAGGGATGACAAATGGTTTCTTGTTCTCTGAACGCACAGTTCCACACCAAAAATTCATGATGATACACAGCAAAGTTATCACATAATACTTGTTCGTCATAGAATAAAGATATAAATTCGTGCAAAAATAACATAATTATCTGAGAAAGCACGGACGGATTTGCATTGTTTGGTCGCCTCGGCACAATATATGTATGTTTTGCGTAATAACCACGAAACCTGGACTTGCAACACCGCAAATGAGTAGCGTGAATTAAGTTCATCATGCCCTGTTGTTCAAAGAAGCGACATCTCATGTGCGCTCTATCCCCGAACCCTTGTCATGAACCCTTGTCACGAACCCTTGTCACGAACCCTTGTCCTTGACATCTCCACGTTTTTCCTTTTCAATCGAAATAAACCGATGAAATTCAACTTCATTCAAAATTTTTGCATAACTTTGTACCATGATTTATTCACCATGATTAAAAGCCTTAAATTTGTCTTGATGATCACAGCATGCCTGATGTGGCTGCCTTGCCTTTCGTCCAATACCGACGACCCCCACGGGACCATTGTGGAACAAGGTACGCTCTACGAACAAGGCCTCATTCCCACCTGCCATGCCGCTACCATCGTGCAGTTGCCCAATGGTGACATGCTGGCAGCCTATTTCGCCGGTTCATACGAGGGGCATCCCGACTGCTGCATTTACCTGTCACGCAGACAATCAGGACATAAAACATGGGACTTGCCACAGATGGTGGTCAGCGGCATACGCACACCGCTCACGGAATGTGCGTTCGACTATGACGACGGAAGGGATGACCAACTCAGCAGGAACACCCGGAAGCGCAAGCCTTGCTACAACCCGGTACTCTACTGGCTGCCGAAAGGGAAAAAAAACGGAGAAATCGTCCTCAACTACAAAATAGGAAAATGCGTCCAGGACTGGACCGGCTGGGAGGTGCGGTCTTCTGATTTCGGCCATACATGGACCAAGCCGCAACCGCTGCAGACAGACCCGACACTGCACCAGACACAACTGGGTCCCATTAAAAACAAGCCCCTGCGCCTCGACGGACGCATCATCGCAGGCAGCAGCACAGAAAAGGATGACAATTGGAAAATCCATTTTGAATTTAGTGACGACGGGGGTAGGACTTGGAAACTTTCCTATCCCAAGAAAGACACCCTCCAATGCATCCAACCCGCCATCCTTACGCTGAAGAACGGAGATTTGAAAGCCATCGGCAGAACCCGCCACGGCCGCCTGTTCCAATGCGTT
>DCGD01000126.1:0-875 GCA_002315195.1 Prevotellaceae bacterium UBA1787 | reverse complement strand
CAGCAAGGATAAGGGAACAACCTGGGGCGAAGTGACCCTGACGGACATGCCCAACAACAACAGCGGCATCGATGCCATTACAATCAAGGATGGTCGCCACTTGCTCGTCTATAACAACTCCGACAAGGAAGGATGCCGCACGCCGCTCTCCGTCGCCATCAGCGATGATTCCGAGCACTGGAAAAAAATATGCGACTTGGAAACCGACCACCTCGGAGAATATTCCTACCCTTGCGTCATTCAAGCAAAAGACGGAAAGGTCTGGATACTGTACACCTGGAGGCGCTTGGTCCCCGCATATGCCATCATTGACCTTGACAAACTGTAACCCTCACTTGTATTCACACCTTATTACAGAAACTTGAAAACAATTACACATAACAACTTTCCACACACTAAAACTCCTGACAAATGAAAAAGAGACTCATGAACTTCATCCTTTGCTTGAGCGTCCTGACATTGACCCCACTGCTGTCAAGTTGTTACGATGACGAGGATTTTCTGATTGGTACATGGTGGACCGTCGACGACCCCTACAATGTCATCTGCTTGAATTTTGGAAGCAACAACGTCGGCACCTGCACTGAATATGATGAATACGGCTACGTTTATTCTTCTGACTTGTTCGACTGGGAGGCACGCAACCGTGTCATCTACATTTATTTCCGAACAGGCATCAGAGGTACTTGGACGTGGGATTACAGACGCTACAACGGCAATACGGTGGAAATCAACGGCCGCGTTTTCTCGCGCGACAGATACTACCGCTACCCCGCGAAAAAATATGAGAAGAACGAAAAACTGACTGAATGAAGCCAAACAAAAAAAGCCGAACGATGTTCGGCTTTTTTGTCGGGGTGACTGGATTCGAACCA
>DCGD01000128.1:6931-8692 GCA_002315195.1 Prevotellaceae bacterium UBA1787 | reverse complement strand
GGGTGCCATGAAAGGTGTCTTTATCGTAAACCAGGGTAATTTTTACAGTCACATTGTGTCTTCGATTGATTTTATTGATGTGACAAAGGATAGCGTATGTCACGAGGCTTTCTTCAAGCAAAATGGTGTCAGACCGGGCAATACGCTTCAGGCAGGTTTGGTTCAAGGTAACGATGTGTATTTGATAGCATACGAATCCAACGTGATGTTCATTGCGGACAAAACGGACTTGAAACTCAAGAACATGGTCAAGATGACCTCACCTCGTGCGTTGGCAGCGGACAATAATTATGTGTATGTTTCAAATTACAACGGTTATGTTACCCGTTTCGATACCCGTGCATATACCATCAAGGACTCTGTAAAGGTCGGGCCTAATCCCGAAGCAATGGTTGTTGCCAATGGCTTTTTGTACGTCACCAATTCGGACGGCATGAACTACATGGGAAATTATGCCAATGGAAAGTCGGTATCCAAAGTGCGTCTCTCTGATTTTACGTTGGAGAAGAACATACCTGTGGGGCTTAATCCCACTCAAGCCGGTGTTGATGCGGATGGAAATGTCTTCATCATTGCAATGGGTAACTATACACCGGAAAATCCTTCAACCATCCAAAAGATTGATCCAAAGGACAATGTAACAAACATCGCTGAAGCGTCTTTCATGTGTGTGGGAGGAAATACTTTGTACGCTGTCAAGATCAATACAACCGACTGGGTGAACTACGACATGAACTATTTCTCCATAAACACCCGTTCGGGAAAGCGTACGGATAATATCCTCGACAAGACGTTGGATTATCCAACTTGCTTGGCGGTAAGTCCAACGACAAAGCGTCTTTTTGTGACTTCTTGCAAGAACGTAGGAGGAACGATTGACTATAATGGTCCCGGTTATGTCAACGCATACGATGAAAAAGGAAATTTTCTGAATTCATACCAAACGGGAGTGTGTCCTTTCGGAATTTTCTTTAATGAACAATAATGCGCCGGATAGTTTCCATATTTCTTTTTCTGGCCGCCGGGTTGTTTTGTTCCTCTTGTGGGAACAAAACAACCCCATTGACACAAGATTGGGACACCATACCCCAGAAATACGCCCGGTTGCTCCACATATACGAAAGGGATGGTGTGTATCTTGTCATTGTGGAGAATCCTTGGAAACGTGGTTCAGAGCTCCATCGCTATGTTTTGGCGTCGAAGGGTGTGGAATTGGCGGATGACGTTCCCGAAGCCACCGTGATTCGTGTTCCACTTCAACGCGTGTGTGCCTTTACGGTGGCGCACTGCCATCTGTTGTGCGAGTTGGGCGCCTCTTCAAGCGTCGCCGGCATTTGTGAGGCGGAGTATGTGCTGAGTCCGAAAGTGAAGGAACATCTCCGCAAAGGAGACATTGTGGATATGGGGAGTGCCATGCGGGCGAATGTTGAACGCATACTTATGGAGAAATGCGATGGCTTGCTTGTCTCTCCGTTTGAGGAAAGTGGCTACGGTGTTTTGGAACGTGCGGAAATTCCCTTGATTGAATGTGCCGACTATATGGAAACCTCTGCGTTGGGACGTGCGGAATGGATGCGGTTCTTTGGTCTGTTGGTGGGAAAACTGCATGAAGCCGATTCTCTTTTTGAGTGTGTGGAAAGCAACTACAATCGTCTGTGTGCGTTATGCAAATCATCGAAGGAAAAAAATCCCAAGTTGCTTTGTGATTTGATGAACGGCGCGGCTTGGTTTGTACCCGGTGGTGAGAGTACAATGGGGCGT
>DCGD01000128.1:0-6905 GCA_002315195.1 Prevotellaceae bacterium UBA1787 | reverse complement strand
TTGTGATGCCGGGGCGGAATACCCTTTTTCGGAAAAGAAACAGAATGGTTCCTTGCGGCTTTCATACGAAACGGTTCTGCAGCATGAGGCTGACGCCGATGTTTGGCTGATTAAGTATGGCAGGCGTGAAGACCACACCTACGCCTCGTTGTTGTCAGAGCAGGCGCGCTATGCCTCGTTCAAGCCATACAAGGAACGCCGCATATATGGTTGCAATACGTCCCATGTTCCTTTTTTTGACGAAGAACCCTTTCATCCCGACTATCTTCTGGCGGATGCCATGAAAATCTTCCATCCTTCCTTGCTTCCTGAATGGGAAATGCGTTATTTCACCCCGATAAAATAAGAATGAAGCAATGATGTTCTTTTCGTTAAAAAATGGGTTGCGCTTGCGTTTTGCCTTGATGGGTTTTCTTTTGTTGGTCTTGTTTTCCGCAAACTTGTTCTTTGGGTCGGTAAACATACCTTGGGTAGAGACTTTGAAGACTTTGTTTGGTCAAGGCGGTGACACCACCTACGCCTGCATTATTTTGGAAACGCGCTTTCCGCAGGCCGTGACCGCCATGTTGGGAGGTGCGGCGTTGGCGGTGAGCGGTCTGTTGCTGCAGACAATGTTTTCCAATCCTTTGGCGGATTCTTCCATTTTGGGCATCAATGCGGGTGCCAGTCTTGGTGTGGCGCTTGTCATGTTGTTCTTCGGGGGTGTCGTGTCTTTTTCGTTCTTTTCGTTTTCGGGATTTCTGCTTATTTTGCTGGCTGCGTTCTTGGGCGCCGTGTTGATTACGGGTTTGCTGTTGTTCTTTTCTTCGTTGGTCCGTAGTCCCTTGATGCTTCTCATTGTCGGAATCATGTTGAGTTATGTGACGTCTTCGTTCATCTCCCTTTTGAATTTCACGGCTACGGCGGATGGGGTTCATTCCTACGTTATGTGGGGGTTGGGAAATTTCAGCGGTGTCCCCTTGTCCCATCTGCCTGCGTTTTCCTTGGTGGTTCTCACCGCCCTTGTCATTTCCATTACCTTGATGAAACCTCTTGACGCATTGCTTTTGGGGGAACGCTACGCTGAAAATTTGGGTGTCGGTATTCGGTCGGTTCAAGTCCGTCTGCTCGCCGTCGTGGGGATTTTAGCCTCGGTGGTGACGGCGTATTGCGGACCCATTGGTTTTATCGGGTTGGCGGTACCGCACATGGCACGCTTCATTACGCGGTGTACCACCCATCGCATACTGTTGCCTATGACGTTGTTGTCGGGAAGTGCCATAGCGTTGTTGTGCAATTTGATATGCAACCTGCCGGGGGATTACGGATTGCTCCCATTGAATGTCGTGACACCTTTGTTCGGTGTTCCCGTAATATTGTATGTACTTTTGAGAAAACATCATTTCTAATCTGCATGTTTTGAATAGATTTTCTTACATTTGTACCTCATATCGCAAAAAGGTTGCATGTACTTAAAAAATAGATAAATGAAAAGATTATTGTTTGTATTTGCCTTGATGGTTGGTGCGGCATGGAGTGTTCAGGCCGGTAACATTGTAACGGATAGTGTTAAAAGCAAAATCCTGAAGGCTACCGTGACATTTAATATATACTTGCCGAATGGTTATTCACCTCAAAATCAAGAAAAATACCCCGTAGTGTATTTGTTGCATGGTCTGAGTGACAACTACACGGCTTGGAGAGATTTGGGACGTATGCAGTTGGTAGCCGACGAGTTGATGTCATCGGGTGAAGCGGTCAATATGATTATCGTGATGCCGGGCGCCGGCGACCATGACGTGAAGAATACGTGGTGCGGTTATTTCAACATGCCGGGATGGAATTATGAGGATTTCTTCTTTCAGGAATTCATTCCTCAGGTAGAGAAGAAATACAAAGGTTACGGTGATAAGTCGCATCGCGCCGTGATGGGGCTTTCAATGGGCGGTGGAGGCAGTACGGTTTATTGCCAAAGTCACCCGGATATGTTTTCGTCTTGTTTCGCAATGAGTGCATGGTTGGACAATGAAAACGACATTGTCGGAGGAAAACAGGAAGACCACAACAAACTCTATTATACGGGTGAGGCGGTAAAGCAGCGTTCTGCTTTGAAATTCATTGAAAATATCGATGAAGCCACCAAGGCGAAACTCAAGACGGTGAACTGGTTCTTCGATTGCGGTGACGACGATTTCCTCTTTGATCAGTCGATAAGACTCTATCAATTGATGCGCGGTGCGGGTATCAAGAGTGAACTGCGCGTTCGCAACGGCGTGCACAACTGGGAGTATTGGCATTATTCGCTGCGCATGGCCTTGCCGTTCGTATCACGCAATTTCGGGAAATAAAGAGCGATAGGTTTTAGGATAGAGGGTGTGCTGCTTGACTATGAAAAGTGGCGCACCTTTTTCTATTATCTTTGTCGTCTTGTTGGAATTGTCAGTGATAGTTGAGGCTTTCATTCGGTGGTATGAATAAGTGTTGGTGCATTTGCTTAATCTATCATAAGGAATCATGGGATTTTATTTCAATCCAGGAAACGAGAGTTTCAAGCAGGCTGTGCGTAGCATGATTTATGTTGACAAGACATTGCTTGTCAAGCAATTGAACAACATACTGCTGACGGAGAACAAATGCGTATTTGTGAGTCATGCCCGGCGCTTCGGCAAGTCGCAGGCGGCCGGTATGATTTCAGCGTATTACAGCAAGGATGCTTAGTGTAGAAATGAAAGCAGGAGGTAAACACCCTCAACGGTGTTTACCTCCTGCTGTATGGTTTTGGTATGGTATGGTTTATTCTTGTGTTTCCGGTGCCTTGTCAATCAAATCCATGAATTGGTCAAGTTTTGGCGTAACAATGATTTGCGTGCGGCGGTTGCGTTGTTTGCCGAGTTCTGTACTGTTGTCTGCAATCGGGTTGTATTCACCACGGCCGGCTGCGGTAAGGCGGCTGGGATCTACGCCGTAGTCATTTTGGAGTGCTTGAACGACGGATGAAGCGCGAAGACAGCTGAGATCCCAGTTGTTGCGGATGTTCTGGCGCTTGATGGGCACAGGGTCGGTGTTGCCTTCAACCAACACGTCGTAATCTCTGTAGTCCTTGATGATTTTGGCGATTTTGCTGAGGGTTTGCCCGGCGCGGCTGTTGATTTCATAACTGCCGGATTTGTAGAGCATGTTGTCGGCGAGGGAAATGTAAACAACGCCCTTGAGGACTTTGACGTCTACTTCCATCAGTTCATCGCGGCTGAGGCTGCGGGTAAGGTTGTTGGTGAGCACCATGTTAAGGGAGTCACTCTTGCTTTTGGCGTCAACCAATTGTTTGATGTATCTGTTTGAGGCGTTGATTTCGTCTACGAGCTTCGAGATGTTGATGTTGCCTTGTGAGTTTTGTTTCAAACTTTGGTCAAGTGAACCCTGAAGCTTTCCGTAGTCGTTTCTCATTTCATCAATGCGTTGCTGAAGAGCCTGGACGCGTTCTTGTTCAGCCTTGATGCGGTCTTGCAGCGTTTTTGTGTTGGCGTTACAGTCCGCCAATTCGAAACGGGTATTGTCATATAATTTCTGCAATGCGTTCTTCTCTGCACGAAGTGCTTCCATGGATTTTTTGCTCACGCAACCCGTCATCATGATGACGGCGAGGAGCAGTGTGAGGAAAGTGTTTAATTGTCTCATGATTGTTCTTTTATGTTTTTTACGTGTAAATCGTTGTTGGTTTTGATGAGGTTTCTGAGATGCTTATGTTTGCATTGTTCAATTCGGGCGCAATTTACGAAATAATGCAATAATGTAATTTGGTTCTTAACATACTTTAAAAAAGTTTGCGGAGTTTTTGCGATTTGTACCTTGTTTTGGCAAGTGGCGGTTGCAATTTCGATATTTTGACCAAAAGACGGCTTACTCCTTATGTGTGTTGTTGTGCCATTGGAAGTACCGTTGCAATTCCATGTCAAGTTGTTTTACGGCGAAAGCCACCAGAGAGACATCGTCCAACAGACCGATGGCGGGGATCCAGTCGGGGATGAAATCCAATGGGGAGACAACATAAATCAGCAACGCGACGATGAGGACGAGTTTGGAAGGATTGTAATGCGGGTAGCGGTGATGGACAATGTCATCGACATAATGGTAAAGCAGAACGAGGTTCTTCAAGACCGGTGCCAAGGCACGCTGACGGAACAAGAAAGGCACCAATTTAAGCAATTGCTTCATCTTGCTTTCATTCGCCAAATATTGTTCCGCTTCCTTTATTCTTGAACTTTGAATAAAACGCTGAAATAGTTCCATTCCGTTTTTCCAAATGTTGGTTTTCTTGTTACCCATCCTGTGTGTTTATAGCATGAATTTGGCTGCAATATTAGTGAAAAATCCGTAAACATGACATTAAAACATATTAAAAATGGTTCATTTTCCTCAAAATTCCACAGGAGTTTGTCGCAGTTTCTTATTCTTTGCTTGTTAAATTCTTAATTTGTTGCTAATTTTGCAAACAATCTTGAAAAACGTGCATTATGAGTATAGAATTGGTAACTGTCCTGACCATTGTGGGCTATTTCGCGATGCTCTTGATAGTGTCGCATTTTACAAGCCGTGAAACCTCGAACGATACATTTTTCCGGGCCGGGCGACAGTCTCCCTGGCCGTTGGTGGCTTTCGGTATGGTCGGAGCTTCAGTTTCCGGCGTGTCTTTCGTGTCCGTCCCCGGACAGGTTGGGAACACGCAGATGACCTATTTGCAGATGTGTCTTGGCTTTTTTGTGGGGTATGTCATTATTGCATTTGTTTTGTTGCCCATGTTTTATAAACGCAATTTGACGACCATTTACAGTTATCTTGGTGAACGGTTGGGTATTTGTTCACACAAGGCTGGTACTTCGTTCTTTCTCTTGAGCAAGTTGACGGGGGCTTGCGCCCGTTTTTTCTTGGTTTGTTTGGTTTTGCAGCAGTTCGTCTTCGATGGCATTGGATGTCCTTTCGTCTTGACGGTGTTGATAATGCTTTTCCTCGTATGGTTGTACACCAATCGGGCAGGCATTCGTACCATAGTCTATACCGATGCTTTGCAGACGTTGTTCTTGCTCGGTACCTTGGTGGTTGTGTTGGTATGTATCTCTTCTCAGATGGGGCTGGATTTCAAGGGCATTTGCCAAACGGTATCGGAAAGCCCTTACGGACGCATGTTTGTCATGGATGATTGGATGTCCAAGCAATCGTTTTGGAAACAGTTTTTCAGTGGGGTGTTTGTCGCCATAGTCATGACCGGACTCGACCAGGACATGATGCAGAAGAATTTGACGTGCAAGAACCTTGGGGATGCCCAAAAGGACATGATGGCTTACGGTCTTTGCTTCATACCCGTCAATTTCCTGTTGTTGGTATTGGGTGTATTGCTGTATTCATTTGCCATCAGTCGCGGGGTAGCATTGCCGGAGAGTTCCGACAACCTTTTCCCTATGCTTGTGGGCAATGGTTATTTTGGTTCTGTTGTTACGGTAATGTTCGTCTTGGGTATCACCGCCGCGGCATTTTCAAGTGTGGACTCCGCACTTACGGCTTTGACAACGTCCGTGTGCATTGACCTTCTCGGCATTGAGCGGAGGAAAGATATCAGCAGTGATGAAAAGAGAGGAAAGCGTATTCGTCGAAACATTCATGTGATTGTAGTGTGTGTGTTCATAGCTTGTATCCTAATATTCAAGGCATTGAACAATACCAGCGTCATCGATGCGATTTACATCATGGCATCCTATACATACGGACCGCTCCTTGGCATGTTCGTGTTCGGCTTGTTCACAAAATACAAGGTGCGTGACAAGTACGTTCCTTATATAGCGGTGGCTTCACCCATAATCTGCTATGGTCTGTCCATTGTTGTTCCAACCATGACAGGCTATCATTTCGGCTACGAGTTGCTCATGCTGAACGGTTTGCTCACGTTCTTGGGTCTATGGGCGTTGAAAAAGCCAAAAGGGCAGTTGTAACCGTGGCAATAACATTTGCTTTGGCTTTGTTTTTTCTATTTCGTCAATCCCGACTATTGAGTGCCAACTTAATAATACAGCAGAAGTCCTGCGAAGGCGCAAAAAATCAATAATCGTATTGGACTGATTTTCAAAACACTTACACCGTAGATAGTTGCGGCGAATAGGAAAATGCTTGTATAGAACTGCCAGGGTGAACCATTGTAGGTGCCGAAATTTTCTTTGTTCATCATCATGATGATGGCCGCTGCAATGAAACCGATGATGATGGGGCGTAGCATGTTGAATATGCTTTCAATGATTGGATTGTTCTTGAAATGCGCCAGGATTTTCACTACAAATAACATGATTAGGAAAGAAGGGAGAACCACACTGCATGTAGCCAGGGCGCTTCCGACAATGCCCATGGCGGGGGAGTAGCCTGCATTGGTAATGGCGGTATAGCCTACGTATGTGGCGGAGTTGATGCCGATGGGTCCCGGTGTCATTTGACTGACGGCGATGATGTCGGTAAATTGTGATGTTGTCATCCAACCGTATTTTTGTACCACTTCGTTGTGTATGAGCGAAATCATGGCATATCCGCCTCCGAAAGCGAACAGTCCGATTTTAAAGAATGACAGAAACAAAAGAAAGAAAATCATGGGTCGTTTTTTCTTACTTAGTTATTTTGAGTGTTGTATTTACTATATAGGTAACCGCATACGATTACAGCCAAGATGATGTAAACAGGGGAGAAACCATATAAACATATTAACATGGCGGTCAGTATGGGGAAGCATGAATTTGACCATGTGATATGGGCTGTTCGTGCCAATTTGATGCAGGGGAGTGCAATGAGTGCCACCACTGCCGGACGAATGCCTTTGAATATGGCTTCAACCACTCTGTTCTCCGAAAAATTGGAGAAGAACAGCGCAATGAGAAGAATGATGAGAAAACTGG
>DCGD01000013.1:15208-22857 GCA_002315195.1 Prevotellaceae bacterium UBA1787 | reverse complement strand
CGCATATATGGGGAAATCGCCGGTAGCGGTACGTCTGCCGATGCTTATCATCTCACGGCTTCACATCCAGAGGGTCTCGGCGCCGTCCTCGTGATGAATGCGGCATTGAACGATGCAGGAATGAAACCGGAGGATATTGACTATATCAACGTGCATGGAACGTCAACACCGGTAGGTGACATTTCGGAAGCGAAGGCGATTAAGGAGGTTTTCGGTGAGCATGCCTACAAGTTGAACATCAGTTCGACCAAATCCATGACGGGACATTTGTTGGGTGCCGCGGGCGCATTGGAAGCATTCTTCAGTCTTATGGCGGTAAAGGACGATGTTGTTCCACCAACCATCAATCACGCCGACGACGACAAGGATGAAGCCATTGATTATCATTTGAATTTCACGTTCAATAAAGCCCAAAAACGCACCGTTCGCGCCGCTTTAAGCAACACGTTCGGTTTCGGAGGACATAACGCATGTGTCATTGTAAAGAAGTACGAAGAATAACTCCTTTGCATTCATAATGAATTTAATAAAACATATCAAGGAGTTCCTCTTTCCAGAAACGAAAGAGGAACTTTATCGTTCTCTTACGGGCATCCTCGGTTTTTCTCCAAGGAGTCGGAACCTCGGAATTTATCGCCAAGCTCTTCAGCATAAATCCATTACCGTGCGCGATGAAAACGGACATACAATCAATAACGAACGGTTGGAGTTTTTGGGTGACGCCATTATTGAAGCTGTGGTGAGCAATTACCTTTTCAGAAAATATCCCAACCGCTCGGAGGGCTTTTTAACCACAGCCCGCAGCAAGATGGTGCAGCGGAGTACGCTTGGAAAACTCTCAGAGGCTATAGGGCTTGATGCGTTGATACAATCCAGCATAAGGAGTGATGCACATAACAGTTACATAGCGGGCAATGCTTTTGAGGCGCTTGTCGGTGCCGTCTATCTTGATCGAGGCTATCGGTATTGCCAAAGCTTTTTTCTTCGCTTGGTTGTCAAAGGATATATTGACATCGAAAAGTTGGTGCGCGAGGAACAGAATTACAAGAGCCACCTTCTCGAATGGTGTCAGAAAAATCGTTTGACAATTTTTTTTGAGTCGGAAGACAGAGGTGCTGTTTCCGAAGAGGAGCATCAACCTCCATTCATCGGCCAGGTGTATGTGGAAAACATTCTGTTGGGTGAAGGAAGGGGCTATTCAAAAAAGGAAAGTCACCAGAAAGCCGCTGAAATAGCCATGGGAAGAATAAAATCACAAAGTTCTTTGAAAAGGCAGCTGATAGAAATGCACAAGGCAGAACAGGGAAGCAAAGAAAATGCGCAGGGAGAAGAAAACGATTTAGAGAATTTTGATGAAGAAACCTGAAACATTAAAAATAGCGCTCAATGGTATTCAACTATACGGATACCATGGGGTCAGTGAGTTGGAGCAAGTCGTCGGTAATAATTTCCGCATTCAATTGCATCTTGACGTCGTGGCGACGGAGTCCGCTCTTAAGGCCGACAAACTTGATGGGACGGTCAACTATGCTGAAGTGTACAGGCACGTCAAGGAGGTATTCAGCGTGTCTTCGCATTTGTTGGAAAACGTGGCATGGCGCATAGTCTGTGATTTGTTCCATTCCTTTCCTCTCATCCAAGCCATCAATGTAACGATAGAAAAAATAAATCCTCCCATGGGAGCGGATTGTTCAAGTGCTTCCGTTACGCTTGAAATGAAGCGTTGAACATTGTCAAATTTTACTATGAAAGCCATAATATCTCAAGAGATCAAAGAGAAATTTCCCGAATTGTGCGTGGCGGTTGTGGAGGCTCAAGTGGCCAACACGGAATTTGACGCTGCGTTGTGGGAACGTATAGAACGTGCTTGCACCGAATTGCGCGGACGCTATTCCACTGAAACGCTAAAGCTTCATTGCGCCATCAACGCCACCCGTGCAGCCTATCGTAAGCTGGGAAAAGACCCCAGCCGTTACCGTCCGTCAGGAGAGGCCCTCGTCCGCCGTGTGCTGCAGGGCAAGGAACTCTATCGCATCAATACGCTGGTTGATCTCTGCAACCTTGCTTCCATTGATTGGGGGTATAGTATCGGTGGTTTCGACATGAGCATGATAAAGGGTGATACGGTGACCCTTGGCGTAGGGCATGCCGGCGAACCATACGAAGGTATCGGACGCGGGGTTCTCAATATTGAAAATCTTCCCGTTTGGAGGGATGAGGCGGGAGGCATAGGAACTCCAACCAGTGACAACGAACGTACGAAAATGTCACTGGATACTTCGAGGATTCTGTTCATAGTGAATGGTTATGACGGTAATCGTGAGACCGTTCGTCTTTGCGCAGAAGAACTGCGCACGTTGCTAAAGGATTACGCCAATAGTGACGGCGGTACATTGAGGCTAATTGTATCCAATGAACAATAATCCAATATTCAATATTCATGAAAGAAATCATCAAAATTACCATCGCTTTCCTTGCGTTATTCAGCATCGCGGCATGTTCTGCACCCAACCAGGACAATCTTGAATACACCTATTCAGTTCCTTCTGACGCATGGGAGGAAACCATGGGGGCGCACCGGGCGGTCATCTCCGTGACAACAAGTGGAAAGTCTGCGGAAATTGTATATAATTGGCGGCGTCATGCCCAAGGTGTCGCCGAACATCGCTTTGTTATCGTCAATGCGCAGACGGGAGACACGGTTCCCAACATTCTTCGCAAGAAGGTTGACAATGAAGTATGTGACATCGTTTTTGGTCCGGTTGAAAAAGGTGAATATTTTTTCTATTATCTTCCTTATGTCGTTCAACAACAGAGCGGGGGATGTGCAGGCAACTATCTGCCAAAGGAGGAAGCACCGGACTCCATTTGGGCGGCATCGTTGAATGACGTGCCGATGGCTGACATAATGCGTGTGGAATCAAGGACACAGTTCGATAGTTTTTATCCCATGGAACTTCCCGCGACCGAGGCGGAGGTGTCGGACTATTTGGCAACGCAAAAAGTGCCGTTGTATGTGTTTCCTGAAGACAGGGCTTTTCCCGCCAGGATGAAAGATGCCATTCCCGCCCGTTGGCTCAGTGTAAAACAAGGCGATGGTTTCAGCGGAACGGCTTCTCCAAACGAGTATTACGCTTTTCAGTTGTGTGTATGGGCGCCATTGGAGAAAGTGGGCAAGTTGCAGTATTCCATTTCCAGTCTCAGCGATGGAAAGAACGAGATATCGGCATCGGCGGTTACTTGTTTTAATACAGAAGGTACAAATCCTTACGGTGAATCGGTTACTTTTGATGTATCTGTAGAACAAGGTCATGTACAACCGCTATGGTTCGGTGTTGACATTCCCGATAATCAGGCATCAGGTACATATAAAGGTATTTTGACCTTGAAGGATGAAGGTGGAAAGTCGGCATCTGTGCCTATCTCCATCAAAGTTTCAGGAAAGTCGGTAAAAGATCGCGGAGACTCCGAGGTATGGAAACACAGTCGTTTGCGCTGGTTGAATTCCACTTTGGGCATTGAGGACAAGCCCACTTCGGAATATGTTCCCATGAAGGTGTCAGGTGATACGGCTTTCTGTTTGGGACGAAATGTCGTATTCAATGCGGAAACAGGTTCACCTCTTCAGATTAACTCTTGGGGTAATGACATACTTGCCGAGGCTCTCCACTTTGTCATCATCATAGATGGCAAGGAACAGAAACTGTCGTGTTCAAAAGTGTCGGACAAACTGACGGATGGAACCTATGTGTCCACTTACGCTATGGAAAACGATGATTTCTTCTTGACTTGTGAGAATCGTATGGAGTTTGATGGTTGGCTGGATGTGAATTACACCTTCAAGGCAAAGCGTAATCTTAAGATAGACGACATACGATTGGAAATCCCCGTAAAGAAAAAGATAGCTTATATATTCGAGGGACTTGGCATTCAGGGAAGAATTACGCCTCAGACATTCCTTGGCGGTTGGGACGGACCGAAGAAGATGGTCGGCGCAGTTTCGGAGGAATCCGTCATACCAACTGGAGAAGATTTGAAGTGGCCGTTTGATAGTTTTTGGATTGGAACAGGAGATGCCGGCATACAATGTGAATTTAGAGGTACCTCCTACAGCGGACCCCTGCTTAACGTCTATCATCCGGCCTACCCTGACAGTTGGTATAATACCGGTCGCGGAGGTTTCCGCATCGGTCAGAATGGAGAAAAGGTCACGGTGACGGCATTCAGCGGCGAACGCAGTCTTGCCAAAGACACCTCCATTAAATACGAGTATGCGTTGATTGTTACCCCCGTCAAGAAACTGACGTCGAAAAAGATGTTTACCGACCGTTACTACCACAGTTGCGCTGAAAGCATTGTCAAACCTACCGATGAGGACATAGCCGCAGGCGTCAAGGTGGTCAATGTCCATCATTCTCTCCGAACCAATCCCTATATCAACTATCCCTATCTTGAGGTAGATACGCTCCGCCGTTACATCAGCGATTTGCATGCCAAGGGATGCAAGGTGAAAATTTACTACACCTTGCGTGAACTTAGCAACGCCTGTACGGAAATGTGGGCCATTCGCAGTCTTGGGACTGAAATCATGAGTGGTGGCAACGGTGGAGGTTTTGCATGGTTGCAGGAACATCTTGTTACGGACTATACGCCGATGTGGTATCATCATTTCACTTTCGGTCACAACAAGGGACTGGCTCCCGCGGATGCCGCTATCATGATGGCGGAAGGAGATTCCCGTTGGTTCAATTACTATATCGAAGGACTCGCATGGATGGTGCGCGAAACCGATATTGATGGTATCTACATGGACGATGTCACCTTTGACCGCCGGACGGTCAAGCGGCTCCGCAGGGCGATGGATTCGGTCAAGCCGGGATGTCTGGTCGACCTACATTCCAATACCAATTACTCCAAGAGTCCTTCCATTCAATATACCGAATTCTTCCCATACATAGACAAGTTGTGGTTCGGTGAGTTTTTCCATTATGACAATATGAGTGCGGAGAATTATTTGATCGAGTCTTCGGGGATACCGTTTGGCTTGTCTGCCGACATGTTGTGGGATGGCGGAAATCCATGGCTGGGAATGCTGTTTGGTATGACATGCCGATATCCGTATTATGCGGAAAATCCCATTCACGATCCACATTTTCTGTGGAAGGCATGGGATGATTTTGGCATCAGAGAATCAGAAATGCACGGTTTTTGGGAAGAAAAGCCCATTGTGGCGACATCAGACCGACAAGTGAAGGCAACGGCTTTTGTCAGGGACGGAAAAACGATGGTTGCAGTTGGAAACTATTCCAATGAAGCCAAGAAAGTAAGATTGGATATTGATTGGAATCGCATCGGGCTTGATTCTTCAAAGGCAGAATTGAAAGCACCTGCCATTGAGCATTTCCAAACTTCGGCAACATGGCGGAAGGATGCCGCCATTCCAGTAGATCCAAAGAAAGGATGGATTATCCTGCTTGAAAATTGACGCGTTTATTGTTTACCATCTTCCTTTTGCGAAGGAAGATGGTAACAATTGTTCCTATGAACAGTGCCATAGGGTAAAATTCATACGGTATCAGTTCAATAGGGTTGATGTTCGCTGCTGAAGCGGCAAACATGATTTGAACGCCATACGGAAGCAATCCTTGTACACAACAAGTCGATGCGTCAAGAAGACTCGCTGTGCGTCGTCCACCGATATTGTAGCGCTCGGAAATCCTTTTGGCTATCTGTCCGAGTGAAATAATGGCCACGGTGTTGTTTGAGGTACACGTACAGGTGATGGCGGATAGGACCACGATGCTTCCTTCTGCCGCTTTCCTTCCATGAATGTGTTTGGTTATGGCTTTCATCAGCCAAGTAAGACCTCCGCCTTGTTTGATGATGCTCAGTATGCCTCCTGTCATCATGGCTATGAAACAGGATGTCCCCATAGACTCCATACCTTTGACATTTGCGTCAATGTATGCGTTGAAATCGAATATACCCGTGCTTATTCCCAAGGCTCCCGTCATGAGAATGCCCACAAACAGCACCAACATTACGTTTACTCCGATTATGGCAAGCACCAACACGCACAAGTAGGGTAAAATCAGGATGAAATTATAATCTCCAATTACCAAATGCGTGTCATGTCCTTGTCCGAGGAAAATGTAGATAACGGCCGTAACGATGGCCGCAGGGAGAGCGAAAGTGATGTTTTCGCGGAATTTATCTTTCATTTCACATTCCTGCGAACGTGTGGCCACAACGGTCGTGTCGGAAATGAATGAGAGATTGTCTCCGAAAAACGCCCCTCCGGTCGAGGCTCCAAGCAAGAGTGTGGCATTCATTCCCGTACTGTCAGCAAGTCCAACGGCAATGGGCGCAAGGGCGACCACCGTTCCAAATGCAGATCCGATGGAAAGGGATATGAAACATGAGGCGAAAAACAGGCCCGGCAACAAAAGGGAGGATGGAAGAAACGACAGCGTCATGTTGACGATGCAGTCCACGGCGCCCAACGCCTTTGCCGTTTCCACGAAAGCCCCGGCAAGGATGAAAATCCATACCATCAAGAGCAAACCCTCTTCACCGGCTCCTCGCGAGTAAATGTCAATGCGTTTTTCCGCTGTAACCTTTCTCAGGGTAAACAGGGCGTAAACGGATGTTATCAGAAAAACCACCAAAGGCGGAACTTTTGAAAAACCACCCATGAAGAATCCGAAAAGTAAGTATAGGACAATCATGAAAAACATGGGTGACAAGGCGAGGAGTCCGTTGCGCTTTGTTTTGTGGAGTACCATAGAAATATTACAAGTCTTAGAGGGATAATAAATATGTCTTGTTTATTTTTGGTCCTGCTTGCTTGTCGTTTTCTTTTTGCGCAGAAAGATGGTGGTTGTCATAAATACTCCCATAATGACGGGATAAAATTCGTAGGGTACAAGTGCGATGGCAGAGATGCCGGCAGTGGTCGCGGCGAACATCAGATGCGCTCCGTAGGGTATCAAACCTTGAATACAGCATGTCGATGCGTCCACCAGGCTTGCTGAACGACGTGGTTCAATGCCATAACGTTCTGAAATGCTCTTTGCCAATTTTCCGAGAGACACAATGGCGATGGTATTGTTGGCCGTACACATGCAGGTTATTGCGGACAGACAGATGATGCTGGCTTCTGCACCTTTGCGGTTGTGTATATTTTTGGTGATTAATTTCATAATCCATGTAAGTCCTCCGCCTTCACTGACGATTATCAGAATACCTCCAGCCATCATCATGACGAATATGATGCCACCTAACGAGGACATTCCATTGACAATCCCCATTATCCATTCATTGAAACAGAATATGCCCATGCTCATTCCTATTACACCATTCATAAGAATGCCTACAAACAGCACCAACATTACGTTTATTCCAATGATGGCGAGAATCAGCACGCACAGGTATGGCAAAACGAGGAGACAATTGAAATTCCCAATTTCGAGATTTGTCGCTTGCCCTTGTCCGAGGAAGCCATAAATGAGCGCTGTGATGATGGCGGCGGGTAGCGCGAAGCGAATGTTCTCGCGAAATTTGTCTTTCATCTTGCAGCCTTGTGAACGTGTGGCAACGATGGTCGTATCAGAGATGAAAGATAGGTTGTCACCGAAAAAGGCGCCACC
>DCGD01000013.1:11780-15196 GCA_002315195.1 Prevotellaceae bacterium UBA1787 | reverse complement strand
ATGCCACCCGTTGAGGCTCCGACCAACAGAACCATGTCCATTCCCGTACTGTCGGCAAGTTGGGCGGCAATGGGGGCAAGGGCAACTACCGTTCCGAATGCCGATCCAATGGAAAGGGAGATAAAACAGGAAGCAAAAAACACCCCGGGCAGTATCAGCGACGGGGGCAGTATCGAAAGCGTCATGTTCACAATGCTGTCAACAGCTCCCAGTTGCTTGGCGGTTTCAACGAAAGCCCCTGCAAGGATTACAATCCAAACCATCAAAAGCAAACCTTCTTCTCCCGCGCCTCGTGAAAATGTGTCAATGCGTTTGTCCGCCGGTACGCCTCTCAGCGTAAACAAGGCATAAACCGAGGTTATCAGAAACACAGCCAAGGGTGGGACGTTTGAAATGCCATTCATCAAAAGACCGAGCATTAGAAACAAGAATACCATGACAAGCATGGGAGAAAGGGCAAGTAAACCATTGCGTTTTTTAGTTTTCTTCAAGTAAACCATCAGTGAATTTATTAAGTAAAATGACAATATGACTGCAAAAATAGCAAATATAATGCGATGGCATCCAATAGTGTCAATAATTCATGTCACATTGTGAAAAAAAAACATAAAAAGTGTGATAAATGAAATTAATGTTCTTATCTTTGCAAAAATCATTTTTTGTACGCACACATTGTGTGGTTGTGTTTTCAAGTATCCATATTTCCAAATTATCAGCGTTTTGCGCATCATTCAATCATGTATGTCAAAGTAAGAGAAACAACTTAAAAACAATAAACCCATGAAAAAAACTTTCATTATGATTGGTCTTGCGTTGATGGCCATCGGTGTCAACGCACAAGACAACCAAATTTTCAACCATCTCTCATTCGGGGTGGATTTAGGTACGACAGGTATTGGTTTTGAAGTGGCTGCGCCCATTACGGATTATGTGGCAGTACGGGCCGGTATGGATTTCATGCCTCGTTTCAAGTATAGCAGTACTGTTGATCTCAAGAAACCGACAAGCATTCCTTCCACTTACAACATACCAAACAATGTGGAAGTTGAGGGGAAATTGAAACTGAACACAGGAAAGATACTCTTTGATGCTTATCCATTCCAAAACAGTTCCTTCCATGCCACTGTCGGCGCCTATTTTGGAGCCAAGGAAATCATTGCGGTCAGCAACACGAAAGAGGGTGTCCTTATGGAGGTGACCAATTACAACAAAACCCATGCCGACAGCCCGATAGGAGCCAAGATTGGAGATTATCTCCTCACGCCCGATGACCGTGGTAATGTCAGTGGAACCATCGAAGTCGGCGGCTTCCGTCCTTATGTCGGCTTTGGTTTCGGTCGCGCCATACCCAAAGCCCATCGTTTTGGGTGCTGCGTAGATGCCGGCGTGATGTTTTGGGGAAGTCCAAAGGTTTACAACAAAGGTCATGAGCTGAGCAAGGAAAACTTGAATGGCGGAGGAGGCTTTGTCAAGACACTGACGACACTTTCCGTTTATCCTTGTGTTAGCGTCAAATTCGTGGGAAGAATCTTATAATGGTTTGAAGGTATTTTGTTTTGGACAGGTTCGCCTGCAATGTATGAATAGGATTGCATAGCGAACTATGGTTCAAGTCTTTGAAAATATATCATATAAAACAGACTGTTGGTTTGTAGAGTCCAAAAGCTGATTGCGGTTTTGTTTTGTTATGTGTGCAGTTCAAGAATCTTGCATTTACATACCATGTGTCGCTTCAGACTTTACGGACAGAAATGACATGTTATGTTTCTAAAAAAGAGTGTGCGTCCAAAGTGTCGCGTACTCTTTTTTGAGATGTTAAAAGACAAAAATTGTCCAAGACACAAAGAATTATTGATATTATTTCGTATTTTTGCATACTTACTATATTAAAGCAATTATGAGGTATAATATTATTACTATTTTGTTCACGGCATGTGTGCTGTGTTCCTGTTCTGGGGAACAAAAACAGAAACAGGAGTTGCCAAAGTATGAGATTGTTAAGCTTCAGCCAGTTGACCGTACCGTCAATTACAGTTTTCCGGCAATTTTGAAAGGTGTAAATGATGTTGAGGTGTATCCACAAGTGGAAGGAAGAGTTGTATCTATTCTTTACGAGAATGGCATGTTGGTGAAGAAAGGACAGCCGTTGGTTAAGATAGAGTCCACGCAGCAGGAGATGCAGGTGCGTACCATGCGTGCGAACATAGAGGCGGCGAAGGCGGTTGTGGCATCAGCCAAACTGAAACTTGAGTCGCAAAAAAATCTGTATGACAAGAAAATCGTGTCATCGTTTGTTTACAATACAGCATTGAATGAATATAATACGGCGGTTGCCCAACAGTCACAGGCCGAAGCGCAGTTGGTGATAGCGGAGACGGAACTGAAACGTTGCGTTGTTGTTTCACCTATCGAGGGAGTTGTCAGCGGAAAGGAGTATAAAATTGGTTCCTTGATAGGTCCCATGATGTCTTCACCCCTGACGACCGTCAGCGCGCAAGGTGTCATAACGGCAAGTTTCTCCATTCCGGAACAATTGCTTATGGAATCCGTGGAGGAGGACGGACTTGTAAGCACGACAAGCGGATACAAGACCAAGGACGGAAAAACGATGAACGAGATGCTTGAATTCTTCCTGGAACTGAAGGGCGGCAAAACCTATTCCGAAAAGGGAAAATTCCGCAGCATGAGTGGTATGGTGGACAAGAATACGGGAACGGTTACGGTGTATGTGGATTTTCCTAACCCGAACGGCATTCTACATTCCGGCAATTCCGCCAATGTGGTGGTTCCCTATAATTCCAAGAATATTCTTGTTCTGCCTCAGACGGCTTGCAAAAAACTGCAGGACAAATACTTGGTTTATAAAGTCGATGCAGCGGGAAAGGCCTTGGGTGTCGTATTGGATGTTTATCCGACCAACGATGGAAAGGAATTCATTGTGGCTGACAAATCACTGCAATCAGGAGATGAGATTCTTGCCAATGGCGTTGCCAACGTGATGGAAGGACAAAAAATCCGTTAGTATGAAAACCTTTTATTTCTGACGGTAGAAATGGAAAATGAAATACAGAATGTTGTCCCCGCGGGGAAACAAAAAGGCAAAGGACCTTTGAATTTCTTTGTTACCCATCCTGTATGGGCGATGGTGATAAGTGTGCTGACGTGTTTGGTCGGTGGAATATCGTTGATGACGCTTCCCGTTGAGCAATATCCCGACATAGCACCGCCTATTGTTAGAATCACGGCCTATTATTCAGGCGCGGACGCCAACAGCGTCATGAAAGCCGTGATAATGCCTATTGAGGATGTGGTAAATGGTGTGGATCAGATGGATTACATGTATTCCACTTCAGATGCCACCGGAACAGCGGAAATCAATGTCGTTTTCAAGCAGGGTACCAATGCGGATATGGCTT
>DCGD01000013.1:0-11775 GCA_002315195.1 Prevotellaceae bacterium UBA1787 | reverse complement strand
TGGCTTGCGTGCTTGTTCAAAACCGCATCTCCAAGGCTCTTGGCGTTTTGCCCCCGGAGGTTACGAAGGTGGGTGTGACTTGCGAGAAAAACCAAAACTCAATCTTGCAGATGACGCAGATTCGATGTACCAACGGACAGTTTGACGAGAGTTTTCTTACCAACTACATCGATATTAACATTCTTCCTCAACTTAAGCGTATCTCCGGTGTCGGAAACGTGCAACTCTTGGGTAACCCATACGCTTTGCGCGTGTGGTTGAAACCCAATGTGATGGCTACCTATAATATTACCCCGGAAGAAATCGCCGTTGCAATCGGTGAACAGAACATCGTGACACCTACAGGTGGTTTCGAAGGCGAAACCTACAAATTGGATATTGAATACAAGGGTCAGTTGCAGACAATTGACGAGTTCAGGCAAATTGTGGTGAAATCGCTCCCCGATGGAAACGTCCTCCGAATGAGTGACGTGGCGGATGTGGAACTTGGGAGCAAATTCTATAATTTCCGTTGTAACAGTGAGGGAACGCCTTGTTCCATGTATATCGTGAATCAGGCTCCGGGAGCAAACGCTTCACAGGTGAACGAGGAAATATTCAAGATGTACGAAGAAGTGAAGAAAACCTTACCGGCAGGGTTGGAATTCAATGTCCTGCAGTGTTCCAACGATTTCCTTGAAGCTTCCATGGATTCGGTCATTGAGACTCTCATCATAGCGATTATCCTGGTAATCTTGGTAGTGTTTTTTTTCCTTCAGGATTTCAGCGCTACGTTCATACCGTCGGTATCCATTATCGTATCCCTTATCGGAACCTTTGCCTGTGTCAAGCTGGCGGGATTTTCGTTGAATCTCCTGACGCTTTTTGCGTTGGTTCTTGCCATCGGTACGGTCGTTGATGATGCCATAGTGGTTGTTGAGGCTGTGATGGCCAAGTTGGAGACGGGCAGTTACAAGTCCGTCCGTCGCGCCACAAGTGACGCCATGAGCGAGGTCCGTCTGGCGATTGTTTCCTGTACATTGGTGTTTATGGCCGTGTTCATTCCCGTTACGTTCATGCCAGGCACAAGTGGTTCGTTCTTCACGCAGTTTGGCGTGACCATTGCCACGTCCGTTGGATTGTCCATGGTGTCGGCTTTGACTCTTTGTCCTGCAATGTGTGCCATCATGATGAAAATAAAGAGCAACAGTGACGCCACCAGGTCGGGACTAAGTCTGTCCGCGTTGACGAAGAAAGCCTACAACGCCTCTTATTCAGCGTTGGCAACCAAGTACAACAAGGCTATTGCCATGTGGATAAAACGCCCTGCGGTTTCCATGGTGATGTTCGTAATCGCAATAGGTTTGATGGTGTTCATGATGTCAAACGCCAAAGAGGATTTGGTTCCTGAGGAAGATCAGGGTTCGGTGTTGTGTGACGTTGCGCTTGCGCCCGGCACATACCTCAATGAAACGGAAAAGACTTTGGAAAAAGTGTCCAAGATTGTGGAGGCTTTGCCCGAAGTGGAGAAGGTGACCACCGTTGCCGGCTATGGCATGTCTTCAGGTACGGGTTCAAATTTCGGAAGCTTGATTGTAAGACTTAAGAATTGGTCGAATCGTGAGGCTTTCTCCAGTCTCAAGATAGCCTATGAACAGATACCTGCGCTTTGTTCAACAGCCATACCCGAAGCGAAAGTCTCCGCATTCCAAATGCCTCAGATTCCGGGATATGGAACAGGTAGTTTCATTGATTTGTACATGGAGGACAAATCGGGAAGTGGAGACCACCAGAAATTTGTTGACTTGACGAATCAGTTCCTTCAGAAGTTGAACGAATCACCCGTTGTGGCTTTTGCCTCCACGTCATATTCCATGGACTATCCAAAATACGACATAAATGTGAACGCTGCCGAGTGCAAGCGTATGGGTGTATCGCCGGCCGATGTGCTGCGTACCGTCGGAACTTATCTTGCCGGTTCATATGTGGGTAATTACACACAATACGGCAAGGTGTATCAGTTGAACATCCAGGCGGCTCCCGAGTACAGAAAAAGTCAGGAAGATTTGACGCAAATTTCCGTGCGCACAGGTGTAGGGCAGATGGCACCAATATCACAGTTCGCAACGCTTACTCCTAAATTGGCCTCTTCATTCGAAAAGCATTTCAATCTGTTTGACGCGATACAGGTTTGTGCCATGCCCGGCGGCGATTATACAAAGAGTGATTTGCGAAAAGAGATTGAGCGTATTTACAGCGAGGTGTATCCCGCAGGCTACGGCTATGAATATGCAGGTATGGCCCGCGAAGAAAACGCATCGGCCAACAGCAACATGACTTTGTACATATATTGCCTGTGTGTGTTGTTAATCTACTTGATACTTTCCTGTCTGTACAACAGCGTATGGATACCATTTGCCGTTATCATGACCGTACCGTTCGGCTTGTTTGGATCTTTCCTTTTCGTAAAACCGTTGGAGTACCTTATGGGAAATGGCAACAATGTCTATTTGCAGACCGGTGTCATCATGCTTATCGGCTTGTTGTGCAAAACGGCCATCCTTATTACGGAGTTCGCCGTTCAGCATCATGCGGAGGGAGAGACCATATTCCAGTCTGCACTGGGAGCCGCAAAGGATCGTCTGCGTCCTATTCTTATGACTGTCGCCACCATGATATTGGGTATGCTTCCGTTGGCGATTGAGTCGGGAGCGGGAGCGCGTGGTAACTGGTCTTTGGCTTGGGGCGTCATAGGGGGAATGACCGTGGGTACCGTTGCTTTGCTGTTCGTTACCCCTGCTTTCTACATCGTATTTCAGTCAATCCATGATAAATTCAGTCCTGCCCGTTCAGAGGAGGAAGAACAGTCAATATAGTAATTATGAGAACAAAAAAGGTAAATATTCATTTCACTTTCCTTGGTGCGATGCTGGCGGCATCGCTGTTGTCGGGTTGCGGTGTGTATGAGAAATACGAGTCAACAGCCAAGATACCGGAGAACATTTACGGTGAGGAGAAAGTAGATAATGGCCAGAGTTTGGCGCAGGTGGGATGGCGTGAATTTTTTCAGGATGGATACTTGAAAAATTTGATTGATACCGCTCTTTCCAGCAGTACGGATTTGCAGACCGCCATGCTGAATATAGATGAGGCGCAGATTATGTACAAAACGTCACGATTGGCATATCTGCCGACATTGGCGTTTTCTCCCACCGGCGGCGTTTCCAAAAATGTCAATTTAAACGAACCTTGGCAGTATTCATTGGGTGTCAGTTCGCAGTGGCAGTTGGATGTGTTCGGTGCAAAGATTACCAACTCGCGGCGCAAGGCGAAGTCGGAACTTGAATACGCACAAGATTATAGGCAGGCGGTGACGTGCCGGTTGATTTCGGCTGTTGCCACGCTTTACTATCAATTGCTGAGCCAGGACAGGCAGCTTGTCATTTCGCAGAAGATGGTGTCTCTCTATGAGAAGACGTTGGAAAGTGTGCAGGCTTTGTTTGAGGCGGGAAGTTATACGAGTGCTGCCGTGCATCAGACCAGCGCGCAGCTTGAAAGCCTTCGTGCGAATATAATCACCTTGGAACGAGCCATCAATCAAACGGAACATTCAATATGCCGATTGTTGGATAAACCTTATTTTTCAATTCCCCGAAGTGTTCCCAATCAATTGGACTTTCCGTCAACACTTGGTGTCGGGGTGCCTTCCGACATCATGAAATTCAGACCCGATGTCAGGGCTGCTGAACGTCAGATGGAAACTGCTTTCTACAACATGCAAATCAGCAAAGGCAATCTTTATCCCAATATTGCCATTACCGCCAATGGTGGCTGGATGGTTCCACAAACTTGGTTTGTGCAGGGCATTGGTTCATTGACTCAGCCCATTTTCCAGGGTGGTCGTTTGCGTGCGGACTTGAAGATATCACGTTTGGAGCAGCAGAAGGCTGTCGTCAATTTCCGAAAGACCGTGATAGATGCAGTGCATGAAATAGGGAACGCATTGGGTGACTGCAAGGCTTCCGCCGACAAGATACCATTGTTCCAAAAACAGGTCGCTTCCCTGAACGAGACCGTCATGGCGACTCAGGAACTTATGAACAATGGCACTTCAACTTACATTGAGGTGTTGATAGCCCTTCAAAATTTGTTGCAGGCCCAGTATGACGAGGTGGAGAACTACAGCAGTGGTGCGCAGGCCATGGTCGCATTGTACTCGGCCTTGGGTGGTCATTAATCAATTCTTTGCATTTCAACTTTAATTGTCAGCCTTTCTGGGAGCAACCCAAGAAAGGCTGACTTGTTGTTATGGCGATTATCTGCATTGTGTCCATAGGTTTTCATTTTGTGAGTTTGGAACGGTCGGAAAACTTCCAAAAATGGTCTTGGATTGATAATTCACCTGTGACAAAGTACAGTTTCATGCTACCTTTGAAATCAGGAATTGACAAATCATTACCATGCGTTTTTTTCGTTTAGTTGGCAGTATGAGAAGAAAGTGCCAACCGACAATGTCATGAGACATCTTTTTTATATTATGGTGTCTTTGCTCATGACTATTTTCGTAACTTTGCACCCATAGATAGACTAAAAAATAATACAATATACGATGGAATACAATTTCAGAGACATTGAGAAGAAATGGCGCCGGAAATGGGCGGAGAATAAGACTTATAAGGTAGAAATTGACGAAAACAAGAAAAAGTACTATGTGCTGAATATGTTCCCATACCCTTCAGGAGCGGGATTGCATGTGGGTCATCCTTTAGGCTACATCGCTTCTGACATCTATGCGCGTTACAAGCGCATGAAAGGCTACAATGTCCTGAATCCCATGGGATATGATGCCTACGGATTGCCAGCGGAGCAGTATGCCATTCAGACAGGACAGCATCCGGCTGTAACAACGGAGCAGAACATCAGCCGCTATCGTGAGCAACTGGACAAGATTGGTTTTTCTTTTGATTGGGACCGCGAAGTGCGTACCTGTATGCCGGATTACTATCATTGGACCCAGTGGGCTTTCCAAAAGATGTTTGACAGTTTCTATTGCAACAAGACGCGGAAAGCCTGTCCCATCAGCCAACTCACAGACTATTTCGAGGTGCAGGGAACGGAAGGTTTGGACGTAGCCCAGTCGGAAGACTTGCAGTTTACCGCCGCTGAATGGAAAGCCATGGATGAGAATGCCCGACAGAAGTTGTTGATGAACTATCGCATCGCCTACCTTGGTGACATGGTGGTGAACTGGTGCCCGAAGTTGGGTACGGTGCTTGCAAACGATGAGGTCGTGGAGGGACTCAGTGTAAGAGGCGGCTATCCTGTCGTTCAAAAGAAGATGAAGCAGTGGTGTCTGCGTGTCTCTGCTTATGCAGGTCGTCTGTTGGATGGTTTGGACAAAATCGATTGGACGGATTCCATCAAGGATACCCAGCGCAATTGGATTGGAAGAAGCGAGGGAACCGAGGTGGTGTTCAAAGTAAAGGACAGCGACAAGACGTTTACTATCTTTACCACCCGTGCCGACACAATGTTTGGTGTCACGTTCATGGTTCTTGCTCCGGAGAGTGAGTTGGTGGAGGAACTGACCACAACTGAGCAGATGGAGGCGGTAAAGGCATACGTTGACCGAACGAAGAAACGAACGGAGCGCGAACGCATGATGCAGAATGAGAAAACGGGTGTGTTTACCGGTTCATACGCCATCAATCCTTTTACGGGTGATGCTGTCCCGGTATGGGTGAGTGATTACGTGCTCGCTGGTTATGGAACAGGTGCCATTATGGCAGTTCCCGCACACGATAGCCGCGACTATGCTTTTGCAAAGACATTCAATCTGCCTATCGTTCCCTTGGTGGAAGGTTGTGATGTGAGTGAGGAGAGTTTTGACGCCAAGGAAGGTATTGTATGCAATTCTCCCCGCAACGATAAAACGCCTTATATAGATTTCTCTCTAAATGGCCTGACCATCAAGGAAGCCATTGCCGCTACGAAGAAATACGTGAGTGAACATCAGTTGGGACGCGTGAAAGTGAACTACCGTTTGCGTGACGCCATTTTCAGTCGCCAGCGTTATTGGGGTGAACCGTTTCCCGTATATTACGACGGTGACATTCCTCACATGATTCCCGAAGATTGTCTTCCGCTTGAATTGCCGGAGGTGGAGCGTTTTCTTCCTACCGAAACGGGCGAGCCACCATTGGGAAACGCAACCCGGTGGGCATGGGATACGGTCAACAACTGTGTAACAGACAACAGCCGCATCGATCAAAAGACCATCTTCCCGCTTGAGTTGAACACGATGCCCGGATTTGCCGGTTCGTCCGCCTATTATTTGCGCTATATGGATGCCCACAACGCCAAGTCTTTGGTAAGTCCCGAGGCGGATGGTTACTGGCGCGGCGTGGACCTCTATGTCGGTGGTACGGAACATGCAACCGGACACTTGATTTATTCACGATTTTGGAACAAATTTCTGTATGACTATGGTTACAGTTGCGAGGATGAACCATTCAAAAAATTGGTAAACCAGGGAATGATACAGGGCCGAAGTAATTTCGTCTATCGTATTCAGGGTACCAACAAGTACGTTTCGCTGGGTTTGAAAGAACAATATGATGTGACCCCTATTCACGTGGATGTGAACATCGTCAGCAACGACATACTGGATGTTGAGGCTTTCAAGGCTTGGCGTCCGGAATACAACGATGCGGAGTTTGTGCTTGAGGATGGTAAGTACGTGTGTGGTTGGGCGGTTGAAAAGATGTCCAAGAGCATGTACAATGTAGTCAATCCCGATTACATCGTGGACAGATATGGTGCGGACACCCTGCGTCTTTATGAAATGTTCCTCGGACCCGTCAACATGAGCAAGCCTTGGGACAGCAACGGCATAGATGGTTGCGCTCGTTTCCTACGGAAAGTGTGGAACCTTTTTTGGAACCGCAACAATGAGTTTCTTCCCAAAGAAGGCACGGCGACGGCAGACAACCTCAAGAGCATTCATAAGTTGATACGCAAGGTAAGTCAGGATGTGGAGGTTTTCTCCTACAATACGTCCATTTCCGCTTTCATGATTTGTGTCAGTGAACTTGCCCAGCAGAAATGCAATGACAGAGGTGTTCTGTCCGACCTGGTGTGTCTGCTTGCGCCATTCGCCCCACACATTGCAGAAGAGTTGTGGCAGCAACTGGGCAATGAAACGACGGTGTGCGATGCCGCATGGCCTGAATATGACGAGAAATATCTTGTGGAGAGCAATGAAACCATCAGCGTGTCATTCAATGGAAAGATGCGCTTCACGCTGAATATGCCGACAACCGCTTCCAAGGAAGACGTTGAGAAGGCAGCACTCGAGGCGGAGGCAGCCGCTAAATATTTGGATGGAAAACGGATTGTGAAAGTCATCGTTGTTCCACATCGCATCATAAATATCGTCGTCAAATAAGTTGGCGATGATTTAGAGTAGTGGTTAGAAACAATTCTTGGAAGTTTTGGGTGCATAAATGACGTTTGTCCGGTCCAATTCGGTCTTGTTGTCAAAGAAATTCTTTTTCGCCTCGTTGTCGTCGTTCTTCTCTTTTCAAGAACCGACATTGCTTGAATTCTTGCAAGGGACTTGCGAACTTTACCGATGAAACGGCTGAAATTATGATTAACACTGTCAGAAAAGAAACCAATTTGATAGAATTTGTTTTTAACCACCAATAAGAGTAAGGAGAAACCAGTAAGCAGAAAGTGCGACTATGTTTGCTTTTACAAAAGCCTCCCGTCATGCCGAATAATGTTGAATATAACTCAATAGAAAGGTTAGATTATGGTATTGCATGCAATGGTTGTAAGACGACAGATTAAAGATTTTTTGTTCATGACGATAGGCATTGCCATGTATGTGGTTGGTTTTGTCTGTTTTCATCTTCCTTACAGCATAACCACCGGTGGTGTCACCGGTCTTGGCGCTGTTATTTTCTATGCCACAGGAATTCCTGTTCAGGTTACATACTTTGTGGTCAACATTTTTCTGTTGTTGTTGGCGTTTCGTATTTTGGGACTGAAATTCATGGTAAACACCATCTATGCCGTCGTCACGATGACAATCCTGCTTACCGTCATGCAAAACTACACGATGAATACGGATGGAACTTTTCCTAAGATACTTGGCGACCAAAGTTTCATGTCTTGTGTTGTTGGTGCCGTGTTGGAGGGTATAGGCATCGGCATCGTGTTCCTGAACAACGGAAGTACGGGAGGAACTGACATCATAGCCGCCATTGTCAACAAGTACCGCGACACAAGTCTTGGTCAGGCTATTCTCTTTGCAGATATACTTATCATAAGTTCCGGTTATTTGGTATTTCATAATGTCGAACTGTTGATATTTGGTTTTTGCACAATGGTAATAGAGACAACCGCCCTTGACAATTTCCTGAACATGGTGCGGCAGTCCGTTCAATTCATGATTTTCTCCAAGGAATATGAATACATTGCGCATGAAATCGCCAGGACGGGTCGAGGCGTTACCATACTTGATGGCAGTGGTTATTACACAAGAAATACCGTGAAAGTGCTGGTGGTGTTGTGCCGTCGCAGGGAGAGCAACCATATATTCAACATCATTCGTACCATAGACCCAAAGGCTTTCGTGTCGCAGGCGAAGGTGGCAGGTGTTTTTGGCAATGGTTTCGATAAAATCAAGGGAAAATGAAAATTGGTGTGACCGTTGTGCCTATTTCCGGCTTGGGCAATCGTATGCGCGTTGTGACGTCTGTTGTTCAATTTGCGTTGCAAACACAGACGCAAGTACGCATTGCCTGGCAACCGGCATGGGATTGCCAGGCACGGTTTGATGAACTCTTTGAACCATTGCAAGCATCGTGTGTGACCATGGAGAAAGGTTCACTTATGGACACGCCGGCTACTAAGGACAATTTGTTTTTGCCGTATTTAATGCGATTATTCAAGTTTTCTCACGAGGAACGTTGTTTCAGGCCTTCTTCTGATATGGCTTTTGCTTCACTTTTGGAGAAATACCCCAGTATGTATGTGAATACTTGTTATGCATTGTCTCCCTATCCATCCGCAATGGTCAGTCAGGTATTCGTGCCTTTGCCGTTCATTAAGGAACGAATTGATGATGTGGTATCGAATTTCACGAAAAATACCCTTGGCGTGCATATCCGACGTTCAGACAATCGGAAGGCCATTCTGCATAGTCCATTGACCCTTTTCCGTGAACGCATCGATGCGATGTTGGAACGGGGAAAGGCCGATCGAATCTTCCTATGCACAGATGATGACAACGTAAGGGATTTTTTACGAAAGCGGTACGGAGGGCGTCTTATCTCCCGCAACATAGAATTGAGACGTGACAAGTATCAGGGCATTAAGGATGCTGTGATTGACCTTTGGTCGCTATCGCAGACGAAACATATTTTGGGAAGTTACTACTCTTCTTTTTCAGATACGGCCGCCGAACTTGGCAATGTACCGTTCGAAATTGTTTCAAAATAATACAAATAACAAACGCACCTATATGGAAACAAAGAAAAAATTGGTTTTTGCGACAAACAATCTACATAAGTTGCACGAGATCCGTGAAATCATGTCGGACTATGCTGAAATACTTAGTTTGAAGGATATTCATCTTGAGGGCGACATTCCCGAAACGGCGGATACGTTGGAAGGAAATGCCTTGATAAAGGCGCATTTTGTGTATGACCGATGTGGAATGGATTGCTTTGCCGATGATACCGGACTTGAGGTGGAGGCATTGAACGGGGGACCCGGCGTCCATACGGCGCGCTTTGCCGGAGAGGATCAGAATCCATTGGCCAATATGTATAAACTGCTCGAGGTGATGAAAGGTGAGAAAAACCGAAGGGCTGCGTTCCGCACGGTTATCGCATTGATTGAAAATGGCGAAGAGCATGTTTTTACCGGAAGGGTTGAAGGTGTGATTACGACTGAACGTCTTGGTACAAAGGGGTTCGGTTACGACCCGGTTTTCTCCATAGCCGAATTTGGACAGACTTTCGCTGAAATGGGTGAGGAGCGAAAAAACAAAATCAGCCATAGGGCCCGCGCGGTGAAGGCTCTTGCACAATATTTTGTTTCAAAAGAACAGAATGAAAGTTCTTAGTTGAAAGGTTCTTTCTTACCTTTACTAATACAAAATCTTGTCTTATATCCGAAAAACTTAATACCATTGTCATGAAGAGAACATTTGTCATTTTGTCGTGCATTGTTTTTGTATGTTCCATGCATGCACGTGATTGGACCGCATACATGTCTTATCATAACAACACATACAATCATGCAGTTGAAGGGAAGGTCTATTCATTGGCTTCAGGAAGTGTCTTTACCTATCGTTCGGGTGAAACAATGGTGAAGACCTTTTCCAAACCTTCAGGATTGAGCGGTACAGATATCAGTCAGATGATATACAACGAGGAAGAAGAGGCGTTTCTCTTGGTTTATTCGGACAATAACATTGATGTCTTGGGTGTCAATGACAGCATTACGAACATGGCGGAGTTCAAGAGCAGTACCTTGACAGACAAGACCATCAACAGCATCACCGTAAGTGGACGCAACGCATATTTGGCAGTTGGCAATCATGTCATGGTTGTCAATATGGAACACCGGGAATTTTCAAACACCTACAATCTCGGAAGAAAAGTGAACAGTTGCACCGAGGTCGGAAAAAACATTTACGCTTCAACGTCGGACGGACTTTTTGTAGGCGATACAAAAAAGAACTTGTTGGACGTGAGCAATTGGAAATGCCTGTCAACGGGTATTTTCGGTTATATCTTTGCATTCAACAAGCAATTGTACATCAGGGCGGGCAGTGGTATCTTTCGCATAGACCTTAATACTGCCAAACTTACTTCCATTGTTTCAGGAAATTATCCTTCCTATCAAATTTGTGGCGAAAACATCGTGACTTTCAATGATTCTCAGATATGCGTGATTGATAAAGACGAAAAAGTTTCTACATACAAACAACCCAATGCGTTCAAGAGTGTTTCGTATGACGGTGAATATTTTTGGGCGAGTTGCGGCATGAAAGGGCTTTTATGCTATGAAGTGAAAAACGATTCTTTGTCATCAGTCGGCACACCTGTCGTTCCAAACAGTCCCATACGTAATTTGCCATATCATCTAAGTTATACTTCAACGGGCAGATTGCTCATAGCAGGTGGTGACTTGAATTATACGGGCATTGTCAATGATGCGACCATCATGCTGTTTGAAAACGGCAGTTGGTTAAGTTTCAAAGAGGATAGCGTTTCCCAAAAAACAGGAATTCGTTATATCGATATTACTTCCCTTGTTCAAGACCCCAATGACCCATCGCACCATTTTGCCTCAAGTGCCAATGGTGGATTGTATGAGTATCGAAACTTTCAATATTACAAACACTATGACAGTGGCAATTCTCCATTGTCAACCATTCTGCCCCAAGACAAGAATCCGCGCCTCTTCACCCGCGTTACCGGACTCAGTTACGACACACAAGGCAATCTATGGATGATGAACAACCAAGTTGACACAATCCTGAGAATCAAGACTGCAAAAGGCGGTTGGAAATCATACTATTTCGCCTCTCTCAAGGGTTATCCTACCTTTGATAAGATTTTGTTTGATTCCCATGGTTACGTATGGATAAATCACCGGCGCACGACAGCGCAACATCATGCCGGAATCCTTGGCTTGAATTACGACAACACGTCAGGGTTGCCCAAGAGTTTTAATTGGAAATTCAAGTATCAGTTTACCAATCAGGATAACACG